>JAZNXR010000023.1:0-4103 GCA_045593985.1 Eubacteriales bacterium
ACCAGCAAATATTCGGGAACCGAAGTAAAATGCGACGGTCAGGAATATACTATTGTAAAACAGGGCGATATTCTCGCTGTTGTTGAGGACTAAGGAGGCAGATAATAATGGCTAAGGATATTTCATACGGAGCAGACGCAAGAGCCGCACTTCTTCGCGGTATTGATAAGCTTGCTGATACCGTTAAAATCACTCTCGGCCCTAAGGGCAGAAACGTCGTTCTTGAAAAAAAGTTCGGCGCACCGATGATTATTAACGACGGTGTTACAATTGCAAAGGAAATCGAGCTTGCCGATCCTATGGAAAACACAGGCGCACAGCTTATTAAAGAGGTTTCGATCAAGACCAACGATGCAGCAGGTGACGGTACGACAACTGCTACAATTCTCGCACAGGCTCTTATACACGAGGGCATGAAGAATGTTACCGCAGGAGCTAATCCTATGATTCTTCGCCGCGGTATTCAGAAGGCTGTCGAGGTAGCAGTTAGAAGACTTGCTGAAATCTCCAAGCCCATTGAGGGAACCGATGATATAGCAAGAGTAGGTACTGTTTCTGCAGATGATCCCGTTATCGGAACCCTTATTGCTGATGCTATGGAAAAGGTTTCCTCCGACGGTGTTATCACCGTTGAGGAATCTAAGTCTGCTGAGACATACTGCGAGGTCGTAGAAGGCATGCAGTTTGACCGTGGCTACATCTCTCCTTACATGGTAACCGATACCGAAAAGATGGAAGCAGTTATCGACGATGCTCTCATTCTTATCACCGATAAGAAGATTTCGAACATTCAGGATATTCTTCCGCTTCTTGAACAGATCCTTCAGTCGGGAAAGAAGCTTGTTATCGTTGCCGAGGACATCGAGGGTGAGGCGCTCACTACAATTATTCTTAACAAGCTCAAGGGCACCTTCGTTTGCGTAGGTGTTAAGGCACCGGGATTTGGCGAAAGAAGAAAGGATATGCTTCGCGATATAGCTGTCCTTACCGGCGGTGAGGTAATTTCCGATGAGCTCGGACTCGACCTCAAGGAAACTTCTCTCGGTCAGCTTGGCCGCGCTCGTCAGGTCAAGATCAATAAGGAAAATACCATTATCGTTGGCGGAATGGGCGATCCCGATGAGATCAAGAGCAGAGTTGCACAGATAAAGAGCGGCATTGAGACTACAACATCGGAGTTTGATCGTGAGAAGCTTCACGAGCGCCTTGCAAAGCTTGCAGGAGGCGTAGCCGTAATCAAGGTTGGTGCTGCGACCGAACCTGAAATGAAAGAAAAGAAGCTCCGTATTGAGGATGCTCTTAACGCTACAAAGGCGGCTGTTGAAGAGGGAATCGTTGCAGGAGGCGGCGTTGCACTTCTTAACGTAATTCCTGATGTTCAAAGACTTGTTAATTCTCTTGAAGGCGATGAGAAAACAGGTGCAAGAATCGTTCTCAGAGCCCTTGAAGCCCCTATTCGTCAGATTGCAGAAAACAGCGGTCACGAAGGCTCTGTTATCGTTAATACCATTCTTAAGAGCAGAAAGATCGGTTATGGCTTCAATGCCGCTACCGAGAAATATGTCGACATGGTTAAGACCGGTATCGTTGATCCGACGAAGGTTACACGTTCGGCTCTTCAGAATGCGGCTTCAATTGCATCTATTGTTCTTACCACCGAGGCAGTTGTTGTTGATATTAAGGAAGAAACTCCCGCACCTGCACCCATGGCAGGCGGAATGGGCGGAATGTACTAATAAGTCCTAAAAAATAAACCGCAATTTTGCGGTTTATTTTTTTATTTGTACTTCCATTTGTTACATTAATGTGATATAATAATAAGGTTAAATCGTAATAAGGAGTCATTCATGCTTAAATTACTAAAAAACATGAAGGGATATGGCAAGGAATGTGTCCTCGGTCCGCTTCTCAAGCTTTTTGAAGCATTGATCGAGTTATTTATTCCATATGTCGTTCTTAATATGATAAATAACGGTATCGAGCAAAAGGATACCGATTATATCATTTGGTCTGCCGTGCTTCTCGTTATCATGGGACTCGTCGGCCTTGCTCTTTCTATAACTGCCCAGTATTTTTCTGCTAAAGCGGCTGTTGGATTTACGGCAAGAGTGCGCGAAAAGCTTTTTAAGCATATTCAGAATCTGTCTTATTCCGACATCGACCGTGTTGGAAAGTCAACGCTTATCAATCGCCTGACAAGTGATATGAATCAGGTGCAAACAGGAATAAATCTGACTCTTCGCCTATTTCTTCGGTCGCCCTTTATTGTCTTTGGTGTTGCTATTATGGCGTTTACCGTAAGCCCTGAGGCATCAACGGTATTTCTTTATTCTATACCTCTTCTTGCGCTTGTTGTATTCTCGGTAATGCTTGCGACCATACCGCTTTATAGACGTGTTCAGTCTCGTCTTGACGGCGTAACAGCTAAAACAAGAGAGAATTTGAACGGCGCACGCATGCTTCGCGCGCTTGCAAAGGAAGATGATGAGGTTTTAACCTTCAACGAAAAGAACAATGAGCTAAATCTCGCTCAAAAATTTGTCGGTAAGATCTCGTCTCTTATGAATCCGTTGACATTCGTTATTATTAACCTTTCTATCGCACTTCTGATTTATAAGGGCGGACTTCGCGTCGAGCTTGGAGTCCTTACACAGGCTGCGGTTGTGGCTCTTTATAACTATATGTCCCAAATTCTTGTCGAGCTTATTAAGCTTGCAAATTTGATTATCACGATTACTAAGGCCGTTGCTTGCGGTAAACGAGTTCAGAGTGTTCTTGATATCGAGCCTTCTGTTGTTAAGCTTGAAGGTTCGGCAGAATCGTCAGGCTCTTATGTTGAGTTCAGAGACGTTTCTTTCAAATATGCAAACGGCGGAGATTATGCTCTTAGCGATATCAGCTTCAAGGTTGAAAAAGGCGAAACAATTGGAATTATAGGCGGTACCGGCTCGGGCAAAACTACGTTAATCAGCCTTATTTGTCGTTTTTATGATGCATCGAAGGGAAACATTTTCCTTTGCGGTAAGGACGTCAAGGGCATGGATGCTTCTGAAATTCTCGACTCAATTGGCGTCGTGCCTCAAAAGTCTGAGCTTTTTGCGGGAACGATTAGAAGTAATGTCCTTTTCGGAAATAAAAACGCAACCGAGGAAGATGTGCTTGAAGCACTTGATACGGCTGTTGCATCTGAATTCGTTTCTAAGCTTGATAACGGTATCGATAGCCCTGTTGAGCAGTACGGACGAAATCTTTCGGGCGGTCAAAAGCAGCGCTTGGCGCTTGCTCGCGCGCTTGTTAAGCGTCCGGAAATTCTGATTTTTGACGATAGCTCATCAGCCCTTGACTATTTAACTGATCTTAAGCTTCGCAGAAATATTGCTGCTCTTGAATATAATCCAACCGTACTCGTTGTTTCGCAAAGATATTCATCGATTAAGGACGCTGATAAGATCATCGTGCTCGATGAAGGCAAGATCGCAGGCATAGGAAAGCACGACGATCTATACGATAACAATGAGCTTTACCGTGAAATCTGCATTTCGCAGACAAGGAATGTGTGAGGTGGAGACGATGAAAAAGACAAAATTTTCGGCTTCATCCCTAAAGCGTTCGCTTTCGTATGTTAAGCGCTACAAATTATTGATCTCTTTAACCATTATTTTAGCCCTTGCATACGTTGCATCCTCGTTAATTATTCCGATCATTATAGGTAATGCCATCGACCTTATGATCGAGGGAACGCTCTTTTCTCGCGCCGTTGCTGAATTGCTCGTTATTACTGCAATTATTGCCGCGATAGGTGGTTTAGCGCAGTGGCTAATGAGTGTAATTAACAACAGAATTACTTATAACGTAATTCGTGATATGAGAAATGACGCATTCACTAAAATTCAGCGCTTGCCTTTGTCCTATCTTGACAGACATCCGGTCGGCGACATTGTAAGCCGTCTTATTGCTGATGTTGAACAATTCTCGGACGGACTGCTTATGGGCTTTACACAGTTGTTTACCGGCGTAATGACTATTGTTGCAACTCTTGTATTTATGCTGATTCTGAATCCCATAATTGCTATCGTTGTTGTCCTTCTTACGCCGCTTTCGCT
>JAZNXR010000024.1:0-7181 GCA_045593985.1 Eubacteriales bacterium
TGTTCTCGTAGGGCGGGGGCTTGCTCCCGCCGTATCAGAATAATATTACATTACTTTTACTACGGGGCGTCGAGGACGTCGCCCCCTACAATTACGTGGCGCTGTTTTGGCACGTTTAATATTGTACGTTAAGTCTGCTGATTTTCAGCAGTTAATTCTAACACACTCCGCCTTATTTGTCAAGGCGAAAGGGAAGATGCACTTATTTACAGTCGTACCAGCTATCGCCGATTCCGACCTCTGCCTCCATCTTTACGGCAAGCTCGACAGCGTTCTCCATCTCACGCTTCAGAAGCTCGGCGGCTTCATTCGCACAGTCCTTGTGCGCTTCAAGAATAAGCTCGTCGTGAACCTGAAGAATAAGTCGCGCATCAAGGCCGCTTTCGCGAAGCGCCTTGTCAACCTTGATCATAGCAATCTTGATTATATCCGCCGCCGCACCTTGAATCGGGCTGTTCATCGCAACTCGAGCGCCGAACGCCTGAAGATTTTTATTCGATGCGTGAAGCTCGGGAATGTATCTTCTTCTGCCGAAAACGGTCGTGACGTAGCCGTCACGCTTTCCGTCCTCAACTATTGCCTTAAGATACTCGTCGATCTGCGGGTACTTTTCGTGATAGCTCTTTATATACTTGTCTGCCTCGTATTTCGAAACGCCAATATCGGAGCCGAGCGAGAAGCCGCCGATTCCGTAAACGATACCGAAATTTACCGCCTTGGCGCGCTTGCGAAGCTCGGGAGTAACGGCACTTATCGGAACACCAAATACCTGCGAAGCGGTAACGGTATGAATATCCTCACCCGATTCGAAGGCGTTTATCATAGTCATATCGCCCGAAATTGCGGCAAGAACACGAAGCTCGATCTGTGAATAGTCGGCGTCGATAAGGAGATAGTCCTCGCTTCTCGGAATGAAGAATCTGCGAAGCTCACGGCCAAGCGGCGTGCGGATCGGGATGTTCTGAAGATTCGGCTCGGAGGAGGACAGACGTCCCGTCGCAGTCACAGTCTGATTGAACGACGAATGAATAACGCCGTTTTCGTCTGCGACCTTAAGAAGTCCGTCACCGTAGGTGCTTTTAAGCTTCGCAGCCTGACGGTATTCAAGAATACGGTCGATTATCGTGCGATAGGGACGGAGCTTTTCAAGAATTTCGGCATTAGTGCTGTAACCGGTTTTCGTCTTTTTGAGAACGGGGAGCTTAAGCTCGTCGAAAAGCACCTCGCCGAGCTGCTTGGGGGAATTGATATTAAATTCATGTCCCGCCTCAAAGTATATGCTCTCGGCATACTCCTCACAGCTTATTGCAAGCTTGTCCGAATACGCCTTAAGTCCCTCGCGGTCGATCTTAAAGCCAACTCGCTCCATGTCGGCAAGTACACCCGAAAGAGGCTCCTCAATGTTGTAATAAAGCGAGCTTTGACCGCTTTCCTTAAGCTTTTCGTTAAGTGCATAAGCAAGCTCGTAAAGAACCTTGGCGCGGTCAAAATTTTCACCGAGCGAGGCTCCGAGATATTTTATTGCAAGCCGTTCAAGCTCATAATGACCTTCCGACGTGTCAACGACGTAGCCGGCAAGCGTTACGTCAAAGAACTTGCAGGCAACTCTGCCGTAATCGAGGCAGAGACGCTTGCTGTCGGAAACGATCACGGTGCGGCTTTCGTTATAGAAAAAGTCCTTGATATTATCCTTTTCGGATATCGGAAGCCGATAGGAGCAGCTTCCGTCATAGACCTTTATGAAGTCATCTTCAAATGAAACTGCAGAGTAGGGGATATCAAGGGAAAGAAGCTCCGATGCCGTAATTTCTTTATATTCCCCACAAGCGTAGCAGTCGGAGCTTTCGTTTCCGACGCTGCTTTCAAGAGGCAGCGTTTCGTCCTTGTCAAGCCCGAGACGCTTTATCATAGAGCTTAATTCAAGCTCGGTAAGAAGCGATTTCATCTCGCCCCTCGCCATAGGCTTGCTTTCAAGGTCTGAAATGGTAATTCCGAGCGGAACGTCGGTTATGATCTTCGCCAGAAACTGCGAAATATATGCGCTGTCCTTGCCGCCCTCAAGCTTCGTCAGGGTAGCTCCCTTGATAATTCCGTCATGGAGATG
Source organism: Eubacteriales bacterium (assembly GCA_045593985.1). Classification (GTDB taxonomy): domain Bacteria; phylum Bacillota; class Clostridia; order Oscillospirales; family CAG-272; genus Colimorpha_A. The sequence goes on from JAZNXR010000024.1 coordinate 2,105, forward strand.
CTCGTAAACGCCGTCAAGAGATCCGTTATCTGCTATAAGCTTAAGAGCAGTCTTTTCTCCGATTCCGGGGACGCCGGGGATATTGTCGGAGGTGTCGCCCATAAGCGCCTTTACGTCAACGAACTGCTCGGGCTGAACGCCGTATTTCTCGTTAAACGCCGCACGGTCAAATATTTTGGTCTCGCCTGTTGATGCAAGAAGAACGGTAATGTTGTCACGGATAAGCTGGAAGGAATCACGGTCACCGGTGACGATATATACCTCGGTGTCGGAGTCGGGCATAAAGGCGCAGGTGCCGATAATATCGTCTGCCTCGTAGCCGTCAAGCTCAATGACGTTAAGACCGAGAAGCTCCATACATTTTTTAGCGTAGGGAAGCTGCTCTGCAAGCTCCGGGGGCATACCCTTGCGGTTTGCCTTGTAGCTTTCGACAGCCTTGTGACGGAAGGTCGGCGCCTTGCGGTCAAATGCGACCATAACGGCGTCGGGCTTTCTTTCGGTCAGATGATGCATGACAATGTTCATCATTCCGTAAACGGCGTTGGTGTTCAGCCCCGACGAGGTCGTCAGCGGACGAATGCCGTAAAACGCGCGGTTAAGAATGGAGTTACCGTCAATAAGAAGTAGAGTTTTCATAAAATCCTCTTTGTTTTATCGGTGTTTTCGCTCAAAGATCAGATGTAAGATTATGAGAATTTGCGTCCAAGCAGGTCAAGAAGCCAAGCGATAGCGAAGCCGAGAGCCAAGAATCCGAGCTTGGGAAGGAGCTGAACTGCGAAATTCATTTTGAAGATCAATATCGGAAGGGTAGTGCCGACAACGATACCGAAAATAGCGTGATACATCTCGGAGGGCTTTTTGGACAGGAGATAGTTTATAGGCTTGGCAACGAGAATGAAAGGAAGCAGAAGTCCGATGCCTATCGGAATGAGCGCTCCGAAATTCATCTCCTTAAGCATATTAACAAAGCCGAGATCGCCCTTAAGGAAGCCGATTGCAGCCTCGGGAACAGCGGCTATCGCCGCAGTAAAGGGCTCGTAAAGCCCCATGAAGGTGAGAGGCGCAGCGCCACTCATGCCGGGAACAACAACTCCGAGTCCGGTAAGACAACCGCTCACTCCGTACCATAAGGGATTGGGAGCGATCTCAATTCCTGCCTTTGTTTCCATAATCGAAAATGCCGTCAGCATCGCAAAGAATACTATGAATGCGATGATCATGCTGATATATGACGAGCGCTTTCTTTCGCCCTGCTCGCCGGCTTCCTTCCAAAGGGAGGGAAGCTCACCGATTATAAGTCCGGTGAAGATCGCAGTCGCAAAGCCCGAATTCCAGTTGTAGAGCAGCTCTACTGCCTTGGCAAGAGCCAAGAAGCCGATGGCAACGCCAATGATAACGGGAACGATCAGCTTAATGTGCTTTTTGAAATTTTTGATCGGATGGGATATTATCTCCATCAGCGGCTGATAGAAGCCGAAGATGGCGCAAAATACGCCGCCGCTGATGCCGGGTATGATTCCTCCCGCACCGACAAGCGAGCCTTGAAGAATACGCAGAAAAAACTGCAAGATTCCGTTTTTACCTTTTTTTGAGTTGTTCATAGTTCACCTTTAAATAAGTATTGTACCCATAATATATATTCGGCTGATGCAGCCGTGATTAGTCGATTTTTGATATCAGACGGTGGGTAATGCAGGTTTTAAGGTCGAGTGTTTTCGACACGGGATATCGGTCGAATTTTATCTCGGCAAAGCTGCCGTTCAGATAAATTATCCTACCGACGCCGAAGGTTTTATGCTTCACACCGACACCGATATGCATCAGGCTTTGAAGAAATTCCTCGTCTTTTTCGGTCCAAAAAGTGCCGATTTTGGACTGTTTTTGGCGCAAAAACGACTCTTTTTGTGCCGTTTTTGAACCCGAATTTCCTGCTTTATGCGATTTATGCGGCTCAAAAACGTTATCGGGAAATTCAAAGCCGCTTGTCAGCGCACCGAATTCGGAATCCCAGGTTACGATTTCCAGTCTCGTTTTTGCGCGTGTCATTCCGACGTAAAACAGGCGCCTGTCCTCCTCGCGCTCGGCTCTTTCATCGTCCTTCAGGCTTGGCGAAAAGGGTATGGCGGGCAGCACGCCGTTTTTGCAGTCGCAGAGGATGACACGGTCGAATTCCATGCCCTTTGCGGAATGGATGGTCGAGAGTATCAAGCCGCTTTTTGAAACTGCTCCGCGCTTGACCGCATCCTCAAGCTCGGTCAGGCGAGAATAGAATTCGCCCCTGCTCCGATGGCGGTAGGCGATGGCGAACAGCGTATTGCGCTTGGTCGTCTCGGACACCTTGTCCGAGCGCTTATTATTGTAGCCGAGGGAGAAGAATATGTGTCTTAACGCCTCGTAGGTATCGGCTGAATTTATCCTCCGCAGGTTTTCCCATATCAGCTTTGCACGGGCACGCTTTTTATCGTTAAGGAAGACGGCGGTGCTGAGATAGTCGGGGATCGGGAGCATATTTTCACCGAAGTTATATGCGATCGCACGCTCGTTTTCCGCCTTGGTAATACCGAGAGGGAGCTTATAATATAGCTTGCTCCAAAGCTCGCTGTCGTAGGGATCGGAAGCGAATTTCAGTATATTGATTACGTCAGTTACCGTTGTGCTTGTGAAAAACAGCCCGTCACCGCCCCTGACACGGAACGGTATCTCCTTTTCGTAGAGCAGGTCTATTATCGGGAGCATAGACTCGTTCAGACGAAACAGGCAAGCGGTCGTGCCTTCGGACTTTTCTGCCGAAACACGGCGGATATAATCGGGAAGCAGACGGAGGTCGGTCAGCTTGATTTTAGCGGGCTTTTCGCCCTCGCCGTTATCGGTTTTCATCGTTTTGTCTTTGTTAAGACGGTCGGAGTTTTGCTTGATGAATGTATCTGCGGCGCTTACGATGCTCTTTGTAGAGCGGTAGTTATTGCTTATCGTCAGTATTTTTGCATCGGGATAGGTTTTCTTAAAGTCAATCAGCGCTTGGGGATAAGCTGCACGGAAGCCATATATGCTTTGATCCTCGTCACCGACCATAAACAGGCTTCCGCCACGGTCGGTAAGAAGGCGTATTATCTCATGCTGAAGGCGAGAGGTATCCTGCGCCTCGTCGACGCAGATATATTTGAAGCGGTCGGCGTAGACTGCATTGACCTCCGGGTGATTCTTCAAGATCGTATATCCGTAGACGAGCTGATCGTCGTAGTCCATTAAGCGTTTTTCACGCTTATACGCCTCATACGCACGGTAGATCTCTGCGAAGTTTTTTCCCTCAAGGCGGATTTCCTTTTCGATGTCCTTATCCTCGATCATACTGTTTTTGCAGTATGATATAGCGGTTTTGATCTCACGCAGGTCGTTTTCGGTCGGGAATATGCCTTGCTCTGCCAATACCGAACGCAAAATTGCGCTTACGTCGGTATCACGCTCGATAAGCTCAAACGCCTTACGCCCCTTGACCTTTTCATAGCGGCTTATCATAGCTGCGCAGAAGCCGTTTATCGTTCTGAATTCGACGTCGCAGGAGCCGAATGCGTCTTGGTAACGCTTTTTCATCTCCTTGGTTCCTGACACCGAATAGGTTATGGCGAGGATCTGGCGGGGGTTGATTCCGCAGACACGAATCATATAGCCGAGCCGTGCTATCATAACCGTAGTTTTTCCGCTTCCGGGAACGGCAAGAAGGAGAACCTTTCCGTCTACGGTTTTGCACGCCTCGCTTTGCTCGGGATCGAGTGGGAAGCCGTATTCTTTTTTAAATTCGGAAAAAAGCATTTCGGTTTCCGTCATATCATCCTCGCAAAAGAGGGTGTTACTATCGAACACCCTCTAAAAATCAGTTTGTAATATTGCCTTCTACGTCCTTGATTTCGATCGGAATCTTATTTTCCTCAACGAAGGTACGGAAGCCGCCTCTGAAGCGACGGAAGTTAGGCTCCTCGTGCTCACATATAATAAGCTCCTCGGGAATGTCGGGATCGTTGATATAGAAAACGATTCTTTCCTCGAGCTCCTTTTTAAGACCGAAGAAGGTCTTGTGGATAGCGTAGTCGAAAATTACCTTGGTGATATTTTTAGCGTTAAGACGATAGTGTCTGTCTTCGTATTTGTCGTAGAAAACGACCTCTGTTTTGTGTACGATAAGTGCATCTTCAATTACTGCCATGATAACGTTCCTTTCGGTTACATATTTATATATAATAGGATAGCATAAAAGAGGGGGAATGTCAAGTGTGTAGTTAGGGGGTTATTATGTTTTTGTGGGATTATATTTTACGGATTTCCGACACTCCGTAGGGCGGGGGCTTGCTCGGAAGCCCCAAAGCTTATTGTATTCGCTTCGGGGAAGCCCTTGCCACGACAGCCCGCAAAAAAACGATGTTACATTCCTTTGTAACGGGGCGTCGAGGCGCCGCCCCCTACCGAGAAGCGTTTGGAAGTTGTGCGGTAGGGGCTGGCGCCCACGACAGCCCGCATAAAAAACGATGTTACCTTGCTTTGGAAACGGCGGCGTTGCCGCCTACACCTCATCCACCGCTACCGCGGTCCCCCTTCCCCAAGGGGAAGGCAAGATAACGCCTCGATGTTTCGCCATGTTATTTGTAGGGACAGGCGTCCTCGACTGTCCGTTTGAAAACAATGATACATTCCTTTGTAACGGTGCGTCGGGGACGTCGCCCCCTACACCCTCTCCGTCGGCTTCGCCGACACCTCTCCCGGAGGGCGAGGCAAGAGGGCGTGGCGGAGCTTTGCCGCTTTGTTTGTGGGGTGCGACGATTTTTTGGGAGAAAAGGAAAACCCGTCACGGTTTGTGCGTGACGGGAATTTTTATGCCTTTATGAGTTTTTCTGCATCTTCGCGGCAGAAGTCGGATCGTAGCCATGTCGTTCTGTGAGCCAAGGAGTTGCAACCTAGAGTTGTCTTCCTAAGACCGCTTGGCCTCCGCCTTGACGATTTTTTGGGAGAAAAGGAAAACCCGTCACGGTTTGTGCGTGACGGCAATTTTTATGCCTTTATGAGTTTTTCTGCATCTTCGCGGCAG
>JAZNXR010000025.1:0-2440 GCA_045593985.1 Eubacteriales bacterium
CGTTGGTAATATCCAGTCGATACTTCAGTATTCCCGTCAATTCTCCATGCCCATCTCGCAAATAGCAAATCAGTATGCGACCCTTCTCACCGCTATCGCAGGTGCTGAGCGCGTGTTTGCAATTCTGGACTCCGAAAGCGAGCCCGATGCAGGCGAAAGCTCCATCACCGTTGACGACATCAAGGGTAATATCGAGCTCAAGGGCGTCGACTTCTCCTATAAGGAGGGTGAGCCCGTGCTGAAGAAGCTGGACCTTTCCGTAAAGGCGGGACAGAAGATAGCCATCGTCGGAGCCACGGGCTCGGGCAAGACCACCATCGTTAATCTTATCACAAGATTCTACGATATCGACGGCGGCTCCATCACCGTTGACGGAGTTGACCTTTTCGATATTCCGAAAAAGACGCTCCGCTCCTCCATCGCCATCGTGCTTCAGGACACCGTTCTCTTCTCCGATACCATTGCAAACAACATCCGCTACGGCAGGCTGGACGCCACCGACGAGGAGATAAAGGAAGCAGCGAAGACGGCAAATGCTCACAGATTCGTTTCCCGCCTCCCCGGCGGATACGATACCGAGCTCACCGAATCCGGCTCCAACATAAGCCAGGGTCAGCGCCAGCTTCTCTCCATTGCACGGGCGGTGCTTGCAAATCCCAAGATCCTCATTCTTGATGAGGCCACCTCCAGCGTCGACACACGCACGGAAATGCACATCCAGGAGGCTATGCTGAATCTGATGAAGGGCAGAACTTCCCTTATTATCGCACATCGCCTTTCCACCATCCGCGACGCGGACTGCATCGTCGTTATCAAGGACGGCCGCGTTGCTGAGGCGGGAAATCACGATGAGCTCCTCCGTCAGGAGGGCGAATACCACAAGCTTTATCAGACACAGTTTGCCGGCATCGCCACCTGACCCCCACCAAAACAAAAATGCTTCGGCAAAATAGGGTGATGCTCTTATCGGAGAAATAACCAATCAAATTGCTTTAGTTAATACGCAGTAGACAAATAAGTAGCCCCGGCAGATGTTTAAGTCTGTCGGGGTTTAATTTCAGTCAAGATTCAAATATGATTTCGAGTATGCTATCGCATCAGAGGGGGAAATCTTGGATTTATCCGTAATTGACAAAAAAGCTCTTGGCAAATTATGAAACGCCTTTATGTAACGGCTAACGGTATTCAGATATCCTTTTTCTTTTTTCACTATACTATTGATACACCTTGATAAAATCAAATGCATTTGAAAAATAACGTCGTCGTATTCATTAGGAAAAGCCGACTCATCAGAAGCTCCTCTCAACAGGTTTGAAAATCGCTCCGTATTATAATCGTATGTAGCGTGTAACACAGAAATAATCTCTTCTGCTTGCGTATGAGAAATGTTTTTCAAGCCAATGGAAGCTACGAGAAATTGCATTGCTGAAAGAGAAGACACTAATTTATTTCGATTATTATTCCATATCAATTTATTGAAGTTCTGAGTCTTTAATTCAACTGATTTACTATATAAAACAGATGCCAAAACATTTATTCTCGTCATAAAATGTTCCTTCCTTGAAAACACTTTTATCGCCAGTTTCGCCTTTGTATTACAGCGTTGCAATCAACGCGGCTTCGGGCAAAGCCTATACCCCTAAAGCCGAACGCATCCTAAGGCTCCCTCCGGGAGGGAGCTCCCGACGAAGTCGGGTGAGGGAGAGTGCGCTACCATGAAGTCAGCACAAACCTAAAGTCACGCAGGCTCCTTCCACCGCTAACGCGGTCCCCCTCCCTCTCGGAGGGAGGCTTTAACGGTGGTATCGATATACTCGCAGACACCCCGAAAGTTCGTGTTGATTTGTTGGTTTGTAAACCGCATGACTTTCAGATCATAGCCTTCCAGGATTTCCGTACGGAATTCATCTTTTTGTCTGCCTTCTTCGGTATAATGCTGTGACCCATCAATTTCTATGATCAGTTTGGCTTTGTAACAGTAAAAATCTGCAATAAAATTGTCTATGGCTTTTTGCCTTTGAAATCTGACTTCATATTTTGATAGGAAATCGTACCACAAATGATTTTCCTGCGGTGTTGCATTCTTGCGAAGATTCTTTGCAAGAGGAATATTCCTTTCGTTGTAATCTAGCGACATACTTATCCCTCCAATTTTTATCTTTATTTTACTATATCACAAATCTCCGTTAAAGACAACAGAGAATGTGAACAATTCCGTTTTTAACGGAATTGTTCAATGTTCCTGCCTGATGTTTTTTATTAGCCTTATTCAAAAAGCGCGGTAAGCTGTTCCTTGGGGCGAACGCCCTGAAGCTGTCCCTTGATCGCTCCATCCTTGATCGCCACAAAAGTGGGGATCGCCATGATACCAAAGCTCGTTGCAATAGCGGGCTCGTCATCTGTGTTAATCTTGCATACGGTGACCTCAGGATGCTCCTCT
>JAZNXR010000026.1:0-3106 GCA_045593985.1 Eubacteriales bacterium
ATATAAAAAATTTATAAATAATATACAAGGAGGTGTATTATGATTACTAAAATAATCATCTGCCTTGTCGGAGCCGCAGTTGGACTTATACTTGGTATACTGTTCGGCATCCTTTACCGTAAAAAGGTATCGGAAGCTAAAATAGGATCTGCAGAGCTTGAAGCAAAAAGAATCCTTGAGGAAGGCGAAAAAGCCGCCGAAACCCTCAAAAAGGAAGCCTTGCTTGAAGCTAAGGAAAAGATAATCAAGGATAAAAATGAGTTTGAAAAAGAGCTCCGCGAGCGCAGAAACGAGGTCACAAGACTCGAAAGACGCGTCGCTCAGCGTGAAGAAACCCTCGATAAGAAGGTTGAAAACTACGAGCGCAAGGAAGAAATCCTCCGTGCCAAGATCAAGGAGCAGGAAGATCTTATGGCAAGAGCTGAGGAGATCCGTCAGCAGCAGCTGACAAAGCTTGAAGCTATTGCGGGGCTTTCCCGTGAAGAAGCAAGAGAAGAGCTTGTTCGTCAGATTGAGGACGAGGCAAGACATGAAGCTGCCCTTAAGATCATTGAAATTGAATCACAGCTCAAGGAAGATGCCGACAGAAAGGCAAGAGAAATTATCACTCTTGCAATCCAGAGATGCGCATCCGATCACGTTTCCGAAGCAACCGTTTCCGTCGTCGCTCTGCCGAACGACGATATGAAGGGACGAATCATCGGACGTGAAGGACGAAACATTCGTACCATTGAGACGATGACCGGTGTTGATCTCATTATTGACGACACACCTGAAGCAATTACAGTATCCTGCTTCGATCCTGTAAGACGTGAAATTGCAAGACTTGCTCTTGAAAAGCTTATCCTTGACGGACGTATTCACCCGACTCGAATTGAGGAAACGGTTGAAAAGGCACGCAAGGAAGTTGAAAACATTATCAAACAGGCAGGCGAAAGAGCTACCTTTGATACAGGAGTTCACGGACTTAATAACGAGCTTGTTAAGCTCCTCGGACGCCTGCGCTACCGTACAAGCTACGGTCAAAACGTGCTTGACCACTCTATTGAGGTCGCACACATTTCGGGTATCATAGCCGACGAGCTCGGCGTAGACAGCACACTTGCAAAGCGTGCAGGTCTCCTTCATGACATCGGTAAGTCGATGACTCAGGAGGTTGAGGGCTCTCATGTTCAGATCGGTGTTGATATTGCAAGAAAGTATAAAGAAAACCGTGACGTAATTCATGCAATCGAGGCGCATCATAACGACGTAGAGCCTCAGACGATAGTTGCAATGATCGTACAGGCGGCAGACGCAATTTCTGCTGCAAGACCTGGCGCACGCCGTGAGGATCTTGAAAATTATCTCAAGAGACTCCAGAAACTTGAGGAGATTGCAAACTCCTTTGAGGGAGTTGAAAAGTCCTTCGCAATTCAGGCAGGACGTGAAATTCGCGTAATGGTCAAGCCCGAAGAGGTAAATGACGATCAGATGATTCTCACCGCGCGTGAAATTGTTAAGAAGATCGAGGGAAGTCTCGAATATCCCGGACAGATAAAGATTCAGCTTATCAGAGAAAGCCGAGCTATCGAGTACGCAAAGTAATTTTTCGATATTCTAATGTGCCTGACGGCATTTTGAAATAGATTTTTAATATAGAGCCGAAAAGAAATTTTCCGGATAATTCCGTTTTATATATGATCTATTCAATAATAAATATCCCCCCGCATAGCGGGGGGTATTTTATTTTCGGGCGTGGTCATCTACCCGTAAACGGGTTTCGATCCTTTCCCTCAGGGGAAGGCAAGAGGGCGTGGCGAAGCTTCGACACATCATTGTAGGGACAGGCGTCCTCGACTGTCCGCACCAAAACGATGTTACATCCCCTTGGGACACCTCATCCACCACCTTCGGTGGTCCCCCTTCCCCAAGGGGAAGGCAAGACGACGTCTCGATGCTTCGCCATGTCGCTGGTAGGGGCTGGCGCCCACGACAGCCCGTATAAAACCGATGTTACATTCCTGCCGAACACCTCATCCGGTTTCGCTTCGCTCAACCACCTTCCCCTTAGGGGAAGGCAAGACGACGTCCCGATGCTTTGCCATGTTGTTTTGCCTCGCCCTTCGGGAGAGGTGCCCCGAAGGGGCGGAGAGGGCGTAGGGCGGGGGCTTGCTCCCGCCGCACAAAACAATGTAGCTTTGCCTTTATAACGGGGCGTCGAGGTAAGGGGTTCCCCGAAGCGAGCGAACGCGAGTTTTGGGGGTTCACGTGGCAGTCGCCCCCTACAAAGAAACGTCAAGCGTTTCTCTTAAAATCGAAAGAGAATTTCAAAAGGTAAAACAAAAAAATCCCCGTTTTACGGGGGATTTTTTTATTATCTCTGCTCCCAATATTCCTCGAAGCAAATACCTTTTTCTGTTATCTCACAAGCGAGCTCGGGGGAATCTATGTAACGGAAATGCCAGGATTCATAGGCAATACCGGTTAAATCCTCCTTGCCCTTCGGGTAGCGGAGAATGAATCCGTATTTAGGAAAGCGCGCCTGGATAGTCGCAAATATCGGATCAAGCTCGAGAAGCTTTGGAATTTCTCTATAAAGCTTTCCGTCAATAACGATACCGACGTCGATCGCCATTCCGGTATGATGCTCGGAATGTCCCGGTATTGCTACGTAATTTTTTGCAAATTCCGGGCCGTACTGATTAAGATATCTTTCGTAATTCTTTTCCTGGTATTCTATCGTTCTGTAAACAGATATCAGCTCGGTATGAATTCCGTCGTTCGTTATAAGATCCTCTCGCAGACGCATATACGCTTCATAGGTCTTTTTCTCGATCAGATATTTCTCGCCGAAGGAATTTTCAACCTCTATTTGCTCGACGGTCTGCTCAAAATTTTCGGGCAGCCGATTTTTTTCGTTTATGAGAATAAGATAGTCGGGATTACTTGTTTTACTCATTGTGATATCTCCTTTAAACTGTTTTACCGTTCTATTTTATTACAGCTTGGACTGTTTGTCAATACGGTAAAAAATGTAAACATTTTGTTAAATTTTATCTCAAAGTTGTCCACAAAGGTTGAAATTTTTCTATATATATAATATAATATATATAACTATAATTTT
>JAZNXR010000027.1:0-16059 GCA_045593985.1 Eubacteriales bacterium
GTCTTCATCATGTCAACGACACGGTAGAAGTCTGCGCCCATAACGTCCATCTTGTTTACATACGCCATGCGGGGAACGCCGTACTGATCGGCCTGACGCCAAACGGTCTCGGACTGTGGCTCAACACCGCCCTTAGCGCAGAAAACGGTAACCGAACCGTCAAGAACACGAAGCGAACGCTCAACTTCAACGGTGAAGTCAACGTGTCCGGGGGTGTCTATGATATTGATTCGGTTGTCCTTCCAGAAACAGGTGGTAGCCGCGGAGGTGATGGTGATTCCGCGCTCCTGCTCCTGAGCCATCCAGTCCATGGTAGCACCGCCGTCGTGCGTTTCGCCCATCTTATGGGTTTTACCTGTATAGAACAGGATACGCTCGGTAGTAGTAGTCTTACCTGCGTCGATGTGCGCCATGATACCGATGTTTCTGGTTCTTTCCAAAGGGTATTCTCTTGGCATTTGACTCTCCTTAATCTTATTCCGACTCTTGTCGGAATCAACTCATCAATACTTGTAGTGAGCGAACGCCTTGTTGGCTTCAGCCATTCTGTGCGTTTCCTCGCGCTTCTTAACTGCTCCGCCGACGCCGTTTATTGCATCAACGATTTCAGCAGCAAGACGGTCTGCCATGGTCTTTTCGCCGCGGCTTCTCGCATAGTTAACGAGCCAACGGAGTCCAAGAGTCTGACGTCTTTCAGGACGTACATCCATGGGAACCTGATAGGTAGAACCGCCTACACGTCTTGCCTTAACTTCAAGAACGGGCATAATGTTGTCAAGCGCGGTGGTGAACGCTTCAAGAGCATTCTTTCCCGACTTCTCCTCAACAACCTTAAATGCGTCATAGACGATCTTCTGTGCAACGCCCTTCTTACCGTCGAGCATTACGTTGTTAATAAGCTTGGTAACGAGCTTAGAACCGTAAAGCGGATCCGGCAGGACGTCTCTTTTTGATATCTGACCTCTTCTCGGCACTGTACTTCCCTCCTTCATTAATAATATGATATCACAGGTACTCGAAAATAAATTTCTTCGTTTGTGCTCGTCAGATATCGGAATAATCTATATTCTCAACTGACAAACAAACGATCTCCGTCGAACAATATCACCTTTCGACAGAGGAGACGAGCGGTAAAATTACTTCTTACCTCTCTTAGCGCCGTACTTAGAACGGCTCTGCTTACGGTTTGCAACGCCCTGAGCGTCAAGCGCACCGCGAATGATGTGGTAACGCACACCGGGGAGGTCACGAACTCTTCCTCCGCGGATCAGAACTACCGAGTGTTCCTGCAGGTTATGTCCGATACCGGGGATATAAGTCGTTGCCTCAAGACCGTTGGTAAGACGAACTCTTGCTATCTTACGAAGAGCAGAGTTAGGCTTCTTCGGGCTCGTGGTGGTTACCTTTGTGCAAACGCCTCTCTTTTGCGGGGAACTAAGATCGGTCTGCTTACCGGAAAGAGTGTTGAATCCGTGCTGAAGAACAGGGGACTTCGACTTGTAGATTCTCTCCGAGCGGCCGTGCTTAACGAGCTGGTTAAAAGTTGGCATACCGCACCTCCTTTTCTTTAGTATTTGTTTGTCGTCTAATAGTATTTTACCAGACATAGTCTATTTTACAACTTTTTTTATTTTTTGTCAATAACATATTCATTTATACTGTATTTTCGGCAGACTGCACATTTTTTAGAATCAAATTGCAGCCAAATAAGGGTAATTTGGTAATTATAATATATTGTAAACTTTCGTTTGCCGGATAGTTTTACTTTTGGAAGGTATTATTTACACATTTTATATTGATTTTTTACAGAAAATGTATTATTATATCTATGATTTGGAAATAATATTATTTGCCCGAAGGCATAAAGGAGAATAACAATGGCAAAGCAGTTTAAGAAAATAGGAATCCTCACCTCCGGCGGCGACGCTCCCGGCATGAATGCGGCGGTAAGAGCCGTAACGAGATACGCTCTCAACATGGGGCTCGAGGTTTACGGAATCTACGAGGGCTATAAGGGACTTATCGAAGGCAAGGGAAGCATCAAGAAGTTCGCTCCCCACGATGTTTCTAATATAATCAACATCGGCGGCACCGTTCTTTACTCGGCGCGCTGCGTTGAATTCAAACAGGAGGAATACATCAAGAAGGCAGTTGAAACCTGCCACGAGTTCGGCATCGACGGCATCGTAACCATCGGCGGCGACGGCACCTTCAGAGGCGCATCCGACCTTTGCGAGTACGGAATCCCCTGCATCGGTATTCCCGGAACGATCGATAACGATATCACCTGCACCGACAATTCCATCGGCTACGATACGGCAATGAATACCGTAATCGAGGCAGTTGACCGCCTCCGTGACACCTGCGAATCTCACGCAAGATGTAACGTCGTTGAGGTTATGGGAAGAAATGCGGGCTACATCGCACTCGAAACCTCTATCGCTCTCGGCGCAACGGCAGTTGTCGTTCTCGAGGACGCAAATTATAATGAAGCAAACGTAATTGAAAAAATCAGAGTTGCCCGCGAAGCAGGCAAGCGCAACTTCATCGTAATCGTAGCAGAGGGCGTTGATAACTACGCAGAGGGACTTGCAAAGCGCATCCAGTCCGAGACCGGCGTTGAGACCAAGTTCGCTCGTCTTGCACATATCGTCCGTGGAGGATCTCCTACTCTCCGTGACCGTGTTCTTGCGGCAAAGATGGGCGTTGCGGCAGTTGACTTCCTCCTTGAGGGCAAGGAAAACGTATTCGTTTGCGAGCGTGACGGCGAAATGGTTGCTACCGACATTCAGGAAGCAATCGTTATCGACAAGCTCTATAAGAGCAGCTTCACTCCCGGAATGAGCGAGCCCGAGGCGCTCAGGAACTACTCGCCCGAAAGACAGGCGGAAATGAGAGCGTTCTGCGAAATGAGAGCAAAGGAAGTAAAGGCGCTTCTCAACATCTCCGAGAGCATCTCCAACTACAAATAATAACCTGAAAGGGAAATTATATGAATAAAGGAAACGATGGCGGCTTCGGTTCAGCTCCGATAAGAAGCTACAAAGCACCCAATCAGCCAAATCTTCTCCGCACGATACTCGTTCTTTTGATGACGGCGGTTATTATCGCATTTGTTGTGATATTCATTATGTCGATTACCGGAACAGGTCTTTTTGCGGATAAGAAGGAAGAAGGCGGTCCGACAATTAATCCTCCGACGTCAACAACAGACGGCGGAAATACGACAACAGGCACGCCCACTACCACTCCTCCCGAAACGGATGATCCCGACGAGGTCAAGCTGACGTATCTGACGAAGGATAGATCAGGGCTTCAGTACGGCTTCCTTCAGCTTATAAATGAGGAGCATCCCTACGGCTTCAAGGAGGAGTCGCTCCTTGACGATCTTTATACAAACCGTCCCAACTATAAGTCATATCAGATATCCAAGTCTACTCACAAGCTCAAATACGAGGCAATAAAAGCGCTCAATCAAATGATGGACGACTTCTATACCGTGACGGGATATACCTATCTTAATATCAATAAAGCATATTACGATTTCGATTCCCAGAAGAGCCTTTATGAGCAGGGTATTACCGATACGCCTCCCGGAGCGAGCGATTGGCATAGCGGAGCAACCTTCCGATTTACAGGTTATAACCCCGATGCGAAAAAGACGGTAAACATCACGACCGCAGCCGAGCCGCAGTGGCTTAAAGAGCATGCTCATGAGTATGGCTTTATCTTCCGCGCTCCCTCTAATAAGCAGTCGCACGTTGGCTACGTCGAGCCGTGGCAGCTTCGCTACGTCGGAATGCCTCATGCGGAGTATATGTATAAGAACAAGCTTTGCCTTGAAGAATACCTGACGGAGCTCGCAACCGAGCATGTCGGCGTGACCTACTCCTATACGCTTGAAAGCATTGACGGAAATACCTACCAGGTATATTACGTTGAAGCTCCCGAGGAGGGACAGGTAAGAGTTCCCGTGCCGGAAAACCGTCCGTATACGATAAGCGGTGATAACGTAAACGGTTATATCGTAACCGTAACCCTTGAAAAAGGAACACGTCAGCCGCTTGTAACTTCCGCACCCGAAACGTCAGCTCCCGATACAACAGAAGCGGAATAATTTAAAATGAAAAAGAACGCCGAAAGGCGTTCTTTTTTTGTGCTCATTCTGTTTGCGTTTTTACAAATTTTTCGCCGCATTTGTGCGGGCTGTCGTGGGCGCCAGCCCCTACAAATCGACGTTCAATATACCTTCGTAGGGGAGGGGCTTGCTCCTCCCGTTTCCGAAGGAAAGTAACATTGTTTTTGTGCGGGGCGTCGAGGACGTCGCCCCCTACACCCTCTCCGCCCCTTCGGGGCACCTCTCCCGAAGGGCGAGGCAAAACAACGTGTCAAAGAATCGGGGCATTATCTTGCCTTCCCCTTGGGGAAGGGGGACCGCGGTAGCGGTGGATGAGGTGCAGGCGGCAACGCCGCCGTTTTCAAAGGAATGCAACCTCGTTTTCCTATCATTATCCTTCAAATTTTATGCCTTGATAGCTGTTTCTGCGTCTGAATTCCTTATCAATTTCATTCAAAACGCAGAATTTTTTGAGCGACCAGGTCGGCTCGACAAGATTTTCCCTCTTGCCGTCACCGGTCAGACGTCCGATTACCGTTTCCGGATGAAATAATTCAAGCTGACTGACCGTAATATCGACATATTCCTCAAGGGTAAGAATATGAAACGGCTCGTTTCGGAATTCTTCCGTCATTTTTGTGCCGTTTTCGAGGTATAGCATATGTAATTTTACCGAGTGCGGCAATAATTTTGCCACCTGCCTTGCGCTATCGAGCATCATCTCACGGCTCTCGCCCGGCAGACCGTTTATCAGGTGAACGCATCTGTTGATACCGTTCAGCTTTTCGTATCCGATTAGAAATTCCTCAAAGGAATGTCCACGGTTAATTCTCTTTGCGGTTTCCTCGTGTACCGTTTGAAGCCCAAGCTCGACTGTTAAAAAGGTCTTTTCATTGATTTCACGAAGCAATGAAATTACCTCGTCACTTAAACAGTCAACTCTCGTTGCAATCGAAAGGCCGACGGTATTCGGCAGCTCAAGCGCCTCATAATATAGCTTTCTTAACCTTTCAATCGGCGCATAAGTGCCCGAAAATACCTGAAAATAAGGAATAAACTGCTCCTTTATTCCATCTCTGCCCCATTTTTTGATAAGCGGCTCACGGCCAAGCTCAAACTGCTCGCTTATAGGCTTGCCTCTGTAAGGGAGCGCCTCTTTCGTGCAATAGGTGCAACCGCCGCGACCTTTTTTGCCATCTATATTAGGACAGGAAAATCCCCCGTCAAGGGGGATTTTTATAGTCTTTGATCCGAATTTTTCCTTCAAAAAAGCGTCGTACGTATAGTAGCGCTTATTATTTGCATAAACCATTTTTTGCTTTCTTTTCCCTTATTATTTGAGGCAGATAGATTATAACGAGATATACTGCGATTATCGGGAAAACGAGGAACATATAAAAGTAGCTGTGCGGAATCAGCTGCCAAAACGTGGAAAGCAGCGGAAAGCCCTCGGAATGGATAGAGTACATATAGTTTATATGTAAAAGATCACCCGCATAATCAACAAGATTTTTTGTCTTGACCAATTCTATAAGACCGAGGTTGATAAAGTGTACTGCCGTGTATATCGCCGCCGTAAATACGAGCGTTTTCGGAATGGTCTTGTAATCAAGCTTGATTATTCCGAGCTTAAACGCGATAATCGGTATTCCGAATTCAAGCACGTGCGGCAGATAGAAGAACCAGAAGGTGGGACTGCAAAGGTCGGACGCTTCGTCGGCGTAGAAATTCATTACAACCGCTGCAAGTGCGCCAAGACACCAAAGAACGAGCATATTTCCGATCGTTTTGTTCTTTGAGAATATCGCAATCGGAAGAAGTATTGCATTTATTGAGCAGAGGTGGAGAGGAAGATATTCAAGGGGGCTGTTCCACGCGACAAGATTATAGATTATCGCTGAAATACCGCTGAATGACAGAATTCCGAGAACGATCCTCTGCGTTTTTTCGCTTGCTTTTCTTATAGAAAAAAACAAAGCTAAAATAAGTCCGATCGCAATAGGCAAGCTAATGATATGAGCTATTCCAAAGATGCCCCACATTTCCATAGTCTGTCTCCTAATGTTTATTGAACGGGTATTTCGGTTTCCGGATCATCGGGACTTTCGGGGGTATCAATTCGGACTATAACTCCGTTTTCGAAAACTCCCGTATAAATACGTCCTTCTGCCCAGATGTATTTTCCCCAACCGTGCATAAGATTATTAAAAAATTCACCCTCGTAGGTATCGCCGTTTGCCCAGATATATTTACCGTCGCCCGAGCGAACGTCGTTTACGAAGTCACCTTCGTATTTGTCACCGTTTGCAAAGGTCAGAACGCCCTTGCCGTTTTTCACGTCATTCAGGTATTCGCCCTCATACTTTGTTCCGTCGGCCTGGCTGTAAACGCCGTGTCCGTTCTTTACATCGCTGACGAAATATCCCTCATAATATGAGCCGTCAGATGCGAAAACGTATTTTCCGAAGCCGTGCTTTTTGCCGTCGATAAAATCGCCCTCGTAGGTGTCGCCGTTGTCGAAAACGTATTCACCCCGTCCGTAAATCTTGTCATTACGGAAGTCGCCCTCGTAGGTATCGCCGTTAGCATAGGTCAGCTTGCCCTTTCCGCTTTTTTGAAGGTCAACGAGAACTCCCTCGAAAACGCTTCCGTCGGAATAGTGAACGGTCGATTTTTCACCGATGACCTCGCCTGTTCTTCCGTCGGGATAGTAAAGCGTGCCTGATTTTAAAGAGCCGCTTCCGTCTACCATGCCGACAAACTTAATTTTTCCGCCGGTTGTTTTAACCTCATAATAACGGAAGCCGACAATATATGCGATCAGTGCAGTCAAAAGCAGGAGCGCAACAGCGATCCCTATCGAATACAGCACGACCTCATACGGCTTGCGATATTTCTTTTTAAGATTTATCTTTTCCATAATTGATCCTCAAAAAACTGCGGAAATAATACTAATAATGCCGGGAAGCGCATTGAGAAGCGCAATTCCTGCGGCAGTAAGCAGGATAGCAGGAACGATCAGGGTTAAAGCCGTAACACGCTTTTGAGTATAGAGCGATTCGGCTCGGTACGACTTGTCCTCGGGAATATAGTATCTTTCGTCCTCGGTGCGCTTGATGATATTTGAAAGAGTCGAACTCGGACGCAGAGCGTAGCGAAGTGAGGGCTTTTTTTCAAGCCCAAGCTCCTTAAGAGAAACTGCGCTTTCCTCACTGTCAGCAGAAGCCGAAAGGAGCTTCTTTACAAGCCTTCCTATCGTTTTCTTGTTTATGAAAATTATGATTATCGCAATATATACGCCGATAATCATTGGCCAAATAACCGATGCTGTCGCAGAGCTGCCGCCGGTTAAAAGCTTTTCAAGCGTCATAAAACAGATTCCTTTTATCTGAAATATAAGGTTAACTATGTTAACTTAATCCTTGGTAATTACGTCCATTCCAATATACTTTTTGAGCACGTCGGGAACATTTACAGATCCGTCTGCATTCTGATTCTGCTCAACGAGGGCAGGGAGAATACGGCTTGTTGCAAGTCCTGAGCCGTTAAGAGTATGGAGATACTCAATTCTTCCGTCCTCACGCTTAACTCTCATCTGACCGCGGCGAGCCTGGAAGTCACGCGCGTTAGAAACGGAGGAAACCTCCTTGTAGCCGTTCATAGAGGGGATCTGAATCTCAATATCATAGGTACGAGCCATAGATGCCGAGCAGTCCTCTGCGGCGAGCTTAACGGTGCGGAAATGGAATCCGAGTCCCGATACGAGCGCTTCAGCGTGAGCAACAAGCTCGTCAAACGCCTCGTCACTCTTTTCGGGGAGAGTGTACTGAACCATTTCAACCTTGTTGAACTGGTGTCCGCGTACCATTCCTCTTTCGTCGGAGCGGTAGCTTCCTGCTTCGCGGCGGAAGCAAGGGGTATAGGAAATATACTTCTTCGGAAGGTCAGCCTCGGTAAGGATTTCGTTTCTGTGAAGCGAAACGAGAGCCGCCTCTGCCGTCGGAAGCATATAGTGAATACGGTCGTCCGTCGGGTTTGCGATCTTGTAGACCTCGTCAGCAAACTTCGGGAACTGTCCTGCGGTGAAGCCGCATTCGTATTCAAGCATATGAGGAACGAGCATGAACTCGTAGCCGTTCTTTATATGTGTATCAATGAAGTAGTTGAGAAGCGCCCATTCAAGACGTGCGCCGATTCCGGAATAGATCCAGAAGCCGCTTCCTGCAAGCTTTGTTCCTCTCTTGTAGTCGATAAGACCGAGATCGGTGCAGAGATCAACGTGATTCTTCGGCTCAAAGTCGAAAACGTGCGGCTCGCCGAAGTAACGGAGAGGCTCGTTGTTTTCCTTGCCGCCGGGCTTAAGATCACGGTCGGGAAGGTTGGGGAGAGCATACATAAGATCATTGAACTCCTCCTCAATGGTCTTGAGAAGATCGTCATTTGCCTTGGTCTTAGCTCCAAGCTCCTTCATCTGTGCAAAAATCGGAGCAAGATCCTTGCCCTCCTTCTTGTACTGGGGGATAAGCTTGTTGGTTTTGTTCTGCTCTGCCTTCATTTGCTCGTTTTCAGCGATAAGCGCACGGCGCTTTGCATCGAGCTCAAGAATTTTTGCAATTTCGTCCTTCGCATCTCTTCCCTTCTGGGCAAGACGCGCGATAACCTCTTCGGGATTTTCTCTGATATATTTGATGTCAAGCATGATTTTCTACCTTATTTGCCTTTCTTTCAGTCGTCAAAAATATTTGCTCCGCAGAGCTTGTTTACGAGCTCGTCAAGCTCGCTGTCTTCGCTAAAGCTGATCTCAAGCTTTCTTGCCTTGCCCTTGCCGCTGATTACGACCTTTTTGCCAAGCTTTGCGGTCATTTTCCTTGCAAGCTCGGCGGTATAATCAACGAGTGGCGTGTTATCTTCGGTGTTTTTCGGCTCGGAAAGTGATTTTTCAATGCGATTCAGCTTCTTAACGAGCACTTCCGTCTCACGCACCGAAAGACGCTTTGTTACGACCGTGTTTGCAGCACCGATTATTCTTGTCGGATTTTTAAGTCCGAGAAGCGTTCTTGCGTGACCTGCGGAGAGCGAGCCTTCACGAACGAGCGCCATAACCTCGTCGGGAAGCTCAAGCAGACGAAGCGCGTTTGCCACTGCAGGACGGCTTTTGCCGATCTGCTTTGAGAGATCCTCCTGCGTCATTCCGTAATCGTCAATAAGAGAACGGTATGCCATCGCTTCTTCAATTGCATTGAGGTCCTCTCTTTGCACGTTCTCGATTATCGCAATTTGTGCCGCCTTCTGATCGTCAAGCTCCATAATAATTACGGGAACTTCGCTTAAGCCGGCGAGCTTCGATGCTCTCCAACGGCGTTCGCCTGCGATTATTTCATAATATTCACCGCTTCCCGTGCTACGGACGATTATCGGCTGGATAAGTCCGTGAGTTGCTATTGATTCAGCAAGCTGGGAAAGTGCTTCGGGATCGAAGTCTCTGCGTGGCTGATCGGGATTCGGTTCTATTTCGCTCAGGCGCATCATTGTTACGCCGCCGTTGTCCTCGGCAGTATTGTCGAGAAAAATGGCTTCAATGCCACGTCCGAGACCTGTGTTCTTCGGTTTTGCCATGATTTTTCCTTTCTTACGTCAAATTCTCTCGAGAATTTCGTCAGTTACGTTGAAATATGCCTCTGCGCCCTTACAATGCTTATCGTAATAGATTATCGGCATTCCGTAACCGGGAGCCTCGCTAAGTCTTACATTACGAAGGATCGTTGTCTTAAAGAGCTTTGAAGCATAGTATTTTTTAAGCTCAAACATAACCTGGCTTGAAAGATTGAGTCTTCCGTTATACATCGTAATAAGTATTCCGAGAAGCTCAAGATTCGGGTTATATAAACGCTTTACCGAGCGAATCGTTGAAAGCAGCTGCGAAAGTCCCTCAATAGAGTAATATTCGCATTGCATCGGAACGATCACCGCATCGGCGGCAACGAGAGAATTTACTGTTAAAATACCGAGCGACGGAGGACAGTCGATGATTATGTAATCATATTCGTCCTTGATTAGTGTCAGCGCATTTTTCAGACGGTATTCACGCTTTTCGGTCGTTACAAGCTCAAATTCTGCTCCTGCGAGGGAAATATTTGAAGGAATAACCGAAAGATTCGGGAATTCAGTCGCAACGACACAGCTTTCTGCCGTGCTTCTTCCGATAACTACGTCGTAGCTCGAAAGCTTCATATTCTTTTTATTGATACCAACGCCGCTTGACGTGTTGCCCTGCGGGTCAAGGTCGACGAGAAGCACCTTCTTGCCTCTTGCTCCCATTGCTGCTGCCACGTTGACTGCGGACGTCGTTTTTCCGACGCCACCCTTCTGGTTGGCGAAAACTATTGTTTTTCCCACAAGAAATCTCCTGTTTTTTCGTTAAAAGGTGCTTTTATTATATCCCTTTTGCATTAAATTGTCAATAGTAATAGCAGAAGTGGGAAAAATTAGGAAAAAACAAGGGAAAAAGAGGGGAATGTTTCACGTGAAACAAAAAAAGAAAAAGCTTCACGCAAAACAAATTGTTTCACGTGAAACATTTTCTTAAATCACCTTGGGCGAGCCGACGATTTCTTCAATAGGGGAAAAATCGGGGAATTTCGTGGGAAAACTGCGGGAGGGCTTTTTTATCCTGAAAACAAGCTCAACCGAATCGTCCTTCTCGTGCCTTTCCCTTTCAACAAAAATCCCGGCGTTTTCAATGCTTTCAATGGCTTTATCGATCGTGTTGTAGACGATGCGAGGATCCTTTATCGCCGCACGGCGCTTCTTGGGCTTGTCCTCGCTTGGAGTAATAGTGCGGTCAACGAGCGCCTCGGTTTCCGAAACCGAAAGACCAAGCCGCACCGCCTCTTGAATTACGCTGATGCGCTGCTCGGAATCACAGATCTTAATTATCGCACGGGCGTGGCGCTCGGTCAGTCCGCCGCCTGTAATTATCAGCTTTTCTGCAGCGCTCAAACGCAGCAGACGCAGCTTAGCGGATAGCGCCGACTTGGGAATTCCGAATACTGCGGCGGTGTCATCCTGCGTCAGACCGTAGACGTCAAGAAATGAAGCCATCGCGCTTGCCTCCTCAAAGCAGGTCAAGGGGATTCGGTTGCTGTTTGCGGCAGCGGTAATTTCGGCAGCGTTTCGGTCGTCAAGCGACATCACGATACAAGGCACCTCGCTAATTCCTGCGATCTTCGCCGCACGAAGCCTTCTTTCTCCCGAAATAAGCTCATAAACGGGAGAGGAATCCTTCTTCTTACCGTGCGGCAGAGAATTTGAAACCTGCCTTACCGTCAGAGGCTCGATTATTCCGTAACGCCGAATACTGTCTGTCAGTCGGTTGAGATCGGGGAAGCATTTTCTTGCTCCCGCCGGATTCGGCAAAATTCTTCCGATAGGAACGGTAATTACGCTTTGTCGCTTTGATTTTTGTTTGTTTTTCTTAAAAGAATTTTTAATACTCATTTTTTATCTCCCTTGCTCTTTTTCTTTACCATATCACAAAAAATGTGCAGAGATTAGGGAAGTGCGCTGTCGATATACGTCTCACTTCATCGCAGAAAATCGAATATTGCACTTCCCTGCCGAGCCGCAAGATAAAATGGCAAAAAATGGAAAACGATTTTTGAAAAAATATATCCCATTGACAAGGGAAAGCGGGCTTGATATAATGTTATATATAATAAGGAAGAAAACCGAGGCGAAAAATGAAATTTTCTTACGAATATCGAGTTGACTCACACGATATTGATATAAACGGAATCGCAAGCGTGGCTGCGATCATGAGATATATGCAGGAAACTGCAAATCTTCAGCACGTGCATTTTGGCCCGACGCTTGACGAGCTTCGCTCATCGGGCAAGGCGTTTATCGTCAGCCGAGTTGCTTTCGATATTTATAAGCCGTTATATGAGCAGGATGTTGTTAAAGCAACGTCCTGGCTTAACGATGCTCGCGGATTCGGTTATAACAGAAGCACGGTTCTTGAGCGAAACGGTGAAAGGATCGCTTCAATGATTGCCTATTGGGGCGCAATTAATATCGAAAAGCGTGAGCCTATCCGTGTTGAGGAAATAAAGCTTGGCTTTGAAACCGATTCCGACAAAATTGAGCTTGAAGCTCCAATGCGCTTCAGAACAAAGGATGCACCCCTTGTCGAGCTTGGAGAACATAAGGTTGCATACAGCGACTGCGATCAGAATATTCACCTCAATAATACCAAATATCCCGGCATTTTCCTGGGATTTATCCCCAATATGTTGGGAAAACGTGTCAGAAATATAACGGTAAACTATCTTCACGAGGCTAAACTCGGCGCAAGCTTTAAGGTTTACGGCTCGGAGCTTGATGGCGCTTGGCTGTTTAAAACGATGCTTGATAGCGAAACAGTCGGCTCGGAAGCGAGAATCGTGCTTGGTGATATATAATAATGAATAAAATACTTGTTTATCCGATCGGCGGGCTGAGCGAAATGCGACTTTCACGCCTGATTGAGCTCGAGCTTGAAGAAAGAGGCGCAGACGTTGCGACTGAAGCGAGCGAAACCGTAAGCCGTGCGATGTTTGTTGTCGGAACACTTGATGACGAAACGGCGGAAATTGTGAGGAATATTGCGCCGAACGCCGAAAAAATCGTCTGTTACCGCTATTCGGAGATTGAAGCCGACGGATTTATCGCATTTGAGCGCCCGTTTGATGTTTCAAAGCTTTGCGACGGGCTGACTCGCTTCCGGAAAAGAGAAAAAGACCAGCAAGGTCTTGAATTTGAAAATGATATCGTCACGTTTCGTGGCGAAAAAATTGATTTGTCGAAAAAAGAGCTTGAGCTGTTCAGGCTTTTGTATTCCAAAAAAGGCGAGGCTGTCAGCCGAAGCGAGGCAAGGGCGCTGATCTTCCCTGCCGAAAGCGACAGCAACGTCGTTGACGTCTATATTCGCTATCTTCGCAAAAAGCTCGATCTCCGCTTCGATACAAGAATGATAATTACGGTAAGAAACCGAGGCTATATGCTTCAGATATAAATAAAGGAAAGGAAGCGCCATGATTTATAGGGTAAAAAACTGCAGAGGCTTTTCAGGACAGGGAAAAAATAATAATGCGCTTCTTTTTTCTTACGAAAACGGTAAATCGAGGGTAATTTCCGAGATTCCTAACGGCGCAGAGGTAAAAACCGTCGATGCAAAGGGCGCGCTTCTCCTTCCCGCATTCACCGATATAGGCGCAAAATGCTACGATAAGCGTAATGAAAGCTCGGAATCCTGCGAAACGGCGTATGCGGCGGCAACTGTCGGCGGATATAGAAAAATCGTCACGCTGGGCGGCGATTGCTTTGGTGACGACCGTGTTATCTGCGGCAAAAATGTCGCAGACGGCATTGCGGGCAATGGAATTTACTATGGAAATTACGGCGATTGCGACATATATGAAGCTCTTTGCGCTGTAAAGCGCGTCGGCGGTCTTTATGTCTCAAACGGCATAAAGGATACCGAAAACGGCGGTTTTTCGCGCGGCATTGCATCAAAAATGACGGGTACAGTCGGCTTTTCACGCTATGACGAGTGCGGAGAGCTGTCGAAGCTCCTTTTTGCTGCATACGAGAGTGGCGCAAGGGTGCATATTTTGGCAATCAGCTGCCGTGAGGCGCTTGAAATGATAAAATCGGCAAAAAAATCGGGCGTTAACGTAACTGTCGGCGTCTCCCCCTTCCATCTTGCGCTGACGGAAAATGACGTCGCATTTTACGGCGCAAATTGTAAGCTTCTTCCTCCGCTTCGAGGCAGCGCAGACCGTGAGGCGTTGCGTGAAGGACTTTTTGACGGAAGCATTGACGTTGTAAGCTCACTGCATAAGCCGATTACAGATAGCGAAAAGCGTGATGCCGCAGGCTCGAAATACGGCTTATCGTCGATTGAAACGACGCTTCCTGCGCTCTTGACGTATTTGCCCGAGCTTGAGGAAAAGCCAAGCAGAATCGCTGAAATAATGGCTCTGAAGCCGTCCGAAATTATAGGCGAAGGCTTTGCGCTCCGCGAGGGCGAAGCGGCAGATTTTGTGCTTGTTGATCCCTCATCCGAGCTTGTGATTTCGAAAAATACGTTAAAGAGTAAATGCTCAAATACCCCCTTCCTCGGTCAAACACTCCTCGGATGCAATTTGAGACTGTTTTTAAACGGAAAAGAATAAAAGCCGAAGCAAAGCTTCGGCTTTTATTATGATTTTTGATCACTTTTCTTCCTTATTATATATAATGCGTGCAGGAGCTTCACAGTCGGAACTGTTTCCACCGAACAGCGA
Source organism: Eubacteriales bacterium (assembly GCA_045593985.1). Classification (GTDB taxonomy): domain Bacteria; phylum Bacillota; class Clostridia; order Oscillospirales; family CAG-272; genus Colimorpha_A. The sequence continues at coordinate 14,443 of JAZNXR010000027.1, forward strand.
AATTCCGAAGGCGGCGGAGAGGGAGTCGAATTCCTTCCTTGCCGCTTCCCTCTTGCGTTCGCTCATTTGAGTGCGAACTGCACGAATGAGAAGATTTTTCGGCGTGTTTTCGGGATCAATAAGCTCGGTGACGTCGACGGAATATCCGTTTGCTTCAAGCCTCTTGCAGCGAAGGGCGTCAGTTAACGCAACGGCGAGCTTCTGCTTGATAAGCGAATGCTCAAAAACGGGAGAAAACAACTCGCCAAGCTCCGATTGCTTGTTAAGCTGGGAATTGATCTCATGCTGGCAGCACGGCGTTGACAAAATGACCTCAGCCCCGAGCCTTGCGGCGTTAGTCAACACAATGTCAGTAGCAATGTCGCAGGCATGAAGCGAAAGCACAAGATCGGGACGGCGCTCCGGCTCGAATTTGTTTATATCACAGCAAACGAAGGAAAGCCCGTCAAATCCGATTTTTTCGGCAACCGACGAGCAGTAGGAAATAACGTCCTCCTTGAGGTCTGCGCCGACCATTTTGACCGTCCGACCTTTGATCTCGGTCAAAAACCAATACGAAGCGAAGGTCAGATAGCTCTTTCCGCAGCAGAGATCAAGCACGTAAAGCTCGCCCTGCGGAAGCTTCGGATAAATATCGTCAATATAATGAAGGAAGCGGTCGATCTGGCGGAATTTTGCCCGTTTCTTGTCAAACACTCTTCCCTTTTCGTCACTGACGCCAAGCTCAATAAGAAAGGGATAGATCTCGCCGTCACGCAAAAAGACCTGCTTGACACGGTCGTGCGAAAGATCAAGCACCTCACCGGCGCCGATTTTGCCCGAAACGAGAAGCTTTCCCTTGCTCGAAAGTCGGGCTTCAATATCGCCGCCCGTTGTCAGGAGATTGAGCTGACGGTATTCGCTAAAAATCGACAGGATGTATTCGGGAGCATCAGCAGCGGGAATATTCTTGTGAAGAACCTTACCGTCGGTCATATAAGATGCGAGCTGAAGAATAATTCCTTCCTTATTATATATGTGCCCCTCGGTGCGAAGAATTTTCTTGTCAGTCGGCCTCGAAAGCACAAGCTTTTTGAGCGTTCCGCCGGAGATTGCGGCGTTGAGGGATAATAACAGCTTTTCCTTGGGATCCAATTTAATATTCCTCTCTGATTAATGTGAATATATTATACTACATTGGCAAAAATAATACAAGAGTAGCAAGTTGCACAAATTGATGCTCAAAAATTCGGCGTTTTGACACCACTTCGACAAAGTGAAAAAAATCTTGAAAAAAGTGTTGACAGCCGGGTTTTCCTCTGCTATAATAGTCAAGCGCTTTTGAGAGGGCGTAAGCCCAAACGGAAGCGAAAAAGCTGCATAAATAAGACTTCAAAATTTTTTAAAAAAGTTTTGAAAACCTATTGACAAATAAGGTAACTTGTGGTAGAATATAATTCCGCCGCAAGAAATTATGCGGCAAAGCGGTCCTTGAAAATTGAACAACAGAAGAGAAAGTACAAAGCACAAGAAGTCAAGAATACTTGAACTGAAATGTGAATACGATCTCGTACAATTCCTTTAAATAAGTAAAAGAGTAAGCTAAGAAGCAAAACTCGACAAATCAGATTTTAGACT
>JAZNXR010000028.1:0-28899 GCA_045593985.1 Eubacteriales bacterium
AACGTCAAATACACCGTCTTCGGCGGTGAAATTGTAAAATAAAAAATAAAAATCAAAGGAGTATAAGACAATGAACTTCATCACAGATCCCGCAACAAAATTTGACTTTGCCCCCGCCGATTTTGTTCCTTTCAAGGATAAAAAGGTTTGCGAATACGTTCGCAGCTTGAGCGGCAAGGACCTCGAAAAAAGAGAGGACTGGTGGCATCCCGAATTCGAAGTTAAGGTTATGATGAACCCCCATCCCGTTCTCATTTCCACCCTCTTCACCCGCCTCAAGGCAGCGTCTGAAGCAGGCAAGTCCTTCACCATGATCCTCGGAAACCCCGAGCCCGACACCTACATTCCGCTTGCACAGCTCATCAACTACTTCAAGGTTGACTGCTCCAAGGTTCACCTCGTAGCAGAGGACGAATGGGCAGACGAGAACGGCAACATCGCTCCTATCACCTACGAAGCAGGCTTCGCTCACTCGATGATCAAGTACCTCTACTACCAGATCGACGAGAAGCTCCGTATGCCTATGGAGAACGTTCACTTCCCGACCAACGCTAACATCAAGGATTACTCCAAGATCATTGACGACATCACCGAGGGAACCGGTGCTGATATCGCATCGACCTCTCCCGGATGGGCAGGACATATGGCATTCGTTGATCCGATTCCCGAGTTCATCGGAAGCGGCGACATCGAGGAATGGCTCAACCAGCCCGCACAGATCGTTAAGCTTCACCCCATGACCATTATGCAGAACTCCCTTAACGGAACCTTCGGTCAGTCCGGTGATATCGCTAACGTTCCTCCCTGCGCAGCTACCATCGGCCCGCTCGACGTTATGAGAGCAAAGGAGCGTATCGAGGTTCACGCACTTGCTACCTGCGGTACCTTCTCCTCCTGGCAGAGAATGACCAGCCGTCTCTGCACACACGGCCCGATCACTCCTTACCTCCCGAGCACCATGCTTCAGACCAAGAAGACTCAGGTTTACATCAGCGAAGAGCTCGCTGCTCCCTTTGAGTGCTGGGAAAAGGTCGGCTACTAATATATTAAAAATTACGCGGAAATCCGTCTATGCACGGATTTCCGCATAATGCCTTGAAAGGACATATAATGTCAAACAAAGATTTGGGCAGCTATAAGCTTCTCGGTATAGATATAGGCACAACATCTCTCAAAGCTGCAGTTTTTGACGGCAACGGCAAACGCTTGGCGCTTACAAGCAGAGATTATACCCTGAACACCTATCCCGACACGGGCTATATAGAATTTGATCCCGAGGAATACATCACGATTTGCAAAAGCGCTCTTGACGAGCTTATTTCAAAATGTGGCAAGGTCGATGCAATATCGGTCGACACGCAGGGCGAAACGCTGATCTTAACCGATGAAAGCGGCACTCCCCTTTATCCCGCCGTCGTTTGGCTCGATAACAGAGCCGAAAAGGAAGCGGAGGATATAAAGGCGAAGTTCGGAAACGAGCTTGTTTATAACGTAACAGGGCAACCCGAAATTACTGCGGGCTGGCCTGCAAGCAAGCTTCTTTGGTTCAAGAACAACCGTCCCGATGTCTTCAGTAAAATACGCAAGGTATTTATGCTTGAGGACTGGATCCTCTATCGCCTGACCGGCAACTACGTCACCGAGCCGACGATACAGTCGTCGACCATTTATTACGACGTAATAAACGGTAAATGGTGGGGCGAAATGCTCGACTTTATCGGTATAAGCGAGGATGTTTTCCCGCGCATCTGCCGAAGTGCAGAGGTCGTCGGTGAATATGACGGAGCGTCCGTAGTAAGCGGAGCGCTTGATCAGATTGCAGGTACTGTCGGCGCAGGTTGCGTAAGCGACAGAGTTATAAGCGAAATGACGGGAACTATAATGGCTATCTGCGTTATGACGGACAAGCTTCCGCCATATCAGCCGAACAGCATTATTCCCTGCCACCTCCACGGTATAAACGGTAAATACTGTCTTATACTCTGGTCGTCGACTGCCGGAATGGCGCTCAAATGGTTCAAGAACAATTTCGCCGAGGACTTCACCTTCCGTGAGCTTGATGCTCTTGCGAAAAACATTCCTGCCGGCTCTGACGGAATGACCGTCCTTCCCTACTTCTGCGGCTCAACTATGCCAAAGTACAATCCGAGCGCAACTGCGACCTTTGCCGGTGTAACGCTCTCGCACGGACGGGGACATTTCGCCCGTGCAATAATGGAATCTATTGCATTTATTCTTAAACAGGATCTCGATTACATAGGCGCCGACAAGGTCGAAGAAATCCGCATAACGGGCGGCGGCGCATCGAGCCCCCTCTGGGCGCAGATGAAGTCCGACGTAACAGGACGCCGTCTTAAAACTCTGACGGAGAGCGAAACTGCTTGTCTCGGCACGGCGATTTTTGCCGCAGTCGGAATCGGTCTGTTCGATACGATCGAAGATGCTGCTGCATCGCTCGTAACGACAAAGGACGAATACCTTCCCTCCGGTGACGATTATTCTGATGCTTATAACAGATTCTGCTCATACGACGCAAAACTCAACTGACACGAAAGGAAACTTTCAAAAATGGTAAAGAATTACAAGATTAAAGAGCCCTTCTTTGAATACGGCCCCAAGTGCTATATGTACGGCGATACTCTCCTTGAGATCGCAAAGGGCCTTGACGAGCTCGCTGAAAAATATGACGTTGACGTAATTCTCGACGTTCCGGACACCGAAATCTACAATATTGCCCACAACGTAACAAGAGTTCACGTATATTCTCAGCACATGGACAGCCTTACCGTTGGTAAGGGAATGGGAAGAACGCTTCCCGAAGCGCTTAAAGCGGCAGGAGCCGTCGGCGTAATGCTCAACCACGCCGAGCACAAGCTCACCCTCGACGAGATCAAGGCGGCAATCGCCCGTGCTGATGAAGTCGGTCTTGCTACTATGGTATGCGCTGACAGCGTTGACGAGGTTCGTGAAATTGCAAAGCTCGCGCCCAACATCCTCGTTGCCGAGCCGACCGAGCTTATCGGTACGGGTAAGCCCGCCGACAAGGAATACGTTGACGAGGTAATTCGTGTTATCCGCGAGGTAAACCCCGATATTAAGCCCTTCCCCTCCGCAGGAATCAGCAAGGGCGAGGACTGCTACAATATAATCAAAGCAGGATCCTCCGCATCGGGCTGCTCGAGCGCTATTGCAAAGGCAGAAAAGCCCCTCGCACTTGCCGAGGAAATGATCGCGGCTGTTCGCCGTGCATGGGACGAGGTACACGCTTGATATGAAAAAGGAAGCTTTGGAGGCGGCTAAAAACGCCTATAAGATCGAAAGCGAGTGCATCAGCACTATGCTTGACTACTTCGATGACGAGCAGTTCAGCAAAGCTGTTGAGCTTCTTAAGAATGCCGAGAGAATCGGCACGTCGGGCTGCGGCCATTCGGGAATAATCTGTCAGCACATGGCACATCTTCTCTGCTGCATCGAGCGCCCCGCAAGATTTATTTCTCCTGCCGAGGCAGTTCACGGAGCTACCGGTTATCTTCAGAAGGGCGACGTTATGATTTTCGCATCGCGCGGAGGAAAGACCAAGGAGCTTCTTCCGATTCTCGATATCTGCAAGGCAAAGGGAGTTTCGGTAATTACGGTTACCGAGGATCTTAACTCCGTTCTTGCAACGAGCGCCGACGTCGTTCTCAAGCAGTACGTTAACCGCGAGACAGACAAATATAACGCACAGGGCACGACATCAACCACCGCCCTCTGCATGATCTTCCATGCGCTTCAGGCAGCGCTTATCGAAGAAACCGATTACAAAAACGAGCAGTTCGCGCTCATCCATCCGGGTGGAGCAGTAGGCGAGCGTCTCAATAAAAAATAACATTTTTTTGGAGGAAAACAAAAATGGAATTTAAGGTTTATCAGAAGGAGCTTGAGCTCCAGTCCAGAGGTTGGATCCCCACCTTCCACGACGTAACAAGCGAAATCATCAAGATCGTAGCTGAGTCCGGTGTTAAGAACGGTACCGTTTGCATCGCTTCTCACCACACCACCTGCTCGGTAATGGTTCAGGAATGCTCTCACGATATCGATTCCTTCGACCTCGAGTATCTCCAGCACGACCTTCTCGACATCATGAGAAAGATGATCCCCGACTACACCAATGAGGGTGACTACCGTCATCCCGGCCCGATCCACTCCAAGTTCGGCAGATTCGTAAACGAGCCCGGTGACTTCACCTCTATGAACACCGACGGTCACCTCCGTTCCTGCTTCTTCGGCAGAAGCGAGACCATGACCATTAAGGACGGCGTTCTTGACGGCGGCGAGTTCGCTCACGTTTACTTCATCGACTGGGACCACGTTCGTGCTCGTCACAGACAGCTTAACGTGACTGTTATGGGTACTCCCGATGCTATCAACGACAGAAAGTGGAACGACGGCAAGGTTGTTGACACTCTCCGTAAGTTCACCGATGAGGAAAAGGCTGACGACGTTCACTACACGCTTAACTGGAAGAGATAATTTAAAATGAGAATACTACTCGACACGGCAAACCTCTCCGACATACGCTATTTTAACGAGTATTATCCGATCGAAGGCGTAACGACAAATCCGACGATCCTCTCTCAGGAGGGCGGTGACGTTCTTGCGCTTCTCAGCGAGATTCGCTCGATAATAGGCTGGGACAAGGAGCTTCACGTTCAGGTCACCGAAAAGGATTTTGACAAGATCATTGAAGAAGCCATTGCTCTCGTCGGCTTTCTCGGTGAAAACACATACGTAAAGATTCCCGCAACGGATGTTGGCCTTAAGGCAACAAAATATCTCAGCAAAAGAGGTTACAAGATTACGGTAACCGCAATCCTCAGCGAAGCACAAGGAATGCTTGCCGCTAATGCAGGAGCTACTTACGTTGCTCCCTATGTCAGCCGTCTTGATAATCTTTGCGCCGACGGTGTCGGAACCGTTAAACAGATAACCGATATTCTTTCCTTCACTGACTCGAAGACCAAGGTGCTTGCCGCAAGTTTCAAGACTGCAAAGGAAGTCCTCGACGTTGCGGCGGCGGGATGCCACTCGGCAACGGTTGGAAGCGGAGTTATGAAAAACCTCCTCGCCCACACCTCGACCGATACATCAATCGCACGCTTTGACGCCGACTGGAAAAAGGCGTTCGGTGACACAACGCTTCTATCGCTCATTAATAGCAACAAGTAAAAGAAAAAATTGCGAGCCACCTCGGTGGCTCGCAATTTTATTTTGCGTATTATTTTTTACCCTCAAGGAAGAAGGTCGCCTCGCAATCCGCAACTGACAGGGCGTAAGCCAAGGGGAACATTTCAAACGCCGCGCCGACGTTTCTTTCGTCGTCGGTGCTTGAAAAGCCCATATGATAACGGATAGCAAAAGCTTCCTCTCGGGTAAGCTTCATATAACCCGAGATAATATAAACGCTCTTTTCACCGTGTCCGTAAGGAAGCTTGTCGTCGTATTCATAGGTCGGAACAGTCTGCCAAACGCCGTTTGCGTCCTTGACGTTACGCGTTCCCTTTTTGTAGCAGTTTACCTTGCAGACATCGTGAAGAAGCGAGACGATAGCTATGCTTTCGTCGCTGTACTCCATTCCGTAGGTCTCCTTGACGCGCGGACGGTTGAGGTAATCGACGAGGCAGTCGTAAACATTGAGGGAATGCTCAAGAAGTCCGCCCTCGTATGCGCCGTGGAAGCGTGTGCTTGCAGGGGCTGTGAGGAAGTCACCGGTTGAAGTCAGATAATCGTAGAGCTTATCTGCGCCCTCTCTTTTTATGTATGTCGTAAATAATTCCTTAAATCTCTCTTTGGGCGTCATATTAATTTCCTTTCTTGCTTTGAATTTTATCGTAGACTGCGTCTGCTATCAGCGCAAATTCGGATATACCGAGCTTTTCGCCTCTTATATCGGGCGCAAACGATGCGCCCACAACTGCCTCGGTCAGCTCTTCCTTGTTCAGCTCCGAGAACTCTGATGCAAGCGAATTAACAAGCGTTTTTCTTCTTTGTGCAAATGCACCGCGAATGACTCTCGTCATCGTTTTCTCGTCCTTGACGGAGTATTTTCGCTCCTTATCGACCTCTATGCGAATAACCGCAGAATCGACCTTCGGCGCAGGAACAAAGCTTCCGGCAGATACGTTAAAGAGTCGGCTCGCCTTGCCGTACCGTGCAACCGATGCTGTAACGGAGCCGTAATCGCTGTCGCCCGGCTTAGCGCAAAGACGGAGAGCAACCTCCTTTTGGATCATTACCGTTATGTTATCGAATTTACAGCCCGATTCGAGCAGTCCCATAATAATCGGCGTTGTTATGTAATACGGAAGATTGGCGCAGACGGTAAGCGGCATATTGCCGAATTCGGTTTTGATCAGTTCAGCTAAATCAACCTTCAGAATATCAGCATTGATGACCTTGAAGTTGTCAAACTCCGCCATCGTTTCACCGAGGGCGGGAATAAGCGTGGTGTCGATTTCGACCGCAACGACCTTTTTATAAAGGCGGCAAAGCTCCTGCGACAGCGTTCCGATACCGGGGCCGATTTCAAGAATTCCCGATTCGCTTCCTGCCCCGCATTCCTCTGCAATCCTTCGCGGTACTGCTTCGTTTATCAAAAAATTCTGACCGTAGCCCTTATTAAAGCGCAGGCCGTGTCTTTCCATTATACTCTTTACTTCGCTTAGTGATGTCAGCTTCATTATTTTTTGATTTTTCCTTTATTGTAGCTTAAATTTCTCTTGACAAGACGGCTTTTTTGTGGTATAGTTTACTGGTACGCTGGTATAGCACAGTCGGTAGTGCAGCTGATTCGTAATCAGCAGGTCGTGTGTTCGAGTCACATTACCAGCTCCAAGAACGCTCTCAAACGAGGGCGTTTTTTGTTTGACTCATCAGTCTTCACTTCGTGAAGATGCTGATCCGTAAGCTCCCTGCGGGAGGATGGCATCAGGTCGTGTGTTTGAGTCACATTACCAGCTTGGGGAGCGCTCTCAAACGAGGGCGTTTTTTTACCCATCAGTCTTCACTTCGTGAAGATGCTGTAGCTTATACAATCATTATACACTACTTTCTCGGTTACGGCAAGGCTTTTTTCTCAAATTGCTTGTTGCGTTACAGCGCGTATTATGCTATAATGAAAAAAACGGAAAGGAGAAGCGCATGAAGAACAAGAATGAAATCCGTGCCCGAGATTTATTATTCGGCATTTTGCTTGGCTTAATATGCTTTTCCCTGCTCTTTTCCGTAGCGGCGATATTATTCAGCGAAGCTAAAAATCCGATACTCGCCTTGAACATAACCCTTGTTTTATCCTTTATAAGCGCCGCCGCATATTGGATATTTGAGTACTGTGTGTTCTATAAAAATCGCTCCTCGGCATTTTCGGTCGGCTATTTTGGAACAATCGTGCTAGGCTCTGCGATCACGTTTTTTGTAACAAGCGTGTTACCGATGCAGTTCATTTTCGACTACTCGGCTTCCTTAAACGCCGCATATTTAAAAAACGCTTGCGTTCGCTTTTCGCTCTTTAATGCGGTTGCCCTCGTGCTTCGCCTCGGAATCGAAACACATAGGTACATCAAGAATATATTCGGTGATAAAAACGAACAATAAACCGTTACACGCATATAATGCAGTGTGGCGGTTTATTTTCTTACATATTTTTAATTACAATATACAAATCTTAGTACTAATATATGTATAAAACGATAATTTTTTTGAATTACGAAAAAAGCCTTTGATTTTTTATTTTAAATGTGATATAATATGTAGGATGGATAATTAGGTAAACTCTACCTTTTGCTAAAAAATGAAGTAAAGGTGTTGACATATAAAAATGGAAAGAATCGTAATAAACGGAGGAAAGCCCCTGAACGGCGAAATCGAAGTCAGCGGAATGAAAAACGCTGCTCTTCCGATTCTTATGGGCTGCCTGCTCGTTGAAGATAAGTGCATAATTGAAAATCTCCCCGAAATAGACGACGTTACCCTTTCCCTTAAGATACTTAGCGCGATGGGTATGTCCGTCCGTATGATAAACAGGAATACTGTTGAGATCGACTCGACCTTCGCCGTTGGCGGAACAGCTCCGATTGAGCTTGTTCGTAAAATGAGAGCTTCTTACTATCTGCTTGGCGCAGAGCTTGGCAGATTCGGCCGTGCTTACGTCGGATATCCCGGCGGCTGCGACTTCGGTGTTCGTCCTATTGACCAGCACATTAAGGGCTTCGAGGCTCTCGGAGCAGAGGTAAATGTTGAGGGCGGATACGTTGAGGCGATTGCAAAGGACGGAATTAAGGCAAATAATATATTCTTCGACGTTATAACCGTCGGCGGAACGATGAACGTAATGCTTGCAGCCGTTAAGGCAGAAGGCACAACTATTATCGAAAATGCCGCCCGTGAGCCTCATATTGTTGACCTTGCAAACTTCCTTAACTCCTGCGGAGCAAAGATCAGTGGCGCAGGAACCGATACGATAAAAATCAAGGGCGTAACAGAGCTTCACGGCTGTACCTACGCAATAATTCCCGATATGATCGAAGCAGGAACATTTATGTTCGCCGCCGCGATCACAAAGGGATGCTTAAAGATTACAAACGTAATTCCCAAACACCTTGAGTCGATTACTGCAAAGCTCGAGGAAATGGGCGTCGGAGTTGAGGACGGAGACGATTATGTCACCGTTACCTATAAGGGTGCGCTCAACCGTATAAACGTCAAGACGATGCCATACCCAGGCTTCCCGACGGATATGCAGCCGCAGATGGGAGTTCTTCTCTGTCTATGTAGCGGCGTCAGCTGTCTTAGCGAGGGCGTCTACGATAACCGCTTCCGCTATTTTGAGGAAGTTAAGAGAATGGGCGCAAACGTCAAGGTTGACGGCAGAACCGCTGTTATCGAAGGAATCGAGAAATTCTCACCCGCTACAATTAAGGCAGTCGATCTTCGCGCCGGTGCCGCAATGGTGCTTGCGGGACTTGCAACGGCAGGCAGAACGGAAATCGAGGACATTCGTCATATTGAGCGCGGCTACGATGATATCGTCGGAAAGCTTCGTTCGGTAGGAGCCGATATCGTAAAGGTCACATATCCCGACGATACCGAGCCGGTTTCAAAAGCAAATTAAATATAAAGGCGGTTACATTGTAACCGCCTCTTATTATTTCAGAGCCTTCGATATAAAGGCTTTTTCCATTTTTTCAAGCGAAACAAAATCCATCGCCTCTTTGTAAATATCCTCAAGAGAAAAGTGGTACCCCCTCGCCAGTCTTAGATCATTAAGCGCGCTGTCCTTTAATTCATTTTCAAGAGAATTAAGAAAGCGCAGCTTTTTTCTTACATCCCGCAAGCACGCCTGAATTATAAAGCGCTCGGCGTTAATTACCGTGTCGCCCTCTCCGAGTAAAATCGCAACGCCCTTTTCGGGAAACATAACGGCGTTAATTCTGCAAAGAGGATCATAAGAAACATATGTGACAAGGCTTTGCGCCTCTGCCTTCTTCACGATTTCGTTAAAGAGAAACGTCGAAATACCCCGCTTATCTTTTATATATATTACCCTCTTGGCTTCTTTTTCAAACGTATCGAAAACGACCTCGCCTGCCATCGAAAAAGCGCTTATCTGCCTCGTTACAAGCTCGTGCCCCTTGCCTGCTCCGATAGTTTTCATAAGGCGGCAGATCGCCTTTTCCGCTTTCTCATCATTATAACAGCTTAACAGCACACGTTCTCTTTCCGCCCTGACCGATTCGGCTACCGATAAATACTTATATGTTGACGAAAAGAGCCTTGCCTTTTGCTTGCTCAGCGCTTCGATCTGATCCCGGCAGAGAGCAAGGAAATCAGCGTTCCAGAATTCACCGAGATTGAGATATTCCTCCTTCGCACCGGGGTAGCGGGCTTCAAAGGTATGCGGAGACGTTCCGTCAGTTATACCCAGCTGAAGCTTCGGTATTACAATTCCGTCAAGAGAGCTCGGATCGGACGAGCAATAATAATATTCCACCTCGTAGCCTATTTCCTCTGCGCTCTCTGCAAATCTTTTCATAAACGTGGACTTTCCCGTACCCGGTCCGCCCTTAATAACGTACAGCTTTTTCAGATCTTCAAAGATCACGTCACCGTTATTTATAAATCCCCTTGAGGTATTTGCACCGATAAAGTATTTTATCTTTCGTACCGATAGGTTATCTACCATTTGCGCCTCCGTAAAAGCATTATTCTTTTACATATTATGCGAAAAAGAAAAAAATTGACATAAAAAAAGAACGGATGAATCATCCGTTCTTTTCTTTGATTCTTTTGAATGGGTATTTGTAATTACCGAGCTTGCATAAAAGCAGCACAAGAGGTATTGTCAGAAGCGAGGAGACAAGGTTGCCGGCAGCGTGCGCCACATCAAACGGCAAGCCGTTAAGTAGCCAGATATAGGCGAAATTCCAATCGCCCTTGAAGAAAACGTAGCATTGATAGGGCATATAGAGTAATCCAAAGCCGATGCCGTGAAGCGTTGCAAGAACGGTTATGATGATTCCTGCCGCAACCTCGTTTATGTTTCTTGGTATCAGCATTATGAGAAGCCACAGAACAGTCCATATGTATAGATTCGGGTACCACCATAGCCCGAATCCGCCCATAAGACCTTCAAGAAAAATATAGACGTATAGCGGAATCAACGCCTTGAAGCGATATACCGCAGTAAACGCCGCAATAAAGAGGCTTAAAGGATGGACGTTCGGAACGATGTCGATCTGTGCAGACAGGTACATAATTGCCCCGAAAAGCGCAAAGAGTACCATTTCCTCGATTCTTTTTAGGTGCTTATTTACCTTCATGCCTTTTCGTACTTGATCTCGTAGCTGTCTCCGTCGGAAATGATCGTGTCATCAACACCGCTCGGAAGCTGCTTTCCGTCCTTATAGAAGCCCCACCAAGCGCCGTCCTTATCGTAATCGGCACGCACGCCGTTTACGACCTTAACGTAAAGACCGTACTCACTTTCGTCTCCCTCAACGAGGTTTTCCTGCTCGAGCGCACCTCGGAGATTCGAGGAGCTCGTCGTTATCGTGAAAACGGTCCTCTCTCCCTTGTCGTCGATAACTGTGACTGTGATAGTTTTTTGGCTATCGTCACCCTTTGGCTTTTCGCATCCTACAAAGCTCATAAACGCCGCCGCAGTCAGCGTAAGAACAAGCAGAACCGATAAAAATCTTTTCATTTTTGTCATTTTCTTATTCCTTTCTTTTGGGATAATTCCCATATTAAAAATACGTTCGGCGTTTTTGTACCCGCAAATGCGGCGTCGGCTCTCGCAACTTTTACAAAGTCGGGGTAAGTCTTCCGGCTTACAGAGATACATAGCAGAAAAGCACCTTCTCGGCTTGCGCCAATGGCTTGTCCCGTCCTTCTGCGGTCGGACGGTAGCTTTCTGCCGTGGCTTGCGCCACTCTCTGTTCACGGCGACGGGCTCGCTTCGGTCTTTCACCGATATTCCTTATTAAACCGCCCCTTGGCGGTGCCCCTTGTCGAACAGTGTAATTATACTATTTATGCCCACGTTTGTCAATAAGCTCAACCTGCATACCATTGTCGAAGCTCTAAAAATCTTGTCAAAATATTGACTTTGTTTTCTTCTTATGTTATACTGAATTTGCGACTCAGTTGAATATTTTCCCTAAGAAGGATGCATTTTATTATTGAAAAAATGCATGCTCTATTTCTGCATACTTTCTTAGGGTTGCAAACTGAGTCGCGTCAGCAGAGCTTGTGTTTTTTACGCGTAGCTTTGCTACGCGTTTTTTATTTTTATTTATCATAAAGGAGAAAAACTATGAACGCATGGATCATGAATCTTAAGGACAATAAAGATGAAAAGCCGAATGATCTGACACAAAGTAAATTCCAACTGTGTCTTGAAAAAGGCATACTTGGAATCGGCTGGGTAGGATATGAGGATGACTCTGACTGTGAGTCCTTTCAGAAAGCAAAAAGCGCCCTCTATTCATTTGAAGTCGGGGACCTCGTCTGGACAAAAGATCCGGATACCGGTAAACGCTATTTGTGCGAGGTCCTTTCCAAGGCGGAGAAAACGTTGGACACCACCTATAATCAGTACGACATCGGCCACTTGTGCAACTGTAAATACTATGCGATAGAAAACATTACTCTCCTTCTCGAGGGGATCGATATTGACAAGCCTTCCGCGCGTCATACGATAGAAAAGGCAGACGAAACTCTATCTTCCAAATCACAATATATATTTAACAAATATTTTTTCAAAGGCGAAAGCAAGAGCAAAAGCAAAAGCAAAAACCAGAGCGAGAACAAGAACAATAGCGAGAAGAAGAACAAGAATGAGGACAAAAACAAGAGCGAGGACAAGAGCGAGAGCGGCTTTTTCAAAAAGCACAAGAAAAAGCTCCTTATAACATTAGGAACTGTCGTAGCTGTAGTTTTGCTTGTCATTTTACTCGCAGAACCGGTGATCGGATCTATAGTCAACAAGACCTCCTGGAACACCGTCGAAGGAAAGTGTTATTACTACGGATATCAGTCTAGTTATGACGAAACATTTCACTACACCTTTGTGATGTTTCAAAACGGAAAGGCAAGTTATCTTGACTTGAACAAATGGTCTGATGGCGAATTCGATGTAACAGGAACCAAGAACTTCGGCGTAGAATTCTACGACTGCAAATTCGGCTATTATTTGGAAGGTAATTCCGTATATTTAGAAATATATGATGTCGATGGAAACGGCGACACAGCACTCGAATACACAGACTGGAATGGAATTCCGGATTCTTTCAACGAAATCACCTGGGAAGAATGCATGTTATTAATCGAAAAATTCGCCTGCGATCATAGGTTTAGCGAACAGGTAATCGAGTATCCGTCGTGTGAAAGAGAAGGAAGGATTCGCAAGACCTGCAGAATCTGCGGTTATTCAAGCGAGGAGACTACTCCCAAGGAAAAACACAACTATTATTACGGATATTGCACGAAATGCGGACAGAAGAAGCCATTGGATAAGAGCAAGTATGAGCCAAACACATGGTACGTCGCAAACGATCTTGAAGCGCTTCGCTTCCGAAATTTTGAACTTACAAATTACGCAATTACAGGTGGCGGCACAAGCGTAACGGTAAACGGTCATTATTTCTGTGCATACTGCAAAGTACTTGACAGCTATCCGAGCATGCATCGAGTCTCATTCAATTACAGCGTAAATAAGTACTATTATTGCGAGCATTGCAACAATTATACTACGGTAAAAATCGAACTTGACCAATAATGCATAAAAAGGACCGCCGTTCGGCGGTCCTTTTTTACGGAATGTTTTCAATTGCCTCGCTATAATATGTGACCTTATGGGTTTCAACGATTTCGTTCTGATATTGAGTCATTATATCGGTAATATATCCGTGCTCTGCGTCTACCTTCCATTCGGGAAGCCCGTCACCGATAAAATATACGACGTGATATCCGTAATTCGTCTCAACGATTTCACAATCGCCTGCTTTTCTGTCACCGTAGATCCAGTTTTCAAACTCGGTAACCATATAGCCCGTCGGCACGTTATAGTATGCGGTTGCCTCATATGCGCTCTCATCTTCAAGACACTTTTTCTCGAGCGCCTTGAAGTCAGCCTCGGTCATATTTCCGCCCTTAAACTCGTTCAAGATCGCATTCGCCTTAGCAAGCGCTTCCGTCTTTGCGGCTTCGAGCTTGTCCTTATCGGTCTCGTAATTATCTACGTAAAAGAGGATATGTCGGCAGTCCTTGGTGATATAATCGTAATAATATGCAGGCTTGATTATACAGAAGGTTGTGTAATACTTTTCACCCTTGCTGTCCTGCTGCTCAAGAAGGAAGGTGTCGCCCGCCTTGCGCTCCAACGAAAAAGCCCACTCATAATAGAACTTATATTGTTCGGACGCTGCGCTGTCAGCATCGTAAGGCTCCGCATCAAGAATATACTTTGAAAGTATGATCGCAGAGGATTCGGTGTTGTTTCCGCCGTCCTGCTCGATTGCAACGATTCCGTTTTTGAAGGCATCAACGGTCTTGCTTTGACTAAGGAAGCTTTCAGCTCTCGTCTTTGAATCAAGAATTGCAGCCTCAATCTCCTCCTCGCTTGCTCCTGTGTCGTATTCCGGGAAGAAGCCGTACTGGATAACGTCGATCATAAGGAATTTTTCGGGATGCTCGTCACGATACTTTATAAGATCTTCATCGGTATATTCTATCGAGCTTGCGTGAGTGTTCATAAAGCTGTAAGAAAGCTGCTGTATCGTAACACACTTTTTGAAGGTTTCGGTTGTGACTTCTTCAATATAATACTCGGCAAGAAGCTCGTCAAGGCTACTGTAATCATTTTTAACGGCATTATCAGACAATTCTTTGATATAAGTGTCAATTTCAGCAAGCTGCGCCTCCGTCAGCGCAAAGCCCTCAGCATAAGCAGCCTCGCAGGCAGCAAGAAGCTGATTTATCTGCATATTTGCCATATCGGCAAAATATTCAAACCAGGTTTTTTCGCTGTCAAAGGCGCAAGGCGAGGTCTGTTCCCCAAGAGACAGAGTCATATCGTATCCGTACATCGGAAGATAATCCGAATACTGACCTACGTAGTCGTAGAGGAAAAAGGCATACATTGCGCCGTCTATCTCGTAATGCTCCGAACGTGCGGCAATAATAGAAGAAAGCTCGGGCTTTGTATCCCCCTTCTTCTTTTCGGCACAGGAAACAAAAAGGCAAAGCATCATAACTGATGCAAGCACAAGTGAAATTATTTTTTTCATAGTACACTCCAATTAATTTATCCAGTATATGATATCACAGAAAATGTTAACAAATCAAGTCGGGATATAAAAAACGGATGCTTAAACAGCATCCGTTTTTATTTGATGATTTATCAGCAAACTCCCTGAGCGAGCATTGCCTCTGCAACCTTAACAAAGCCTGCGATATTAGCGCCTGCAACGAGGTCGTCTCCGAGACCGTACTGCTTTGCGGCAGATACGGAGGAATCAAATATGTTCTTCATGATCTGCTTGAGCTTGGCATCAACCTCTTCTGCAGTCCAGCTGTAACGCATCGAGTTCTGCGACATCTCAAGCCCGGAGGTAGCAACGCCGCCAGCGTTAACCGCCTTGGAGGGAGCAACGACTACGCCGTTTGCCTTAAGGAGAGCAACTGCCTCATTCGTTGTGGGCATGTTCGAAACCTCAACGTAGTACTTAACGCCATTCTTGATGATTTCCTCAGCTTCCTTAACGTCAACCTCGTTCTGGGTTGCGCAGGGCATAAGAATGTCTGCCTTTACGCCCCAAGGCTTCTGACCTGCATAGAACGGCACGCCGAACTTATCGGCATAGTCCTGAACTCTGTTACGGCAGGATGCACGCATTTCGAGCATGAAATCGATCTTTTCCTCGGTATTGATACCGTCCTCGTCGTAAATATATCCGTCGGGGCCGGAGATGGTAACAACCTTACCGCCAAGCTCGGTAACCTTCTTAACGGTTCCCCAAGCAACGTTTCCGAAGCCCGAAACCGCAAAGGTCTTGCCCTTGATATCGTCGCCGAAGTGCTTGAGCATTTCAACGGTGTAGTATACAGCGCCGTATCCGGTAGCCTCAGGACGGATAAGAGATCCGCCGAAGGAAAGTCCCTTACCGGTAAGAACGCCGGTAAACTCGTTGCGAAGGCGCTTATACTGACCAAACATATAGCCAACCTCACGCGCGCCAACGCCGATGTCACCTGCGGGAACGTCTGTATCAGCTCCGATATGCTTCGACAGCTCAGTCATGAAGGACTGGCAGAAGCGCATAACCTCTCCGTCGCTCTTTCCGCGAGGATCGAAGTTTGCGCCGCCCTTGCCGCCGCCCATAGGAAGGGTGGTAAGGGAATTCTTGAAGGTCTGCTCGAAGCCAAGGAATTTCATAATAGAAAGATTTACAGAAGGATGGAAGCGGATGCCGCCCTTGTACGGACCGATTGCGGAGTTAAACTGAACACGGTAGCCCTTGTTAACCTGGACGTTTCCGTTATCGTCAACCCACGGAACACGGAAGGAGACAGTTCTTTCAGGCTCAACCATTCTGTCAACAACTCCCGCCTTAACGAGGTCGGGACGCTGCTCGATAACCGGCTGGATAGATTCGAGAACTTCCTTTACGGTCTGGTGAAACTCGGTTTCACCGGGATTGTCACGTACTACCTTTTCATATACGTTTTTAAGATACTCGTTTGTGAATGCCATAATTTCTTCCTCCTGAAGAACCGAATAATCGGTGATTATTAAAAAGATGAGTTAATTATACAGTTTTCACTTTACTTTGTCAATAGGAAAAAACTCTTTTTTGAATTTTTTGTTCCTCAAACTTGTAAAAAATGACGGCTTTTTGCCGTTTTGACCTTATATAATGATTTTTTTGACGGCGCATCTTTCATTTTCCATCGTTTTTTGTCTGTTCTAAAAGTACGGAAGCGGAATATAAATTGTATAACGAAAGGATCAGAGAATGAAAAACGCACGGCTTTTTATTTTTAACGGACTTATTCTGACCGCCGCATCGCTTCTGTTACGAACTCTCGGTGTTGGCTTCAACATATTTATAACCTCCCGCGTCGGAGAGATCGGCACGGGACTTTTTCAGCTTGTGATGTCGGTGTACTCCCCTGCCCTTTCCCTTGCGAGTGCCGGAACGTCACTCGCATCGTCACGTCTTGTTGCAGAGGAAATCGGAAAAAAACGGGGAAATCCTCGCGCGGTTTTGCTCAGATGCATCGTTATTTCGCAGTTATCCTCGATACCGATTGCGCTTGCGCTGTTTTGCCTTGCTCCGTATATATCCGCATCCTGGCTCGGAAGCAAAAGTGCTATTCAGCTGCTCAGAATGCTTTCGATCGGGCTTCCCTTTATCTCGCTTTCTTCCTGCATAAACGGATTTTTTATCGCTCTGCGCAAAGCGAAAAACACCGCCACCGTGCAGATATCAGAACAGCTTTTTAAAATGCTGATCACCTTCATTTTAATATACAGTATGGCAGAGCGTTCCGATTTGTGCCTTCTTCTCGTTGTCTTTGCAAACGTATGCTCCGACATTTTCTCCGTTGTAATTTCTCTATCCTTGTGCTCAAGAGAAGCGAAAACGCTTCCAAAGCGGCAAAGGACAAGAGGCGGCATTTCCGCTTCGGTGCTTGCAATTACGCTTCCGGTTTCAATAAGCTCGTTTTTAAGGTCGGCGCTGACCGCGCTTGAGCATATTCTGATACCTAAAGGACTTCGGAAAAGCGGGCTGTCCTACGGCGCATCAATGGCGGCTTACGGCGTGCTTAACGGAATGGCGCTTCCGATAATAATGTTCCCCGCATCGTTTTTATATTCGTTTTCCTCCCTAACAGTTCCCGAAATGGCTGAAGCAAATGAGCGAGGGGATAAGGCGGAAATAATTACCAAAATGAAACAAATCCTCTCGGCATTTCTCTTTTTCTCGGTCGGTGCGGCAGGACTGATTTTCGCTTACGGCTCAGATCTCGGTCAGGCAATTTACAAAAGCGATAAGGTTGGATATTATCTTCATATTTTAGCGCCGCTTATTCCGATCATGTACCTTGATAATATCTGCGATTCAATGCTTAAAGGTCTCGGCGAACAGCTATTCACCATGAAGGTGAACGTAATTGATGCCGCATCCTGCGTTTTATGCGTATTTTTTCTCGTACCGAAAGTCGGAATAATGGGCTACGTTGCGGTAATTCTTTTGAGCGAGCTTATAAATTTCGGCTTTTCGATCTTCCGTCTTAAAAAAATTACAGGCGAAAAAACAGGACTTCTTTCAAGTCTGCCGAAATCGCTGATTTCAATTTTGCTTGCAATTTTAATAACAAAACCGATAGCTTTACTTATAACTAATCCCGCACTTCGTTCAACAGTGGGAATTGCGTTTGGAGCATTGATCTATGCGGTGATCCTCTCTCTGAAAAAGATAAGGGACAAGGTAATAAAAGCCAAGGCATTACCATATAATGGAACAAGAAAAAGGACGGGAGCTTGTAGGTGATAAACGAAATCCTTGCCTGCTTACCGAAAAGAATTTCGGAGCAGCTTCTTAAATATGACCTTTCGGCAATTAACGAAATAAGGCTTGCCGTCGACCGCCCAATCACTCTCACGGTAGGCGAAAAAAGCCATCTTTCGGGGGAAACGCTGTCAAAAGAGGAAATGACCGTAACGATAGCAAACTTCTGCCACGGCTCGCTTCATTCTTTTGAAAAAACAATGGCGAAGGGATACATTCCTTTAAGTAACGGCTGCCGTGTCGGCGTTTGCGGAAAATACTCCGAGGGGAGTATAACGGAGATAACCTCTGCCGTTATCCGCATACCTCGAAGCATTTACGGCATAGGCGTCCCCTTATGCAAGCGTATTATCACGCAAAGCGGCGGTATGCTTATCTACTCTCCGCCCGGAGTCGGAAAAACGACGCTTCTTCGTGATATTGCATCGTCACTTTCCTCACCGCCGTATCTTAAACGCGTTTCGGTAATTGACTCGCGAAATGAGATCTATCGCCCCGATGCCTTCAAGCATTCGATTGCGGATATTTACAATTCTTATCCCAAAAGCATCGGCATTGAGCTTGCGGTCAGAACAATGTCGCCCGAGTACGTCGTCTGCGACGAGCTTGGAAGCTCCGAGGCGGACTCGATTCTATCGACACAATCGTTCGGAGTGCCGCTTATTGCAAGCGCTCATGCGCCGTCACTCGATGTGCTTCTGCGACGAAGGGTTTTTAATGAGCTTGACAAAAACGGGGTTTTCTCCCTTTATGTAGGAATTAGGCGCGAGGGATACGGATTCACCTT
Source organism: Eubacteriales bacterium (assembly GCA_045593985.1). Lineage (GTDB taxonomy): Bacteria > Bacillota > Clostridia > Oscillospirales > CAG-272 > Colimorpha_A. The sequence continues at coordinate 18,901 of JAZNXR010000028.1, forward strand.
TGATATCACCGAAAGGACATCCTCATGATTACAGCAGCAGGCATCACAATATTGTCCCTTTCTATAATTGGATTTGGGGTTTCTTACGGCAAGGAATTAAAGAACGAAAAGCTGTGTGTCGACGGTCTTATTGCGCTTGCCGAAAGAATAAATACACGAATACGGTGCTTTCGCCAAGGGATCGACGAGATCTTTGACGGCTTTACGGATCCGTATCTCGACTCGATAGGCTTTACAGCAGATCTAAAACAAAACGGGCTTTTGAATGCACTGAAAAACAATGAGGAAAGGCTATCGGTTTCCCGCGATATTATAGTTGAGGCAAAGAAATTTGCACAAAGCCTCGGCAAAAGCTATTATGAAGAGCAGTTGACGCTCTGTTCGGAGTTTCTTTCGTTTCTCAAGGATCAAGGGGAGAAGATCAAAGAGGGATTACCTACAAAGGTCAAGCTCTCAATAACCCTCTCTTGCGCCCTATCAGCTCTTAGTGCAATTCTCTTTCTTTAAACGTAATAAAAGAAAGGAAGGACAAAATGGATATCAGCTTGATTCTGAAAGCGGCAGGCGTCGGACTTATCGTCAGCGTTATCTGCCAGATACTCAATAAATCCGGACGAGACGAGCAGTCTATGCTCGTATCAATAGCCGGAGTTATCATAGTTCTTCTTATGCTCGTCAAGGAGCTTGGCTCGCTGATCACCTCGATAAAGACGATTTTCGGACTATGACTATGCTTTTTAAACTTTGCTCATGCGCCTTGATTGCCGTAGTTTGCTCGGTTGCGCTGAAAAGCACAGCGAAAGATTTTGCAGTCATATTTGCAGCCTTTTCCTCTGTACTCATTATGGGAGCAGTAATTGCACGTTTTTCGGGCGCGATCAAAGCGGTATCATTAATGATGAACGAAAGCGGCGCTAATACATACGGGGCAGTAATGCTTAAAGCGCTTGGAATAGGAATTATCGTAAATACGGTAAGCAGCATCTGCCGTGACACAGGTGAAAGCTCGCTCGGAAACGGAGTCGAGCTTGCAGGTAAAATTGAGATTTTGCTAATTTGCCTGCCGATAATAACCGAAACGCTGTCGCTTATTAAGGAGCTGCTTTCATGAGGACGGTAATTTTTTTACTGACCTTCATATTGCTCTTTTCACTGCCGACATCGGCTTATGCAGAAGGCGAGCTGAAGGACATTTATGAAGGACTGCCGAGCGATATAAACGAGCTAATGCCCGAAAGCTTTGATGATGAGATTAAAAATGACGGCGGGACAAGCGCAATCAAGCTTTTCAGCGTTCCGTTTTTCATTTCGTTCTTTACTAAATCTCTTAATCTTGCGTTATCCGACAGCGCTCCGATGCTTTTGAATCTGACCGTCACCGTTCTTCTCTCTGCATTGCTGTCATCCTTTTCAAAGGATGGCGGAAGTGTCGGAAAGGCTATGACCTTTGCTTCAGGCGTAGCTCTATGCTTCTCTTGCATTTCGGTAATAAAGCCGCTATATGAGGATTGCATAGCAACCGTCGAGGTTGTAAGCGGAATAATTAAAGTTTCTCTGCCCATTATGACGTCAATTTCCCTGTCGGGCGGTCAAATTGCCTCATCAGAGGCAAATTCGGCGTTTTTAAGCGCAGTTCTTGCTCTTACCGAGGAAATAGGCAAGCAGGTTTTAACGCCGGTTATTGCCGTTTCAATCGCCTTAGCCACGGTCTCGACGTTCATGCGAAGCTCAGGCATTGATCTTGGCCACGTGGTAAGCTCTGTTAAAAAGATATTCGTCTTTTTCATATCGGCTTTGTCGACAGTTCTTTGCTGCATAATGGCGTTCCAGACCGTTATCGCAAAAGGCTCCGACACTCTTCTTTTGCGGAGCATCAAATTCGCATCGGGCAATTCGATACCGATTGTCGGAGCTTCGCTCTCCGAGGCAATGGGAACATATATTTCGGGTATTTCCCTCATCAAAAGCTCGGCAGGAACGTTGATTGCCGCAGCAATAGCGCTTGCCGCGCTTCCGATGATACTTAAGCTCTTTGCCGCCAAGCTTTCATTAAGCTTCGTCGGATTTATCTCCGACACTCTCGGACTTAACGGCTCGATAATCCGGGATTTTGTATCGATATGCGATATGCTTATAGCGGTGGCAACAACAAGCTCTGTTATTTTCGTTATTTCAATGGGGCTGTTTGCCTCAGTATTACCGAGTGTTTGATATGAAGGAACTTCTATTTTCAATAATGAGTGTATCTATCTGCGCCGCAGTGATATCCATGCTTTCTCCCGAAAACGAAGCAATGAAAAAACAGATATCGTTCGTCTGCGCCCTTATGATCTGCGCCTCACTTACCCTTCCCATCATACGGCTTATAACAGGCGAAAAGGGCGGTCTTGATCTGTCTCTGCCGAAGAGCGAAACGACAGAAAGGCCAGAGGCTCTTGACACTATAATTAACGCAGCAAAAGAAAAGATCTGCGACAACATGGAAAAGGTCGCAGAAAACCGATTCGGAATCAAAAATGCCGTTCTGACATTGACTCTCGACACTACGGATAAGGAAAACATTAAGATCATTTCGGGAGTTCTTGAGGGCGAGGGCGACATAAAGGAGGCGGCGCAATACATAGGAAAGGAGCTTGGCTGTGAAATCGGATACGAAGAATGATGAAAAAGGACTTTTCGGATCATTATTCAAGAGCAAAAAAGCAACAGTCTTGCTTGTTATCGGAGTAATTGCAGGACTGATCCTGATTTTCATTGGCAGTGGTGACGGAAAAAGTGAGCAGCTCGCCGCGCCGGAATTAACGGATCAAATCAGTATATCGGACGAATATATCAAAAATCTTGAGATTCGTGTAACTCAAATTTTATCGAAAATGGATGGAATTTCGAACGTATCCGTCATAATAACCGCAGATTCAGGTATAGAAACAGTCTATGCGAAAAACGAGCGCTATGACAGCGGCTCGCTTAGCGAAAAGGAGTATGTGATCATTGACGATAATCCGATCAGCATCACGCTTGTTTATCCGAAGATCCGAGGTGTGGCTATCGTATGCACCGGGGGAAGCAACCCAATAAATCAAGAGAGAATTTCAAAGCTCATTTCTTCCCTTTTCGACATTGCGCAAAATCAGGTATATATAAGCGGCTGACGGCATATATTTTAACAAACTAACTTTCGGAGGAATCTTATGCTTAAACTGAAAAAGCCCAATACGGCTCTGATCGTATCGAAAACCAAGGAGGTCGTTAAAAAAATCGGAAGAAGAAATCTGGCAATAATCCTTTCAGTGCTTGTAATAGGCGGTGCGGTGTGGCTCAATATTGCCCTTTTCACATCGGGAACAAAGCAGACGGGCGGCTCTGCGGGCAACGGCAATATTGCAGTTGACGGTAACGGAAACGAAAACTTGAACGAGGTCGACAGCTTCTTTGCATCAACGGTAGTTGAGCGCCAGAGATCGAGAGACGAAGCTATTGAGGTGCTGCAGCTTGTCGTTGATAACCCCGAGGCTCTTGACGAATCAAAGGTCGTTGCAATGCAGGAAATTTCAAAAATCGCTTCAGCCATCGAGAACGAGGGCAAGATCGAAAGCCTCGTAACCGCTAAGGGTTTTGAAAGATGTATCGCAGTTATCAGCGACAGCGGTTGCAATATTATCGTAAAGACGGCCTCTGCCCTCATGCCCAATCAGGTTGCGCAAATTCAGGAGATCGTCTATGAGCAGGCAGGCATCCTTCCCGCTAATACAAAAATAATCGAAAAGCTCGCATAAACAAAAACACCCGCTTGAAAAACCAAGCGGGTGTTTTCTTTAAATTTCGTCGGTGTCGTTATCGGCCTCTGCGTTATCAACCTCGCTGTCCTCGGAGTAGCAGTCACCGAGCTGATATTCGGGGAGCGAATCGTCAAAGCGTGCTCTCTTCTCTATCTTGTTCTTGGGAACAATTCTCGATGCAGCGGTTCTGGGAGGACGGGCGGGAGCTTTCGGAGCGCTAGATGCACCCTCGCAGCAGATTACAACACGGCGGTTGTTATCGGCTCCGATGGAGTTTGTCGTAACGCCCGGAATCCCCTGAATCTCGGAGTGGATTATTCTTCTCTCATAAGCGTTCATAGGCTCAAGAGTTACGTTCTTGCGGTAACGAAGCGCCTTGTCCGCCATTCTTCTTGCAAGACGGCGAAGCGTATCCTCACGCTTTGCACGGTAGTTCTCAACATCAACTGTAATTCTCGTATAGTTGCTGTCGTCATCCTCCTCACGACGGTTTGCCGCAAGATTGGTGAGATACTGCAAGGAATCAAGTGTATCGCCGTGATGTCCGATAAGAACACTTGCCTCCTCGCCCGTAATATTGATAAGGAAGGCTCTCTTGCTTCCGGGAATTACGGAGATCGTAGCATCGGCGATAATATCCATATCTCTGATCAGAGTCTTAACAAAGGAAAGCGCAGTCATCTCGGGAGAGGAAACGAAGCTTACCTTTACGACAGCAGGTGTTTCGCCAAATCCGAGAAAGCCCTTTTTCGGCTGCTCAATAACCTCGTAGGTTACAGCAGAGGAGGAAACGCCAAGCTTTTCGGCGCCCTCATTTACCGCAGCTTCGATCGTTTTAGCGGTAACGGTTATTTCCTGTTTCATTTATTCACATCCTTATAATCATTCATTATCGGACTTCTTATCCGATTCGTCCTTTAGCTGACCGGGAGCAATGAGGCCCTCTTTGGGATCCTTCTTCTTTTTCGGCTTCGGCTCGGCTTTTTTCTCTATGGCCTTTTCTGCCTTAGGCTCGCTCTCGGGAGCTTCATACTCGTCATCGAGGTCAATGCGGTGAGCAGCACGCTTAGCGGAATTAGCCTTTTTCTTTTTAGGCTGCTTAATTCCCTTGTTCATCTCAATTTCAGCCTGCTTATAGTCCTCTTCGGTAAACACCGGAATGGGGAACATAAACTTAAGAACAACCTGCTGAACAAAGGACAGCACGTTATTGTATATCCAGTAAACTGCGATGATCGAAGGCATAGAGAACGTAATAAACGTCGACATAAGCGGCATAACGTAATCCATGATCTTCATAGAGCAGCCCATATCGGCAGATTGCTGCTGCTGAACCTCGGACTGATACATGAACTTCTTCGAAAGCTTCATGCTGCCGAAGGTAAATACGAAGGTAAGGATCGGTATAAGGAGATACCAGTTAAGAGCGGGAGTAGGTGTTTCGGAAAGGTCGAAAGTGTTTCCGTAGAGATAGAATCTCGGAAGGTTATTGGCGCTTGCGATCTTATCCGGAATACGTCCGTTTTCTTGGAGCAGCTCGAAGTTCTTTCTGACTACACGAACAAGGCTGATCTCTTCGGCAAAGGGGTTTGTTGCATTGCTGATATCCTTCAAGGGCTTGTCCGTAGTCTCAACGATTCCTGTACCGTTACCGTCCGTTGTAGTTTCGGTGGTGGTCGAAGGAGCAGTTTCGGTCGTGCCGTCTGTTGTGGTATCGGTCGTGCCGTCTGTTGTGGTATCGGTCGTACCGTCGGTAGTGGTATCGGTCGTACCGTCGGTAGTGGTATCACCTGTTCCGCCGGCGGTGGTTGAGCCTGTTCCGCTCAGATTATTAAGTCCGCCGTGTATTGATACGATTTTGTCCCATTCACTTTTGGAGACAGTATTTTTATCCAGCTTGCCCTGGTTGTAAAGCTCAACGATTCCAACGCCGAGATTATTGATTTCGCTCTTGCTCAATCCCGAAACATAGGTAAGGGGCGCACGCATTACAGCGTAAACGGCAAAGACGATTACGAGCTGAAGGATCATAGGAAGGCATCCCGATGCGGGGCTGTATCCTTCCTTTTGATAAAGCTTCATCAGGTCGTCCTGCATCTTCTGACGGGTAACCTGATCATCGCGTCCCGCATAGCGCTTGCGGATCGCCATCTCCTTCGGGCGAAGCTTCGCCTGCTTGAGCATATTCTTCTGCTGCTTAATGCCGAACGGGAAAAGAAGCAGCTTCATGATTATCGCGAAAATAAGAAGCGCAACTGCATAGTTCGGTATAAGCTTATAGCACAGGTTAATTATCCAAGCTATCGGTTTATTTAAAAAATCCATTTTCACAGCTTGTTAAACAAGCATCCTTTCAATTCTTGTCGGAGTTCTCGTTTTTTAACTCCTTGTTGCGGCCACGGTAAATAATTCTTTCCGCCGTCATCTTACGGAAATCGCCCTTTTTCGGGACGTTGTCGATGCCGCCTCGACAGAACGGGTTGCAGCGAAGTATTCGCCACACAGTCAGAAAGAATCCGCGTATCGCCCCCCATTCGCTGATTGCCTCGTAGGCATAGGTCGAGCAGGTTGGATAAAAGCGACAGCACGGACGCTTTTTCAGAGGAGATATATATTTTCTGTAAAGGTTGATAAGCCACAGAAAAAAATGTTTCATGATTCCTCCGTAGTTTGAGTTAATATACTTGCCTATATACTAACAAAATGGCGGACCTGTTACAGTCCGCCGAAAAAAATCAAGAAGAAAAGCCGATTACTTAAAAAGCTCAAGCTTGGTGAAAGCACGGATCAGATCATGCTCTACGTCAGACGACGAGCGTTCCTTTATCTTCTCCCTTGCGGTAATTACGATAAGGTTTCCCGTCTTTATCGTTCTGTTCGAAACAATATTCCGATACGCCGCACGCATAACACGCTTTGCGCGATTGCGAACGACGGCATGTCCGAGCTTTGTCGTTGCGGTAAAGCCGATGCGATTAAGGAATTCCTTTTTCGGATTTTCCTTACGAAGACGCCCTGCCTTCAGGTCTTTAAGAACGTAAACAGCAACAGTATCGGTAACGTACCGCTTACCGCCTTGATACGCCTTAACGAAAAGATGGTTTTCTTTTATGGCGAATTCTTTCACACTTTTACCCCTTCTTGAAATTGAGAAGAATTAGTGGGTAAGTCTTGCTCTGCCCTTAGCGCGTCTTCTCTTAAGCACCTTTCTTCCGTTTGCGGTGCTCATTCTCTTGCGGAAGCCGTGCTCTTTAGATCTCTGAAGCTTTTTCGGCTGGTATGTTCTAAGCATTTTCGTGTCACTCCTTTTCCTTGGCATTTAATGACGTTACTCTATATTATATACATATTTTGATCCGTTTGTCAAGTGTTTTCTTCGATTTGAGCGAAAAAAAGTCGTTTTTATTCCGTTTCACGGTCGTATCGACCTAAAAGGCAACAAAAACAACGCTTTTTCTTCGATGAAACAATTCGCCCTTTACTTTTCTATTGCATTTTTTGTCAAACGGTGTTATAATAACGTCGATTGATTTATTTTGGAAAGGCAAAAAGATGAAGATTCTTATTGTCGGCTGCGGAAAGATCGGCTCGACTTTGATCTCGTCCTTGGTAAACGAAGGACACGACATAGTCATTATCGACTCAGATCCCGAGGTCGTAACAGAGCTTACGAATATTTATGACGTTATGGGCATTTGCGGAAATGGTGTCGACAGCGACATTCTCGTCGAGGCAGGCGTAAAGGACGCAGAACTGTTCATTGCCGTTACAGGCTCGGACGAGTTCAATATGCTCTCCTGCTTCCTTGCGAAGAAACTCGGCGCATCTCATACGATCGCAAGAATAAGAACGCCCGAATATAACGACAACAGTCTTACCTTCATGAAGGAACAGCTTGAGCTTTCCCTCTCGATAAACCCCGAATATCTGGCTGCGCAGGTGCTTTTTAACGTCCTCAAATCGCCATCAGCTGTAAAGATCGAGACCTTCAGCGGAAGATATCTTGAAATGGTCGAGCTTCGTCTGAAGCCTGATTCGATATTTGACGGCGTAAAATTGAGCGAGCTCCGTGAAAAGTACAAGGCAAAGGTCCTTATTTGCTGTGTCAAGCGTGGCGACGAAATGTTCATTCCTGACGGTAATTTTGTCCTCAAGGGTAACGATACAATCGGAATTACCGCAACACATTCCGAGATTCAGAAGTTCTTCAAGGCGGCAGGTCTGCTTCAAAAGCGAGCAAAAAATGTTATGCTTCTCGGCGGAAGCCGCACTGCCGTATATCTGACCGAAATGCTCCTTTCGATAGGATGTAACGTCAAGATCATTGAAAAGGACATGGCGAAGGCGAAGCTGCTTTGCGAGACTCTTCCCGGCGCAGTTATAATTCACGGCGACGGCGCACAGCAGGAGCTTCTGATTGAGGAAGGAATCAAGGACCTCGATGCGTTCGTTTCCCTTACGGGTACGGACGAGGAAAATATACTTATTTCGATATTCGCATCAAGTCAGGGCGTGCCGAAAACTATCTCAAAGGTAAACCGAGAGGAGCTTGCATTTATGGCAGAAAAGCTCGGTGTCGATACCGTGGTTTCCCCGAAGAAAATGATCTCCGATCAGCTCGTCAGCTATGCGCGTGCGCTTCAGAACTCCCTCGGAAGCAACGTCGAAACGCTTTACAAGCTTATGGACGGCGATGCCGAGGCACTTGAATTCAACGTAGTCGCCGATCCGAGAATAAATAACATCCCCCTTAAGGATCTTAAGCTTAAGGACAATATACTTATAGCAGGAATAATCCGTGACAGAAAAACGATTATTCCCGGCGGTAACGACGTGATCCTCGCAGGCGACCGTGTAGTCGTGATCGCCTCGGGCGAAAAGCTATCCGACCTTTCGGATATTCTTAAATAAGGCGGTATAATATGAACCGCAAAATGGTATTCTACACGACGGGACACATTCTGATCCTTGAAGCGATCCTGTTTATGCTTCCGCTTCTCTGCTCCGTCATATATAACGAGACCTCGTCGGTAATCGCATTCGCAATATCGGCGGGAATCGCACTGGGGGCGGGACTTATTATCAGTGCGCTCTCTTATACGAAAAACAAGCTGATATTTGCAAAAGAGGGCTTCGCGATCGTGGCACTTGCGTGGCTTACGGTTTCAGCCGTCGGAGCGCTTCCCTTCTTTATCGGAAAATTCATTCCGTCATACGTCGACGCATTTTTTGAAACCGTCAGCGGCTTCACGACGACGGGCGCAACGATATTAAGCGGCGCGCAAATAGAGGCAATGAGCCGTGGTATGCTCTTCTGGCGTTCCTTTACACACTGGATCGGCGGTATGGGAGTTCTCGTATTCCTGATGGCAATTCTCCCGACCGATTCGGGGCGCTCGATACACATAATGCGAGCAGAGGTTCCGGGGCCTATCGTCGGTAAGATCGTTCCGAAAATAAAAGAAACGGCAAAAATACTGTATCTCATCTATATTGGTCTTACGGTAATTATGATCGGTTTCCTTCTTGCGGGAGGTATGCCGTTCTTTGACAGTCTTGTCCATACCTTCGGCACGGCCGGCACGGGCGGCTTCGGTATAAAGGCAGACAGCATCGCAAGCTATTCGCCCTATTTACAGTGGGTAATAACGGTGTTTATGCTCCTTTTTGGTATAAACTTTAACCTTTTCTACCTTGTGCTGATAAAAAAATTCGCCTCTGCGATCAAGAGCCGCGAGCTGTGGTGCTATCTCGGAATCTTTACCGTAGCAGTAGGTGCCGTTGCGATAAATGTGTCGCATCTCTTCTCAAGCGTCGGCGAAACAATACGCCATTCCGCTTTTCAAGTCGCGTCGATAATGTCGACGACCGGGTACACAACGACCAACTTTGCCGCAGAGTGGCCGGGATTTTCAAAGACTGTGCTTCTGATACTCATGATCATAGGAAGCTGCGCCGGCTCAACCGCCGGAGGACTCAAGGTCAGCCGAGTTATGCTGCTCTTCAAAACAGTAAAGGCGGATCTGCGAAAAATGCTTCGTCCTCGAAGTCGGAGGCCAAGCGGTCTTAGGAAGACAACTCTAGGTTGCAACTCCTTGGCCCACAGAACGACATGGCTACGATCCGACTTCGGCTCAACCGCCGGAGGACTCAAGGTCAGCCGAGTTATGCTGCTCTTCAAAACAGTAAAGGCGGATCTGCGAAAAATGCTTCGTCCTCG
>JAZNXR010000029.1:0-48127 GCA_045593985.1 Eubacteriales bacterium
GGATGAGGTGTAGGCGGCAATGCCGCCGTTGTAGGGACCGGCGTCCTCGACGCCCCGTTGCTCCCACACTCACTCTATTCGTAACATCATAAATCTTCTCCACGCTTTCGTAGGGCGGGGGCTTGCTCCCGCCGTTTCCCAAGGAATGTAACATCGTTTTTACACGGCGGGAGCAAGCCCCCGCCCTACCAATAACATGGCAAAGTTTACCGCGTTACCCTGCCTCGCCCTTCGGGAGAGGTGTCGGCAAAGCCGACGGAGAGGGTAAAAAAAGAGCCCGTATGGGCTCTTTTTCTTATTCTTCCGATGAATCGTAAATATCCTCGTCCTCGGCGTCCTCGTCAAGCTTATTTGCGAGAATATAATTCAATTCTGCCAACTCTTGCGCTTTTTTATGATTATCCTGAACGATACAACCAAATCCGCAAACGATCAATCCGAGGATATACGCGCCAATGATTATAACGCCGAATTTAGCAAGATACGGGATAAGCAGTGCAATTGCGGCTACCGGATTTCTGTTCGCGCTTCTCATAGCCAAAATCCAATCGTTCAACAATACCCCACAGGCATATACCATTCCCATTATATAAACATATTTAGACTTTTTGATCAGTAACTCGCCAATATTCTTTCCCATATTTTCCTCCGCTTTTGTTAATACTCAAATTATACTCTATATATCGACAATTGTCAAGAGATAGAGCATAAAATATAATAAAAATATCAGGAGGTGAATTTATGATCTCATACGAGCCGCTATATGAAACTATGAAGAAAAAGGGCGTCACGACCTACAAGCTCATAAACGAGCACGGAATCAGCAGAAGCCTTCTTGACCGATTGAAGCACAACAAGCCGATTACGACCGTAACGCTTAACGACCTTTGCAAGATACTCGACTGTCGTGTAGACGATATCGTAATATATATAAAAGACTAAAACACGGAACATTTCGACATATTCCGTGTTTTAATTTTTGAAAAATACACATTCTATCGCAAGAAAGTACACAAAATAGTGTTACCATATATTTACTACAATCTTTGCGAGGCGCACTATGAAAAGAACAAAATTATGCGATCGCCTTCTTCCGACCTACTCAAAGGCGGAGGAGGTTTTACATTCACTTTCTCATGCTGTCGGTGCCGTGTTTGGCATTGTCGCACTGATACTTTGCGTCATCAAGGCATCGAGCGCTGATGCATGGTCTATTGTCGGTGCGGCGATATACGGCGCATCGATGATCGTCCTCTATACTGCATCGAGCATCTATCACGCCGTGAAGCCCGGAATTACGAAGCAGGTCATGAGAATAATCGATCACTGCACGATAAACCTGCTTATCGCAGGCACCTACACGCCGATACTTCTCTCGGCGATACGTCCTGTTTCTTCTATGTGGGCGTGGATAATATTCGCTGTCGTCTGGGGCTTCGGAATCATAGCCGCCGTGCTGACGTCAATAGACATAAAAGCATACAGCAAATTTGCGATGGCTTGCTACATCGGAATGGGCTGGTCAATATTCCTTGCGGGCGACACAGTGCTGAAAGCGTTACCGATCGAGGCGTTCATATATCTCCTGCTCGGCGGAGTCGCCTACACTATCGGCGCAGTAATCTACGGCATCGGTAAAAAGCACCGCTACTTCCACTTCATCTTCCACCTTTTCGCCCTGCTCGGAAGCGTGCTTCAATTTATCTGCGTGTATTTTTACGTTATATAAAAAAGGAACGGAGAATGGGTGATGTTCTTAACGGAGAACTTACACTTTGAAAAAAGTGCAAGCATCGCATTTGATCGGTCAAATGCAAGTGGGCTAAGCCCAAACCCTTATAACAAGCAAAAAGAGAGAACAATCGGTTCTAAAGCCGATGCTCTCTCTTTTTCTGTTCGTTTTAGTTTAGAGTTATGAGGCTCGCTTTCGCTCACCGTTATGAGCTTGCATAGCAAGCGTTATGATATGATTGCCCATCTAACCTATAACTTGGCGAAGCCAATCATAACGATACGAAGTATCTCATAACTCATAACTTGCCCGCAAGGGCAATCATAGTTCAAATGTACCCCGCCGAGCCGTGTAGACAGCCATTGAGAAACCCGCATGTGCAGGTTGGTGCCCTCTCGCATCATTCGTGCTCCCAGCATCCCGTTGACCGCGTGACATAAGCAGGCGGGCGGGGAGGTCTGCATACCCAGATAGCGAAGATAAAGCTCCATTTATCTCTTGTAGGTTTTAATAGCAGATCTATCACGCACTAAGCAGGAGATCTATTATTCCTCGTCGTAGTCGATCTCGCCGAAAAGCTCGTCGTTGAAGAAATCTGCAACACGCTCAAACTCGTCATCATCATCAATGGTAACGAGAATTTCCTCGCCGCTTTCCTCCTCGATCGCTACCTTAAGGATAACATATTCCTCGTTCTCGTTATCCTCTATCGGAACGAGTGCAAGGTAAGTATCACCGTTTAGCTCCTGGCTTCCGAGAAGCTCAAACTGCTTTTCGTTGCCGTCCTCGTCGGTAAGTGTAAACACTTCCTCGTTAAAAAGTTCGTCTGCCATAATACATGCTCCTTTCATTTGAAAAGACGTTTATATCCTCTATTATTCTATACGATTTTCGCCGTTTTGTCAATACGGCGACGCATCAAGTTTTCGACAAATGCATTACAAGTCCGTGCGGAAGAAGCTTCGACAAAACACGGTAGAGCTTGAAGAAGGCGCGGGGAGTATAGATTCCCCTGCCCTTTGAGGCGTAATAAAGCGACTTCTCCGCCGCCATTTTCGGATTCACACGGGGGAGAGTGTCAAAGGTATGAGAGCTTCCCTTTTCGATTCCCGCAGTCGGGAGAAATTCGGTATCCATCGGCCCGGGGCAAAGCGCCAGGACGTTTATTCCCTTATTTTTCAGCTCAAATCGAAGCGACTTCGAGAACGAAAGAACATAAGCCTTTGTCGAGCAATAGACTGTCATTCTCGGATTCGGCGCAAAGGATGCGATCGAGCATACATTGACAATGAAGCTTCCTTTATTCATATAAGGGAGAGAAACCGAAGTAAGGGCAGTAAGGGCACGGTTATTAAGGTCGATCATTCTCGTCTGGGTATGCGTTTCCATCTTGTCGAAATCGCCAAGCGTGCCGTAGCCTGCGTTATTTACAAGGATCTTTATCTCGGGCTTTTCGCTTTCGAGCATTTCGGAGAGCGTTGCATAGCTTTCGTTTGCCGTCAGGTCAAGCGTTATCGGGAATATCTTCTTGTTCGGGAAGCGCTCCTTGAGTGCTTCAAGGCGATCGGTGCGGCGGGCAATTACCCAGATTTCCTCAATCTCGTCATACCCTTCGGAAATAGCTCTTACGTATTCCTCGCCAAGTCCCGACGACGCACCTGTTACAATCGCAATTTTCATATCAGCTATCCTTTCAGTCGAGCTTTAATTCACGCATATCTCTACCCGTGAACATTATCGGCAAAAACTCACCGAAAAGGCGTGAGGTCAGGCGCTCGTCATAGCGCTTACGAAGATCGTCACGAGTCAGATTCGTATTTATTATAACCGTTTTACCCTTGTTAAGACGGGTATTAACGATATTATAAAGGCAGGAAACGGTGAAATTATTTCCCATTTCGGTGCCGAGATCGTCAATTATAAGCAGGTCGCAATCGAAATACCTGTCGGTACGCTTTTCCTCGTTTTCGTCACGGTTGTAGCTGCGTCCGAAGCGCTCATACTCAAAATCAGAAAAGAGATTCTGCGCAGTTTCGCAAACGACATCGTAGCCACGGCGAATAATACTTCCCGTGATTGCGGCAGAAAGATGGGTTTTTCCAAGTCCCGTGCCACCGATAAAGAGCAGATTTTGCGAGCCTTCAACAAAATTTTCCGCATAGTGGCGACAGAAGGCAACTATCATTTCTGCGTTTTCAATCGCACCCTTGTCCTTTTGATTGGTCGGAATGAAGTTTTCAAAGGTTTTCGTCTTAATAAGCGAGCCGATGCCTGAGCTGTCATAGCCCGCCATAACGAGCTTTGACTTCATGCATTTGCACATATTGATGCCGACGAAGCCGCTGTCGGAGCATTCTTCGCACTCGTATTTTACCTCGGAATAATCGGCAGGAATTCCGAAGCGCTCAAGCAAAGCCGCACGCTTTTTTAGGAGCAGCTCATTTTCTTCCTTGATAGCGGCAATTTCCTTTTCGAGTTTGTCGCCATTATAGCGAACGGTTGCCTCATAAATACGAAGCCCCGTTTGAGAGAGCGCATCGTCAAGCTCCTTTATCTCGGGGAATCTCATACCAAGCTCTCTTCTGCGGATCAGCGCAGCTTCCTGCGCACGAAGCGCCTTGCCCTCGTATTCGTGCTTTATTTTTTTGTAATTTTCACGGTTGAAGCCCATCACTCATCCTCCTTCTTGGAAATCACTGCGCTCATAAGCGCTTCACTGCGCTTGCGAGCCTTTTCAAAGAATTCTTCGGTGTCAAAACTTGCGCCGTTGTTATCGGCCTTTTCAACAAACCTTGCCTTTTTACCCGATGCCTTAAAGTCGGCGTTTGCCTTTTCCGCCTGCTCGACGGTGCGTATTCCGCTATCGTGCCAGTCGGAAAGGATCTTCGACATATATTCAAGTCCCGCCTTGCCGGTATTATTCACGGCAATTTCAAATGCGGCCTCGACAAGCTCAAACGGCATCTCCCATTCGATAAACCACTTATCGAAGAACTTTTCTTCCTTCTTGGTAAATGAACGCTCGCCAATACCAAACAGGCGTGCGATCTTATATTTATTACTGTTTCTTCTTTCGTTTTCCTTTATGTAGCTTTGCAGAGCATCGAGAGACCGTATTCCCTGATTATAAAGCGAATATGCGCTTCTTTCAACATAGCTGACCGACAGCTTTTTACCGACAGCATCGAGCTTTTCAAAATGATAATAGAAAAGAAGCAGGATCGTTTCGCTGTCAAGAGCGAGATTTGTATTAAGAGAAACGATCTTTGATATATCGGTCGAGGTAAATACCTTTCCGCAAATCGCCTCACATTCCTCAATAAGCTGCTTAAGCTTGCTATTGTTTTCTATCGCATCAGATATTTCTTTTCCCGTGAGATTCTTATTTGCAGAGGATGGAGCAAGCTTTTTCGCTGCTTCAAGAAGTCCCTTTTCACGGAGGGACGATACAGCCCCTTCAAGCTCGGAAGCAGTACAGCCGAGCTGCTCGCAGAGCATCGAATCATCAGCGTCAGAGAGGGCTCTATCATAGGAGAGGAGCATCAAAAAGCGAACTTCAAGAAGCGTTTCACATTCAAGAAATGCACTTGCAGGAAGGCAAACTGCGCCGTCCTTGTAAATCACGTTATATTTCATTTTCCCTCTCCTTTCTTTTGATTTTTAATTTCATACATAAGCGCAGACAAAATATCCCCAATAGGCAAATTCACCGTCGGAATATCGAGATCAAGATCGCTTTGTGTCAGATTCCATACGCCCCTGACCTTCGATTCCCGAAGCGCAGAGAGCATTTTCTCCTTATTTTCATAATGAATGACGAGGGCAACGTCGCACTCAAGCTTCGCTACCTCGTTATAGATGTTTTCATCATTAGGAATACATCTCGTGTCGGAAATTCCCCTGCCCTCAAGCCAAAGAGAAAGATAAGGTAGATTATCGGGGGCAATTCCGATCATTGCCGCAGTCATTCCGTCACCGACACCGAGATCTCGGCTTATTTCGGTATAAAGTGTTTTTACGTTATAGCCGTAACCTACGTGACCTGCGCCCGAATACTTATTCAGGTCGGCACGTACCTGTGACGGCGTTACGCCAAGTCTGCCCGCAAGCTCTATTGAGCTGATTTTGTTCTCGCCGTTGATCAGACACTCCCGAAGTGTTCGGAAGTAACGTGGAAGGCGTTTTGCTCCGAGGGAGATATATGTAGTTTTCATTTTTATATCTCCTTTCGGGGGAATAACCTGAGCGAGAACTATGATCTGCGGTCATCTTGAGCGCAGTCCGCCCGAGATTCCGCCTTTGCTTACGCTTCGGCGCGGCTACGCCGTTCGACTTCGCTGCGCTACGTTCAGAATGACACGGGCGGACGAAGTCGAAACCCGCAGGGCGAACGGCAAAGCCGTTCGGATCTCGCAGTTAGCTTTAAATCTTCTTAAGAGTTTCGTTTACGTATGCTGTAAATTCCTCGCAGGTTGCGCCGGTATCACGTCCGGTAACAACGAGCTTCTTTTCTTCAAACATACAAATGTCAAGAGCACGGGCAAGACGGTCACTCTCCGCCTGATAGCCGATATGCGAAAGAAGCATAACGGTTGCACGGAGCATCGAGCAGGGATCTGCATACTTTCCTCTGCCCTCGGTGATCATACGGGGAGCCGAGCCGTGAATTGCTTCAAACATTGCGTATCTCTTACCGATATTTGCAGAGCCGGCAGTACCGACACCGCCCTGGAATTCTGCCGCCTCGTCGGTGATAATATCGCCGTAAAGGTTAGGAAGAATAAACACCTCAAACGCGGTGCGGCGCTTCTCGTCAACGAGCTTCGCCGTCATAATGTCGATAAACCAGTTGTCGGTCTCGATCTCAGGATATTCCTTACCGACCTCCTCGCAAAGGCGAAGGAACTTGCCGTCGGTCGTCTTGATGATATTTGCCTTCGTTACGATAGAAACACGCTTTTTACCGTTCTTTCTTGCATACTCGTAAGCAAGGCGGGCGATACGGTTGCAGCCCTCGGTGGTGGTAACGCAGAAGTCGAGAGCAAGATCGTCGGTTACGTTGACACCCTGGCTTCCGACCGCATAGCTTCCCTCCGTGTTTTCACGGAAGAAGGTCCAGTCGATGCCCTTATCGGGAACCTTGACGGGACGCACGTTTGCAAAAAGGTCGAGCTTCTTTCTCATTGCGACATTAGCGCTCTCAATATTCGGCCACGGATCGCCTGCACGGGGAGTCGTGGTCGGGCCCTTGAGGATAACGTCACACTTGTAAAGCTCCTCCATGACCTCATCGGGAATTGCCTGCATATGCTTTACTCGGTTTTCAATGGTGAGTCCGTCGATAACCTTGAATTCGATCCTGCCCTTCCGGACGTCCTCCGCAAGCAGATATTCAAGAACCTTTTTCGACGCATCGGTAATGATCGGGCCGATTCCGTCACCGCCGCAGACGCCTATTACGATCTTATCCATTTTGGAATAATCAACAGCGTCTCCTGCTGCATTTATCCTTTCGACTCTCTCAAGCTGTGAGCGAAGAAGCGACTCGTACTTTTCTACTGCGCTTTTGATCTGATTTTCGTAGTTTGCCATAATGTGTCTCCTTTAATTATTCACCCGTTGCATACGCATTAAGCGAGCTGTCAGCGATATTTCCGTCTAAAAACTCATAATACGCCTGTGCGCCGATCATTGCTGCGTTATCTCCGCAAAGAGATCGGGGCGGTACGTAGAAATTCATTCCGTGCTTTTTTGCAAAGTTCTCCATAAAGGAACGAAGATGCGAATTTGCAGATACACCTCCCGCCAGCACGAGCGAGGTGTGAGGGTATCTTTCGAGCGCCATTTTGAGCTTTTTGTCAACACTCGCCAAAACAGTTTCGGTAAAGGAAGCGGCGATATCCTCCTTCGGATAAGGCACGCCCTTTTGCTCCATGTTGTGAAGAATATTTATTACGTGCGTTTTAAGACCGCTGAACGAGAAGTCAAGACTTCCGTCATTCAGCGCCGCAGAGGGCAGCTTAAACGCCTTTTTGTCACCAAGGGAAGCAAGCCTGTCCATTTCGGCGCCGCCGGGATAAGGAATTCCCATAACACGTGCGACCTTGTCAAAGGATTCTCCCATCGCATCGTCCTTCGTTCGTCCGACAGTCTCAAAATGCGTGTAATCGGTGACCTCGATAAGGGAGGTGTGTCCTCCCGAAACAACAAGCGCCAAAAACGGCGGCTTCAAATCGGGATAAGCAAGATAATTTGCCGCAATATGTCCTCTTATATGGTGAACCGGCACAAGAGGAATGTCTTTCGACAGCGCAAGCGACTTTGCAAAATTCACTCCGACGAGCAGAGCGCCGATAAGTCCCGGGCGATTTGTCACGCCTATAATATCAATATCGTCAAGGGTGACGCCCGCCTTTTCAAGAGCCTCGTAGGTTATTTTTGAGATAACCTCGCTGTGCGCTCGGCTTGCGATCTCAGGCACGACGCCGCCGTAAAGGGCGTGGGTTTCTATTTGGGATGCGACGATATTCGATAGGATCTTTCGCTCCTCGCCCATCAGAACGACTGCGGCAGAGGTTTCGTCGCAGGAGCTTTCAATTGATAAAATCTTCATAGCTGTTTCTTCATAATCACCGCATTTTCTTGCGGCTTCACGTAATAGTTTTTTCTTAATCCGTCAAAAGTATATCCGAGCTTTTCATAGAGCCGGCGTGCAGAAGAATTGCTTTCCCTTACTTCAAGAAATAGCGTAGAAACCTCACGGGCTTTCGCCTCGTTTTCAAGGGCGGTCATAAGCATTTCGCCGTAGCCACGCCTGCGCTTATCGGAACGAACTGCTATATTTACAATATCGCCAACCTCAAAAATGCTAAGGAGTCCGCAGTACCCGACAAGCTCACCGTCTTCATAAAGACCGATAAAACAGTATCGGTCATTATCCAGGCACTCTATAAAGCTGTCCTCGCTCCAAGGGCAGGAAAAGCATTCCCCTTCAAGGGCGGAAAGAGCCGACGAATCCTTTAACGTCATTTTCTTAAAAGCAAGCTCACTCACCGCTATTCTCCCTCAGCTCATCAAGATAACTGTCGAGCAGGCCGTTTGCATAGATATATGAGCCCGAAAGATGGTCGTAGAAATAGCTTCCGCTTTCGACCACGATATACTCAACGCAGTAATACATATGCTCATATTCGTCTGAAAAAAAGCGTATCGAATAGCTTTCTTTAAAATCCTCAAGAAGCTCGGTCTTTTCGCCGCCCGTCAAAAGCGACACGACGTTATCGAGCACCGCCTTTTCTGTAATTTCCACACGGTTAAAGATCAGCGGCGCATCGACAAAGAGATAAAGCCCGTTTGCCTTAAACTCGGATATGCTCGGCAGATGCACGCTTTCTTCGTAATAAAGCTGATACAAATCGTCTGAAAGCTGTCTGACAAGCCATTCCTTATTCTTAACGCCGGGAATGGTATAGACATTGTTGCCGTCCATTTTTCCGTAGAAATTATCGGGATAACACTCCGTCTTGATCAAATAAGTCGAGGTGTCGGCAGGACAGTAGGTTTTTTGGGTTTCGGGATCTATATATGCGCCCTTGTCGTATTTAAAAACGATCGGCCTTTCGATTCCCGAAACGATCGCAATTATGAGAATAAGAACAAGCACGGCGGAAGCAACGCTGACGGTTATAATTTTTCTGTTTCTTTTCCTCGTCAGCTTCGCCTGCTTGAGCTCTTCTGCCCTTTTTGCGGTTTTGATTCTTTTTTTACCCAATTATTTCACCTTAATATCCAAACTGACCTGTTAAGCTGTCGTCATTTTCGATCCAATCGGCGACCTCAATGATTCGGTATGTATCTTCGGTGTCACGAACGATAACTCGCTCGATTCCCGCATTGATGACCTGTCTTTTGCACATAGCACAGCTTGACATTCCCTCTGCAAGCTCACCTGTTTTTGCATCCAGGCACGCCATATAAAGCGTCGAGCCGATCATTTCCTCACGGGAAGCGGCAATTATAGCATTTGCCTCGGCGTGTATTGAGCGACACATTTCGTATCTTTCGCCCCTTGGAATATTAAGCTTGTCACGCATGCAGAAATTTACGTCAGAGCAGTTTTTTCTGCCTCTTGGCGAGCCGTTATAGCCTGTCGAAACAATGCTGTCATTTTTTACAATAATTGCTCCGTAATGCTTGCGAAGACAGGTGCTTCTCTTTGCAACCGTCTGTGCAATATCGAGATAATAATTTATTTTAGAAACTCTCTCCATGATATCCTCCGAGCAAAATTTTCGTATCTTATATTATATCATATAGTAGCGACATTTTACAATAGTTTTTTACAAAAACCGCCTCTTAATCTTAAAAGCCCTTGCGTTCTTCAAGCTCCGCCATAAATTCAACGTCACACTGCAAGCGAAGTAACACAAGCTCGTCTCCGTCCTCAAAGATCGCAAGACAGCTTTCCTTCGGTCGAATGTCAGGGCAAAAGGACATTTTCTTCCCGATCTTGCCGTACTCCTTCTCGACCGCCTTCATTTTCTTATAAGGAATAACATCCTTAAGATAAGCAAGCGGAACGGTAAATAGCGAGGTCTTTTTCTTGCCGACGACCTGTATGACGGTCAGTCTGTTATGGCTTGTCAGCTCGTTTTCGGGATCGAGAATATACTCATAGTAGCACATAAGATATCTCTGCGCTATCTGTATAACGGTGATGGCGGAGGCAATAGCCAATATTTCAAATACGCCTCTGAAAAAGAAATCAAACATAGATATAACAAGCAAAATTACGGTTAAAACGCCAAAAACCGTTGCCACAATTACGGCATTTTTATTTTTACTTACACTTGTATATTTCATGCTTTTCCTCCGTACTCCGTAACATTTAAAACGAGCTGCCCCTTTACCGTCTCGATATATCCGAAGGACGGTGAAAGGTAACAAGAAGCTCCAATGCTGCCGGGATTTAAAATGTAAAAAGGCTTTTCGCCCTCTATATGTCTTACGTCAGCGCTATGAGTATGACCGTAAAGAACAAGATCGACGCCCTTTTCTCTTGCGTAATATTCAAGATTCGTCGTCCCCGACTTTACACCGAGCTTATGACCGTGAAGCATCATAACACGGAAGCCGTCAAGCTCAATAATGCGCTCGTCGGGCGTGCCGTCGAAAAAGTCGCAGTTTCCCTTCACCGCAATCATTCTCGTGCTTCCCATATTATTCTCTTGAAGCTTGTCGAAGTCGCCGAGACCGTCTCCGAGAAAAAGAACGACATCGTATCTATCACGGGAAATCACGTCAGCCATTCGATCGTATCTGCCGTGACTGTCCGAAAAAACAAGAATTTTCATAAGTCCTCCAAGTAACGTTACTTTGATTATAGCATAGAATGAAATTGATTACCACAGTTTTTTGGAAAATACTATTTTAGAGAGGGCACACAATGGAAATCAGCCAGGATATGATAAGAAAAATAACGTCTATGAGTGACGATGAGCTAAAAAAAGCTATTGGCGAAATAGCCGATGCACTCGGTGCATCAGGCACTCAAAAGCGAATGGCTATGAGCAACGCAGGATTCATAAAGCGGAAAATCAGCAAAATGTCAAAGGCAGAAATGGAGGCGTTCATTTCGAAAATGCCGCCTGAAAAAGCGCAAGAGCTGAAAAATTCGCTCGGTCTTTAAGAAGGGAGATATTATGGACGAGAATATTTCCGAAATGCTCAAAAGCGTAATGTCGGATCCCGATACAATGTCAAAGCTCATGAGCGTCGCAAAGTCATTAAGCGGCGATGCGACACCGACAGAACAGACAGCGCCCCCGCCGACAGTTAAAGCACCGCCCGAAGCTGAAGCCACAGCAAAAACGAGCATACTTACAAAGGGCAACGAGGAGCGAATTGCGCTGATCTCCGCAATTCGGCCTTATTTATCAAGCGAACGGCAAAAAAGCGCCGACAGCATGATCAAGATGCTGAAAATGATGAAGCTTACCGACCTGAGCAAGATGCTCGGAAACCTCTGAAAGCGAGGGATAAAATGTATACACGAAGCTATAACAGAACCCCCGAAACTCCTCTGCCGCCCGATTACGGCGGCACGGCTCTGACAATCAAGCCGCCAAGCGAGGAGTCGCACGTAAAATCGGCTTTGACCGCCGCAAGCCGCCGAGGAAGCGACTTCGGTCGTGATATAACGCCACGGCGGCCGCAGTACAATGAGGAAAACTACCGTGAGCCAAGCGACGGGATCATAGATAAGACCGAGCCGCCGTTCGGAATTTACGGTCAGAACGGCGAGGGCTCGACATACGAAAACGAGCCGACATCCGTTTCAGCACCGACCGCACTGCACGAGAACAAGCCGCTGATCGATCTCAGTAGGCTCGGAAGCGATGATCTCCTGCTCCTCGGGCTTGCGTTCCTCATATTCACCGATAAAGAGCGAGAGGGCGATATTCCCGTCGACGCCCTGCTCATACTTGCAACCCTGTTTTTGTCGGGGTTATAAAAAGAAGCGATACTCATATTGAGTATCGCTTCTTTATGTCAAGACTACTAACATTATAAATAATGCAACCTGAATTACAGAAACACCCGCAGCGATTGAAGAACAAATAATCCCCCCAATCGCCAATCCATGAGTTTGTCCTACAAGCTTTGCACAGTCTAAGGATGCTTTACCACATATTAGCCCTATCATCCCAAGAATTAGCCCCAAGAATGGCAGACCACACGTCACTAATGCACAAATACCAAGAACAAGCGAAGCGATTCCTTCACCTTTTCCCGGCACAACCGGCGGATGATAGGGAACATTCGAATATCCATTATAGCCGTTCTGACAATCTAGATAATCGGGTTGCTGATATTGCGCCTGCGACTGATTATTTTGGTTCTGATTTGTATATTGTATAGGAGAACAGCAATACGGACAATACTTGGCGTCATCCGGGATGTTTGCTCCGCATTTTTGACAAAACATACTATTGTCCTCCAAATTATATATTTTGACATTTACTGAATGTCATTTGCGGCATTATTATAGCATATACTTTTAATAATGTCAAGCACTGAATGTCAAAATTAGGAGAAAAATATGTTTATAAACAAAAGCAAAGACGGAAGAAACAATCTCTGCGGAAGAAAAATATATGATTTAAGAAAAAATTTGAAGCTATCTCAACGTCAGCTCGCCGAAAAGCTCCAGATCAACGGACTCGACGTTGACAAAAACGCAATTCAGCGCATCGAAGCAGGAAAAAGATTTATAACGGATATCGAACTGTTGGCGTTATCCAAGGTGCTTAATGTTTCAATATCCGACTTGTTTGACGAAAATGAATAAACAAAAAAGCCAATGCCTTTCGGCATTGGCTTTTTAAATTCATCAGATCATAGCTATCAAGGCGACAAAAACCATTAACATAACAAACAGGACTATTGCTCCGTTGATTCCAAGCCCGATAGACGAGCAAACAATTCCGGCGGTTGCGATGCCGTTTGTCATTCCTACGCTCTTTGCGCTTCTTGATGACGATATACCAAGGCACAGTCCGATGATCGATATGATAAGCCCGACAAGCGAAAGCTCAAACAGCGGTATTGAGCATATTCCGAGAACGAGCGATGCTATACCGTAGCCCTTTCCGGGAACAGGCTGCTGATAGGGGTAATTATACGGATAGTAGTTATAATAGTTTTGATAATTCGGTTGCTGATATCCGTAACTCTGCTGCTGATTCTGCGTGCCTTGCTGCTGATTCTGTCCTGCATTCGCATCGTCTAACGGCATTCCGCAATACTGGCAAAAATTATTTCCGTCAGCGATCTGTCCTCCGCATCTTCTGCAATACATAACTGTCCTCCGAGATTATTTTGATTACCAATCACTACAACAATATTTTATCACATCATCATTAACGTGTCAAGCAGAGCTCAAAACGCCGAAAAAATCGGCATTTTTTATCTTATCCCGTAATTTTCGATAATATAATCCATATCCTTGTCGCCACGTCCCGAAAGGTTGATAAGCACAGATCCGCGCTTCATTTCCTTTGCGAGCTTTATGCCGTAAGCAACAGCGTGTGCGCTCTCAATTGCGGGAATAATTCCCTCCATGCGTGAAAGCTCGAAGAATGCATCGATCGTTTCTTCGTCATTAATAACGTCATACTTAACTCGTCCGATATCACGTAAAAATGCATGCTCGGGGCCGGAGGAAGGATAATCAAGACCGCTTGCAACCGAGTAAACGGGTGCAGGATCGCCGTTTTCGTCCTTAAGCATAATGCTGTTAAAGCCGTGCATAATTCCCTCGGTGCCGTACTTGAGAGAAGCAGCGTGATCGCCGAGCTTCTCGCCACGTCCGAGCGGCTCAATTCCGTAAATATCAACGGGATCATTAAGGAATCCCGAGAAGAAGCCTGCGGCATTTGATCCACCGCCGACACAAGCAACGATAGCATCAGGCAAATGTCCTGTCATTTCGACAAACTGCTCACGTGCCTCCTCACCGACAATGCTCTGGAAATCACGCACCATCATCGGGAAAGGATGCGGGCCGAGAACAGAGCCGATGCAGTAAATTGCATCCTTATATTCATTTGCATACGCTTCAAAAGCGGCGTCGACTGCTTCCTTGAGCGTTTTAAGACCGTGAGTTACCTCAACGACATTTGCGCCGAGTATCTTCATTCTTGCTACGTTTGGCGCCTGCTTCTTGATGTCGACAGAGCCCATATAAATATCACATTCAAGGCCGAAATAAGCCGCCGCAGTAGCAAGCGCAACGCCGTGCTGACCTGCTCCGGTTTCGGCTATGACCTTCTTCTTGCCCATATACTTTGCAAGAAGCGCCTCACCCATACAGTGATTAAGCTTATGTGCGCCGGTATGGTTGAGGTCCTCACGCTTGACGTAAAGCTGTACGTTTCCGAGCTTACCCGAAAGGCGCTCAAGATGCGACACAGGCGTAGGTCTGCCCTGAAATTCACGTCGGATACGGCGCAGCTCGGCTATAAACCGCCTTGACTGTGCGATCGTCATATACGCCTCGGTTATCTCGTCCATTGCCGCCTGAAGCTCGGGCTGAATGAACGATCCGCCGTACTTTCCAAAATATCCGTTCTTATCGGGATAAGTCTTAAAATAAGTATTAAAATCAACGTTTTCGTATTTCATAATAAATTCTCCTTAAAAGTTAATGAAGTAAAGCTTTAAGAAAAATACCGCCATCGTCTTGCCAATATAAACATATATTCTCCTCACCGTCGGAAAACAAAAATCGCCCCGACAGAAAAATATTCCGTCAAGGACGAATAATACAAGCATTATCCGCGGTGCCACCGTGACTTGGCGCAAGCGCCCACTCATCATACCTAAAAGTATGCACGCATTTAACGGTTACGTTTCCGTCGGTCATTAGCCGCCCTCCGAAGTCCATTCGCCGTGGCTGCCGATGCCGCGCTCACACCGTCCGCGGCTCGCTGAAAGGACAAATTACGGTTACTACTCTTCATCAAAGGTTTCTTTTTTGTCATTATATCACCGCATAAAGGCTTTGTCAATATATTTTATCAAATTAAATTGCTGAAGTATTCCATGCGCATAATTGCCGCCGTTCGGGGGAAAATATAACAAAATATTCACGGAGAATAAAATGAATTATTCGGAAACTGTATCGGAACTTAAAAAAATATTGAATCTCGAAAAAAGCTTTGATATACAGTGTAGAACGGTCGTATCAAACGGGCGCGAGATATCCTTCTTTACGACTGCGGGGCTGATCGACAACGAGCTTGCCGAGGAGATCATCGAGCACCTGTCCCGCGGCGGAGAAGATGCTCCCTACACCATCCCCTGTCATGACGTAACGGTCAGCCAGGATCCTGAAGCGTTAGCCGATGCGGTTATCTCGGGACGGGCAGTTATTCTGTGCGAAGGAATCAAGGGCGCTTTTGTCGCAGATATCAAGAAATTTCCTCTACGGGGACTGGGAGAGCCGGAAAACGACCGTGTTCTTCGAGGCCCTCGTGACGGCTTTACCGAATCTCTCGTTATAAACACGGCACTCGTGCGCCGTCGACTGCGTGATCCAAAGCTGATAATCGAGCGAATTCCCGTCGGAAAAACGACCAAGACCGACATTGCGCTCTGCTACGTTGACGGCTGCGCCGACGAAAAATTCGTTTCAAAAATGAAGGACAGGTTAAAAAATCTCAACGTAAAAGCGCTGAACATGACGCAGGAATCATTAGCCGAGGCGATAATTCACCGAGGCTGGTTTAATCCCTTTCCGAAGGTGCGCTATACCGAGCGCCCCGATGCCGCCGCCGCAATGCTTGAAGAAGGAAGCGTTGTCCTTTTGTGTGACAATACCCCGCAGGCAATGATTTTGCCAACTTCAATTTTCGATTTCCTTCAAGAAACCGACGATTATTACCTTCCTCCCCTTATAGGCACGTATCTGCGCTTAACGAGAATGGCAATATTTCTTCTGTCTCTCATACTCACGCCGCTGTGGTATTACTGCGTTAAAAACGTCGCTTCACTTCCAAGCTGGCTTCATTTTCTCGATATTGACAATAAAGCCGCCGTTCCGCTTCTTTTACAGCTTTTGATTGCCGAATTTATGATAGACGGATTAAAGCTCGCCTCCCTCAACACGCCGAATATGCTTAACAATTCCCTTTCGGTCGTAGGCGGACTTATCCTCGGTGATTACGCAGTCGCAGCAGGCTGGTTTTCGCCGCAAACGATACTTTATATGGCAATCGTTGCAATTGCATCATTCACTCAGCAAAGCTACGAGCTTGGCTACGCCTTCAAATTTATACGAATGCTGCTTCTCCTTGCCGTTGAATTTTTCGGCGGCTGGGGACTTGTTGTCGGACTGATACTGACCGCTGTCACCATAGCTCTGAACAAAACCGTTTCGGGAAGTCGCTCGTATCTCTATCCTCTGATTCCCTTTAACGGTGACGCTCTTTTCCGAACCTTTGTCCGCAAGCGCCTGACCTACGAAAAGCCGAAGCAATGCGGCGCATCCGAAAACGGTAACTGTGCAAAGTCAAAGAAATGCGGCGCCTCCCAAAACGGAAACTGCAAAAAGGGAAAGAAATGATACTCCTTGATATTGTTGCCGCCTTTGCCGTTGCAATTATCTCGGGGCTCGGCGGCGGTGGCGGAATCTTCGTCCTCTACCTCACGGCAGTAAGCGGAATGAGGCAAATCACGGCGCAAGGCGTAAATCTGCTCTTTTTCCTATCATCGGCAATCGGAGCATTTATTATCAACGGCAAAAACAAGCTGATCGATCTAAAAGCCTTTTCGATAATTTCATTAAGCGGAATACCCTTTTCCATCCTCGGCTCGCTTGCAGCTTCAATATTAAAGAACGATATCCTCTCAAAGCTGTACGGCGTTCTTCTCGTCCTTTCGGGAATTTACTACCTCAAGCAGGATAATAAAAGCAAAAACGCTTCTGCATAATGCAGAAGCGTTTGATTTATTTGTCCTTATCGCACTTATATTCCTTGCCAAGCACCGCAAAAAGCGTCATGAACATTATCTTAATATCTCCCCAAAAGCTGAAGCTTTCAATGCCCTTTAAATTATGGTACATCTTTTCGGGAAGTATTTGCTCGATATAAACCTTATCGGTGTCCTCGGCACCGTCAAGAAGCTTTGCCTCGTCCTTATAATAAATACTCGCAAGGCTCGTTACGCCGGCAGGCAGAAGGAGAGTTGCCTTCATTTCGGGAGTGTATTCCTTCACGTAGCGCAGAGCCTCCGGGCGAACTCCCACAAGGGTAAGATTACCCGACAAAACGTCGATCAGCTGCGCAATCTCGTCAAGACGGCAATTCCTTATTACCCGCCCGACCTTTGTTATACGGCTATCGTTATTGACGGTTACCTGCGAGCCCTTGTCGGCATTGACGACCATCGTGCGGAATTTGTGTATTCTGAATATCCTTCCGTACTGCGTTACACGCTCCTGACGGTAGAAGACCGGGCCTCGACTGTCAATCTTAATCGCAATGGCAAGTATAAGAAAAATAGGAGAAAGCAGCAAGAGCAAAAATACCGACACCACAATGTCAAATATTCTCTTAAGAACTAAACTGCCGCGCCTTTTTACTAAAATATCGTAGTACCTTCTGACCTCGTCGGTCTGCATATCGGGCGGAAGCTTATCCCATGAAATAATCTTCACTTAAATATACTCCTTCAAAACCTCAGAGTATTGCTCGATTACATACTCGATCTGCTCATCAGTAAGGCAGGTATGAAGCGGCAACGTGATCTCGTTCTCGAAAAATGCGTAAGCATTCGGATAGTCCTTGATATCAAATCCGAGATTTTTATATGCAGTATGTAGCGGAAGTGGCTTATAATGCACGTTGCAAGAAATGCCGCGCTCGCCCATTTTAATAATGATCTCGTTTCTCTCTTCAAGGGAAATACCGGGAATTCTTGTCAGATAAAGGTGTCCCGACGACTGCCGATCCTCGGTATAATGATTCAGAGTCACAACTCCGAGGGGCTTAAATGCCGCATCATATCTTTCGATGATTTCTTTTCTTCTCTTGAGCATATCGGGATATCTTTCAAACTGCTTAAGACCGATCGATGCCGCAACATCGGTCATATTGCACTTATAATATGTACCGACAATATCATATTCCCAGCCGCTGCTCTTGGTCTTGGAAAGAGCGTCCTTCGTCTGACCGTGCAGGCTCAAATGCTGAAGCTTTTTATATATATCGGCGTTGTCGATTCCGGAAATAGTTCTCCAGGTAAGCGCGCCGCCCTCTGCCGTTGTAAGGTTCTTAACAGCGTGGAAGCTGAAGCTCGAAAAGTCTGCAATAGAGCCGACCTTGCGTCCCTTCCATACTGCACCGAGAGCATGAGCATCGTCAGACATTACGGCAATTCTGCCGAGCGCAGTCTGGATTTCGTTTTTGGGCTTAAAAAGATGCTTCTTGCGCTCTACTATTTCAAAAATTCTGTCATAGTCGCAGGGGATGCCAGCAAGATCGACGGGAATTATTGCCTTAGTATTCTCGGTTATAGCATTTTCAAGCGCCTCGTAATCCATTTCGAGACCGTCCTTTTGAGTGTCAATCAAAACGATTTTAGCCCCTACGTGAGCAATAACCGAAGCGGAAGCGGTATAAGTATATGCGGAGGTAATAACCTCGTCGCCTTGACCGATTCCCATAACGTGAAGCGCCATTTCGGCGCAAGCGGTTTGGGAATTAAGGCAGACGGAATACTCCGTGCCGATCCAAGCGGCAAGATTCTTTTCGAGCTGTTTTGTTCTCGGGCCTGTCGTTATCCAGCCCGATCTTAAAGCGGCAACGACCTCTTCAATCTCAAGCTCGGTAATATCGGGGGGAGAAAAAGGAACTGTACATCTATTCATAATAGTAATTTTCCTTCAACCTAAATAAAATAATACAAGCTAATTGTAACACAAAAAGTCGCATTTTGCAATATGTTAACATAAAGTATTCGCCAAAATGGCCACACATAATATCATAAGCTCCAAATCACGGGATTAGGAACAATAAATATACGCCCCGATGCTTCACCACATTATTGGTAAGGGAGGAGCTTGCTCCCGCCGTTTCAAAAACGATTTTACATTACTTTGGAAACGCGAGGAGCAAGCCCCCCTACCAAAGGTATATTAAGCGTTCTTTGTAGGGGCTGGCGCCCACGACAGCCCGCATAAAAAGCGATGTTACATTCCTTCCGAACACCTCATCCGCTTCACTTCGTTCAGCACCTTCCCCTGAGGGGAAGGCAAGAGGGCGTGGCGAAGCTTTGACACATCATTGTAGGGACAGGCGTCCTCGACTGTCCGTTTGAAAACAATGTTACATTCCTTTGTAACGGGGCGTCGAAGGCGCCGCCCCCTACCGAGAAGCGTTTGAAAGTTGTGCGGTAGGGGCTGGCGCCCACGACAGCCCGTATAAAAGCGGTGTTACATTCCTCCCGAACACCTCATCCGCTCGTGGCTCTGCCACTCGCACCATTCCCCTGAGGGGAAGGCAAGACGACGCGGCGAGGCTTTGCCGCGTTGTTGTAGGGCGGGGGCTTGCTCCCGCCGTTTCAAAAACAATGTTACATTCCTCCCGAACACCTCATTCGCCCGTGGCTCTGCCACTCGCACCATTCCCCTGAGGGGAAGGCAAGACGACGTGGCGAAGCTTTGACACGTCATTGTAGGGACAGGCGTCCTCGACTGTCCGTTTGAAAACAATGTTACATTCCTTCCGAACACCTCATCCGTCCGTGGCTCTGCCACTCGCACCATTCCCCCAAGGGGAAGGCAAGTCATTGACATTCAAATACCCCAAATATTGCTTTAATTTCATCGCTTAACCTTTTGTTAGCCATGCTTCTCATGAGTAGTTTTCGGTTAGGCGATAGCAAAAAGCACCTGCCGAAGCAGGTGCTTTTTATTAATTAGTTATGCCGATCAAATGCGGCGGCGACGCTTTTTGGTCGCTGCCTTTCCGGCAAAGGCGGATACAACCGAAGCGGAAATTACCGCAATGATCGAAATTGTACCTGTTACAGGGTTTCTGCCTGCACCGAATCCGGGATTCGGAACGACGTCGTAGTCAGTTCCCGTTCCGGGTTCCATTCCGGCAAGATCGCCCTGATTGCCTTCTTCAAGCTCACAAACGGTACACTTGCCGTTTTCGAAGGTATGTTCAGACTCGGTGAATTTGGTTTCACAGCAAGCCCATCTCGTATAATGAACCTTCTTAGTTGCATATTCAAATGCAAATTCAAGTCCGTCAACGTGAGCGTTCGGATTCTTATCGCCGTGCGCCATTTCACATTCGCTACAGATAGCGCCGCTGATACAGGTTGCCGCGCGCTTATCATTAGGATGCTGACATGCGTAATCACAAACAGCACATACGCCCTCTACCCAGGTATGCTCTTCGGGATCAAGCGTTTGTCTGCACTCGCTCCAGTACTCGGTATGAGTAGTCGCATTCGTGCTGTAGGTAGGAGTACACTGCGGTACGTGATTGTTAAGGTCCACCTTGCCGTACGGCTGCTGGCAGCCCTCGCAGATTGCGGGAGTCGTACAGGTAGCAGTACCGCCATAGCAGTGATGTCCGTTAGTATCAACGTAATCGTCTACCTTGATAATGCTTGCATGACCAACCTTAACAACAGGCTCGTGGTTTGCAACGGCAGCGTTTGAGGTAAGCGAATATACGAACGCTACAACGTCGCCCGCTTTAAGACGGAGCAGACCGTGCAGAGTCTTGGAAGGAGTATTTGCAGAAGGAACGAAGGTCTCTACAACCTCGCCGTTCACTCTTACGGTAACACTTATCGTAATAGGAGTTCCGTCCTTGTCGAACATTCCCTGCTCAACGAAGTGATTGTAGCTATAACTACCGTCATCGGGAGCGATGAACACGACCGCGGGGTTGTTCGATCTCGAACCTGATGCAGGAGTTGCAAGCATATAGTCCTGATCGTCGCCCATCGTGAACGCAGTTCCGGGGCTCCATCTGGATTCGTAGTTTACATACCACTGATTGGGCTTACCGCCGCTGATTTTATCTCTGTTAGCAAGAGTTTCGATATACGACCAAGGAGCCTTATCATTAGCAACATTCGTTGCGATCGGTGCCTTAGAGCCGTCAAATCTTATCGAATCAACCTTGTCGGGGTTAGCAAAGGAGGTAAGACGCCACTGTCCCTGGCGAGCAAGCTCCCAGCCGTTGTCATCGAATACGCCCGTGCTCCACCAATTCATGGGAAGGTCGAAGGAAGTTCCGATTGCAGTCGGGATCTCATCGTAAGGAGGTCTTACATCAGGTGGAGCAGGAGGAGTGATCGTTGCTACTCTCGTAACTGTGACGGAGTAGATCTCGCCGCCCTGTGCGCCTACCGTAGCAGATGCGTTCGGGGACTTGACGATATAGATCTTATCGCCCTGCTTAAGCTCTACGCTCGCACCGAGGGTGTGAGTGAGACCGCTGAAGGATTCGGTAGCCGATTCGTCGTAGTTCGTACCGTCAAATACGACGGTACCGTCCTCAAGAATGACCTTGTAATCACAGTAGTGCTTGCCCGTCGAGCTCTTGACGTAGGTCTTTGCAAAGTGACCGGTTACGTTATAGGTTCCGTCGGTAGGAGCGGTAAATACGATAGCCGCGCCCTCGTCCTTGTTCGTTTGCGAACCGTCGGGGCCCCATCCGCAGACGGAATTAGTTTCGCTCGACTTCCAGAAGAGGTCATTGCCCGATACAGAAGTAACGGTCCAATCGCTGCCCGAATTGAAGGTAGCGTCGGTCACGGTCTTGTTAACGAAGTCATATCCCTTCATCTCAAAGTGACCGTAGGTAAGGCCGCTTCCGTCGGGAGTAAAGTGCCATCTCGTTGCAATCTCGTCGCCGGAGGTAAGCTCCGCAACCTTTTCAACGGAAAGCGCCTCGTAGCGTGCGCCGATCCATGCGGGCCAGTCGGAAGTGCTATGAGTGTAATGGGTATATCTCTGGGCACAGAAGAATATCTGCTCGCCCTGCTTGAGAGCGATATAGCCGCTAAGAGATTCAGTATTATCGGTCAGATAGGAAGGATTCGTTATAGCGTAGATAACGCCGTCCTTCATTACATAGAAGATAACCGCCCTTGAGCCTGCGCCGCTTTTGCTTGCACCGTAGCTGAAGGTATCTGCATTGAACTTATAAAGGCCGTCTGCAGGCGCGGTGAAGATAATAACCGAAGCGACCTCGGGGTGAGAAGCTGAGCCGGGGTTTGTTTCAAATCCGCGAGAGCTGTATGCAAATGTACCGTACTGTCCGTCGTAAGGCTCGGTTGACTGGAAGTACCAGTCATTTTTGCTTCCATCGGGAGCGCCGAACTTGTAATAGGTCTTAAGAGTTGATGTATCGTAGGTAGCAAGCTGCCAGTTTCCGTTCTTCTTTTCACCTTCAGTAGTCATTCCGGTGTAGAAGTCGGTAGGAAGATCCCACTTGGAGCCAATTGCAGCTACGCCGCCGGTTGCACCGGTGCCGCCACCGATAGTTTCGCCCAGGATAGGATCGATGGGAGTCGGAGCTCCTCCTCCGCCACCTTCGCCGCCTTCGCCACCTTCGCCGCCCTCACCACCTGTGCCGCCTGTACCGCGGACACTGACGGAAACATCGCTGATCTTAACGATCATAGTGTTGTCGGTTGCATCAAAGCCGTTAGTGAGCGTGTAGGTGAACATGAGAAGGTCACCCTTTTCAAGCTGAACGTCGCCTGCGAGAGTTACGCCGTTCGAGTTAAGAGTCGCAGTCTTAAGAACGCTACCGTTCTTTCTGACAGTAGCAGTTACCTCTGCACCCGAAACATTAAGGGTTGCAAGCTCCGTGAAGTCGTATGTACCGGTCACGGGAGCGGTAAATACGATAGAAGGATGGTTGTAGGTTTCGCTGCTCGAGTCGTTTCCTGGAATTGCGTAGAAGAAATCTTCTCCGTCATTACCGTGGAACGCCTTCATCTGATACCTGTGTCCGTAGTTTACGTACCAGTAAGTTCTCTCGGACGAGAACTGAGCGCGGTTGTCCTTCGATTCGATATACGATTCGGGAGAAAGCTGCTGATGGTTAGATGTTGTTGCATTCGTAAGCTTATCAGTCGAAGCTGCCCATCTCATCGTAGAAATGTCGGAAGGATCGACGAAGGAGGTAAGACGCCAGAGACCTTCATTCTTGGATGCAAGATCCCAGCCGTTATCGTCCTTATCGAGCTCTGTACGCCAAGCGGTAGGCATATCCCACGTCTGCGCCTGAACAGGCTCTTCTTCAACGATAGTGGGAAGATTCTTGATCTCGGTGATCTGAATAGTCGCATCACCGTCATTAGAGGTGTTGCATACCGTAGTATTTGCGTTCGGCTTCTTCATAATGACTACTTCGTCGTTTGCCTTAAGCTCGCCGAAATAGCTTACGTCGATCGCTATTGCCTGGTTAGAGGTGAAGCTAACTGCGGAATAGTTTGTCTGAGTGGAAACGACCTCGCCGTTTACCGTGATAACGAAATCAGAGTAAGAGGGCTGAGCTGCAAGGTTTCCGTTCGTAAATCTTGCGCTTATTGCGTATAAACCGTCGTTAGGAACAGTAAATACGAGAGCCGCGCCGGACTTGTACTCCTGCGAGCCGCCGACACCGGTAATAGCGCCGTTATTTACACCGGACCAAAGACGTCCGTAATAAATAATCTCGTTCCAAGCGGTGGAACCGTTATCCCAACCGTTCGTCGCCTTCGGATCGCGTGCGATCCACTTATCGGACTCGTCGGGATTGGGATGCGGCTGCATCTCAACATCGTAGAAGGTGTCTGCGTCAACGTCGTAGCCCTTGAGTACGGTATTGCCGTCGGTCGAGGTAGCGGAATCACCTGCAAAGGTCGGAGTATGATCTATTTCCGAATAGTCCGCAGGAATGTTGCCTATCTTGCATACAACGGTATTTCCAAGCTCAAATACCTGCTCGCCATCAGCGTCACAGTCCTTGATGCTAGCAGGCGTGTTCAGCGTGAAGGTGAACATAAGGAGATCGCCTGCCTCGAGAACAACATTGCCCTTGAGCGTCTTGCTTGCCGCATCTGCGGTGGGAGTAAAGGAATCGATAACGATTCCGTTCTTTCTGACAGTAGCAGTAGCTATAACGGCAGCTCCGCTTGCATCTGCAAACTTAACTCCTGTTACAAGCTCGCTATAACTGTAAAGTCCGTTTTCAGGCGCCGTGAACACTACCGTCGGGCTGTTACCGCTGGAGAAGTTTCTCGGGCCGACCTTCATAAAGGACGAGTTGTTGCCCTTAGCGAATATGACGTTTTGCCAACGCGCGCCTGCGTTAACATACCAGTCGGCATTGTTTACCGCGCCGTAGGTATAGTTTGCGTTGTTCATAGACTCTATATAAGGCTTAGGGCCTACACCGCCGGTGTTGGTGGCAGAGGCTGCAGTTCCCGAAGCGGGAGCGCTTAAAATAGTAGAAATATCAGTGGGGTTGGTGAATACGGTGAGCTTCCAGTTGCCCTTTTCGGCAAGATCCCATTCGGGAGAGTTGCCGGTATTTTCGGTCTTAAGTCCCGTGGACCAATCCATCGGGAGAGTCCACTGGTTTACGCCCTCGGTAAAGATAAGCTCGGGATCTGCGGTCTTGGTAACCTTGATCTCGTTAACATCAGCACCGAGTCCGCCGAAGTTGCTGGAGCTCGGATCGACCTCGTGGATGATCCACGCAATGTCGCCCTCCTTGATCGTTACCTCGCCGGAGATGCTTACCTCTCCGCCGGTTACACTCGTTTTGGTATCAATAACCTGAGTGCCGTATACGATCGAGTATGTCTGCATACGGTCGGTTCCGCCCGCACCGTGATGCTGTTTGAAGTTTGCTTCAATTTTATATACGCCGTCTGCAGGAGCGGTAAAGGCAACAGCCGCAGCTATATATACGACGCCGCCGTTCTCATCATATGTCTTAAGGGGCATCGAGGTAAGGATCGTTTCGTTAAGCTCAAGACAGAAAACGAACGCTTCCTTTACGTCAACCGTGCCGTTGTATTCCCAGCATGGCACGGTCGCCTGCCACTTATCGGTGAGCTGACCGTTCCAGTCGAGAGCAGAATCGCTCCAGACAGGCGTTATTATATCGTTTGTCGTTCTGTTAAGCGCTTTCAGCGTAAACACGCCGTCATTTAAGGTAGCGTCGAAGTCCGACTTCATCGTCCACGTCGTGCCGTTAGCAACCGTAGCGGCTTCGATATGAATATGAGGTGTGGACACAACGATCGTCGACACTATCATAAAGCACGCTAAAAGAAACGATAATACGCGCTTTCTCATATATTTTCCTCCATATAGAATACAGGTATTTGCTGTTTAGCCCCTACCCCTCCCCTTTTGGGAAGGGATAGGTTAAATGTTACTTCTTGGAAAACTTGCTGATAATGATAACGCTAACCAAGCCTGCAACTACTACGGTAGCCACAGCTATCACAACGTAGATAACATAGGGCGGAATCTCCGTCATTTCATAATTGTTATCGGGTTCGGTCGTGTCGTCGGGAACAGGAGTATCATTCGGCTTTGTGGTGTTATCAGGCGTCGTATTATCCGGGGTAGTGGTGTCTATTACGGGATTGCTGGGATCAGCATTGGGATTAGGAGGAGTAAGCCCGCCTTCGCTCGGATCGCAGTTGCTGCAGTGTCCGTTCTTCTCATAGCCCTCATGATCACATACGAAGGAACAGAGAGTACACTTGCTGTTTACGAAGCTGTGCTTTCCTTCTGCAAGCTCCTCAGCGCCACAGCACTTGTAAACGATCTTGTGAGTGCTGTCGGTAATGACGGAGTAAGTATTGGATTCGTGGTTATAGGGGTTGTAATCGCCGTAGGGGTTTCCGCACTTGGTACAAACTGCCTTGTTCGAGCAGGTTGCAGTTCCGCCACGGTGCTGGCATCCGCTTGTATCGGTACCGCCGGAGGACTGTGCCTCGGGCATCGTGTACTTAGCGTACTGCTTAACAGTCATGCCCATAACGGCAAGCTCGTTACCGCTTGTTCTGCTGTCGTAATCGTATTTCGAAACTACTATTCGGAGGTCTTCGCCTTCCTCAAGATAGATATTGCCCTTAACTTTGAATTCCCCGGTTATTGCATCGGGAAGGAGCTCCTCGATCACCTTACCGCCCTTCATTACCTTAATGGTAACCTTGCCTGCGTTGCTAAGCGAGCATTTTCCCATATCTACGTCGTAGCCGTATGCGCCTGCCGTGGGAGCAGTGAATATGAGTGCGGACGAATATCCGACCTCAGCACGCATATCGAACATGCCCTTGCCGCTCGAATGCTGCGAGGTAAGAACGAGTCCCATGCCGTTTACGGTATGCTCCTTGTAGTTAGGAGACCAGGATGTAGTGGTAGCCGTATCGGAAAGCTTAAGCTTTGCGTATGTAGGATCGTAGATACCGGTGAGCTTGAAGTTACCGTTTACAATGTTGTCGATGCCAAGATCCATCGTGTAAGTCTTCTTGAGGGAGTTAACCTCGGTGGGAACGTAGATCTGATTTTCGGCATACTTGTTGGACTTGGGCACTTCAACGTCGCCCGTTCCGGTTCCGGTATAGCCTGTAAGCTCTCTCATTTCACGCTTGATCGTGTAAGTCGTGAGAACCTTGTTACCAACGTAGTCGGTACCAACGTTATGAGTCTGAATTGTGATATGATCGTTATAGAAGTCCATCGTGGTGATCTGCGCCGTGGTAGAATCCTGAGCATAGCTCTTGTTCCACTCGGTGTTCCACATACCGCCGATGTAAGCGTAGTGCCAACCGTTTGTTGCATAGGAGCCGTCTGCAAGCTGAACTCTCTCGCCGAGAGTCTGAATGCGCTCTGCGGTATTAAACCAAGCCTCAGTCTGGTCGCCTGCGTGGTGAACGTGACCGTAAACGTAAATTACGTTGGTGTATTTCTCAAAGGCATCGGTCAAAATATTGCCCGCAGTGCCCATGTCGTTCATATGATAGTGCGCCATTACGATGACGGTCTTATCCTTGCCGATCTCCTCGAGCTGTTCAACAACCCACTTGCCCTGAGCTGTGTAAATGCCCTGGCAGTTATGGTGGGAAAGCTGAGGATCGGAAGCGTAAGCGGGATTGTTACAACGAGCCTGGCTGATACCGATGACCTCTATTCCGCCTACGTTGTAGCGGTAGCAGAGGACTTCGTTATAGTAGCTGTTGTAGTCGCCTTCCTTGCCGCCCTCGTCATACTTCCACATATCGTTGTAACGGAGAACCTTCGAAGCGGCACCGGAGAGTGAGTCGCTCGAGGTGTATCTCGTGTAGTAGTCGGTAAAGAAGATATCGTTTTCCTTGCCCATATATGCGCCGGTCGTCTTGTCGTAGGACGCTACGTAGCCGGCATCCTTATCGTGGTTACCTGCAACGGCGAAGATTTTACCCTTACCGCCCTCGGTAGCCTTCTTTCCTTCGTTGAAGATGTAGGAAAGAGTCCAGTCGATATTTTCGTTAGTCCAGTATGCATACTTGTATGCAGGGCTGTTATCGTGGTGAGCGTTGTCGGAAATAATATCGCCTGCATAGAAGATGGCGTCTATGTTTCCGCGATCCGCAAGGAACTTATGTGCATTAACAACAGTTCCGTAAACGGGCTGATTCTTGTCGAGCATGATGTCCTCATCGGTATGAAGGTCGGACATGAATGCAAAGGACTGAAGAGGCTTCTGACCTGAGTTGTCATACTGAGCGTCAAGACGTCCGGTATAATGCTGATCGAGGTAGACCTTAAGATTGGTAACGGTGAAGCCGTCGGAGCCGATATTGCCGTGAACGGGATCGAACTCAAGATAGATAACGTCGCCTCTGGTAAGAGTTGCGGTTACGGTAAGAGCTCTTGCAGAAGCATCGTTGATTACGAATCTTCTGATCTGCTCGTGATTCTTATAATACTTGAGCTGAGTTCCGTTAACGGAGTTCGTCAGAGGATGATTGGAATCAACAGCGACATTAGCGGCAGTCTCGCGCTTGAATGTCATGCTCCAGGTATATATACCGTCGGTAGGAGCAGTAAAGGATACTACGGGAGTATACTTTTCACTCGGATGAGCGTAGAACGCATCAGAGGTGCTCTGCTTGGACGGATCGTACGAGAAGCCGTACTTGTCGGGGAAATCATACTTAAGAACGCTACCGTCGACAGAGGGAGTAAGCGAGATAAGCTTACCGGGATTAAACGCGCCGGTAGTACGATCGTATGCGAGCATTTCAAACAGAGGCAAGGAGCTCATTCCGCTCTGCCATGCAGCGCCCATTCTCGCAAGTCCGATTGGGTTGGAGGTACCAAAGCCGTCGTCACAGGAAGAGTGACCGGGCATGATGCCAAAGTAGTTATCGTTTGCACTTACAACGTAGTTTCCTACACCGTTGTTAATGCCGCCGATAATCTGGTCGGGGTTCGCTCCGGCACTTACTGCTGCGGGAAGTACAAGAAACAGCGCAAGAGTCAAAGCAAGGATCTTGGTAAATCGTTTCATCTTAAGTTTTCTCCTTTTGTATTTTCGATGAAAGTATCAATGTTTTAAAAGGCGTTTTCGTCGCCGATTTCGGGCGAATTTTGACGTATAGAGACAGCTATCACGTACAAAAATACTATCCCTCGGCTAATTTTATCACATTATATATAATTTGTCAAGCGAATATCAACAAATTACCGCACCAAAAGCAACAAAATTTAGCCAACTTTTCCAACATATTTACCAAAAGAATTCGTCCCTCCGGGCATCCGAAGGCAGCAAAAAAATCCACCCGAATTTCGGGTGGATTTTTTATCAGTTCATAGCCTTTTCAAGGGCATCTCCGATCTCTTTTCTGACCGAATCCATTACGTCGTCGGAGGTGTATTCGGTAAGAGAGGGCGCGGCCTGCTTTACGCGCTCCTTAACCCATTCTCTGCCGAGATATTCACCTGCGAGATTGAACATTTCAATGTCGTTCAGTGCATCACGTATCAGCTTGAGACGGGTTGTCGCAAGAGGCCCGGGCTTGCCGACTCTCGTTCCGGGATAAAGGAGGAAGCCCTCGCCGTAAACGGGGTTTCCGTGTCCGTCCTTAACGCCGTTATAGACGCTATCCCACGGATCAATATCACCTGCCCAATAGCCCCAATAATTCGTTCCCCAATAGAGGAATCCGTCTATGTCACGCAAGAACATCTGCCAGAACATAGCCTTTTGCATATTTCCGGGTGTGTCGATGAAGAGCTGCGCATAGGGTGTCACGGGATCGTTACAAACGTAACACCACATCTTATCTCCCTTTGCCTTATACTCGTCCATACGAGCCCAAAACGACTTTTCAGGCTTGTAATCAAGGAAGGCGTCATAGGAGCAACTGTCATCCCACAGACAGAGCTTCGGGCACCAATGATTGGTGGAAGGCGCCATCTCGTCAACCTGGTCTCTTCCCTCTCCGACCTGAATGTTCGTATAGAAGGGAGAAACGCGGCTCATATCGGGACAAAGACGAATAAAGCGCTCACACGCCTTTTCGTACTGCATAACGTGTTTAACGTCGCTCGGCTCGTCAAGGGGATAAACCATCGCCTTGCTTAACCAAACGGGATTGCTTTTCAGCTTTTCGTAGTACGCCGTGACCTCCTCATCGCTGAGGTTGTCAAGCGACCAGATTCCGATAGCAAAGGAGGTCACACGAGGATCCGACATATACTCGTCAGCACGGGCGTCAAGAACGTCGTAAGGCAGATTGTAGGAGGACAGACCGTGCTCAAGAAGCAGGTCGTAATACTCCTTATATCCGTCTCCCTCAATACCCTTATCAAACATGTCAATATAGCGGTCAGCCGTCCAAACAGCAGTTGCAAACGTCTTGTTTTCGGGAAGCCCAAAGCTCCAGACGTGAAGCTTAACATTAAAGGTCTCGACCGTGTTTCCCTCTCCGTCGCAAAGCTCGAAGCTGGCGGTATGATCACCGGGCGTTTCAGCCTTGAAATCAAGGTAAAAAGGAAGCGAAATTCCGCCCTTGATATCAAGAGCCTCACCGTCATAAGGAACGATACTGTCGGTAAACTTATGACCGTTTATCTCGTGTGTCAGATGCTCGGAATAGAGCTTTACCGTAACACCCTCGCAGCTCGTTACCTTAAGGCAGATCCTACCGTCGTTTTCGCTTCTTGCAACGATCTGACAGCCACCTTCGCCACCCTTTGTAAGCGAAAGAGAAATCTCCTTTTTCAGCTCGCTCGGCGCAGGCAGATCTGCTACGATTTTATCAAATCCATGAGTTATCCAGGTTGTCATCATGAGTTTCCTTTGCAAACTATTATTTAAGTGCCGCTTCAAGTGCGTCACCGATCTCTTTTCTGATCTTTAAGAAATTCTCGGGGGTAGTATATGAGGTAAGCGTCGGAGACACCTCGTCTGCCTTCTTCATAACCCAATCCTTACCGAAAACCTTTTCAGCCATCAAAAGAAGCTCAACGTCATTTAAGCCGTCACGAAGTATCTTCATACGGATTGAGCCAATAGCTCCGGTCAGACCGATGGCGGAGCCGGGATAAAGGAGGAAGCCCTCTCCCGTAATAGGATTGCCCTGGCCGTCGCCAACGCCGTTATATGCGGTCTCCCAAGGATTCACACCGTCATTGCCGTGGTAGCCCCAAGAGGTCGTTCCCCAATAGAGGAAGCCCTCACATTCCTTTTGATAGTGCTGCCACATCATGATACGCTGCTCAAGACCGTCGGTATCAATAAAGAGCTGTGCGTAGGGATCGACGGGATCGTTACAAACATAGCCCCATACCGAGTTGCCCTTCGACTGGAAATCCTTCATTCTCTGCCCAAATGACTTTTCGGGAGTGTAATCAAGGAAAGGAGTATAGGACTGGCTGTCGTCCCAAAGGCAAAGCTTAGGACACCAAAGAATGGTGCAGGGCGCCATCGCATCGACCTGGTCCATCTTCTCGCCCATCTGCTTGTTCGTATAGAAGGGAGAAATCACACCGATTCCGGGGCAAAGACGCTCGAATCTTGCGCAGATCTCCTTATATTCAGCAATTCTCGCCTCGTCAGAAGGCTCATCGATAACGTAAATTATCGCCTTCTTGAACCATTCGGGATTGCTCTTGACCTTGTTGTAATATTCGGTGATCTTCTCGTCAGACCAGCCCTTCGCCTCCCAAAGGCCGATAACGAAGGAGGTCACCTCGGGATTCGACATATATTCGTCTGCACGGGGATCGAGAATATCGTATGGGAGATTATGCGCGCAGATGCCGTCCTCAAGGAGACGGTCATAGTACGCCTTATGAGCATCAGGCTCGGTGTCAAAACGGCCGACGTGCCATCTGTTAAGGCCAACGGAGGTCGCAAATGCCTTTTCCTTCGGAAGCGCGAAATTCCAGACGTGAGCGTTTACCTTCACGGTCTCGCTCTTTCCGTCACCGTCAGTAACGGTAAGAGAAACGGTCGAATCGCCAACGTTATTTGCCTGAAGATCAACATAGAAAGGAAGCGAGATTCCGCCCTTAACGGTAATTTCTCCCCCCTCGTAGGGTACGATCGGATCAACGAGGAGGTGTCCATCTATCTCGTGAACGTGATCCTCCGTATAAAGCTTGCACTCAACACCGCAAGGAAGAGTTGCCTTAAGGGAAACGGTCGTATCCTTGTCGCTGTTGACAACAACGTGACAGCCGCCCTTGCCGCCCTTCGTAAAGTAAATATCAAGCTCCTTTGCGAGCTTTGAAGGAGCCGGTACGTCAACTGCCAGCTTGTCAAATCCGTAAGTAATCCATGTTTTCATAGTGATTCTCCTTTGCAAGTAATACACGGATCATTTGAGCGCCGCTTCAATAGCGTCGCCGATTTCTTTTCTTAATTCGTCGAATCTTTCGTATGTGGTATAAGTAGTAAGATTGGGAGTCGCCTCGTTCACCTTAGCCATTACCCATTCGCGGCCAAAGAGCTTTTCAGCCATAGAGAGAATCTCAACGTCGGATAGACCGTCACGAAGGATCTTAAGACGCTGTGTAGCAACGACGCCGTCGTATCCGACGGGCTGTCCGGGATATACGAGATATCCGCAGCCGTAAACAGGTCTTCCCTGTCCGTCGCCGATGCCGTTATACGGTTCTTCCCACGCCGTTTTTTCGCCATTATTGACCCAGCAGACAACGCTCCAGTAAAGGAAGCCGATTATCTTTCTCTGATAGTGCTGCCACATAAGAAGACGCTGCATAAGACCGTCGGTGTCGATATACATCTGCGAATAGGGAGTGATCGGATCGTTACAAACGTAAGACCAGACTTTCTGTCCCTTATCCATAACTTCGTTTATTCTCGTCTCGAAGCTCTTTTCGGGGGTGTAATCGAGGAAAGGCTCGTAAGACTGACAGTCATCCCAAAGGCAGAGCTTCGGGCACCAGAGATCAAGATAGGGAGCCATATCGTCAAACTGATCCTTGCCCTCGCCGACCTTAAGATTGGTATAAACGGGAACGATAGAGGGGATTTCGGGAGCGATCTCTTTAAGATGCGACACCTTCTGCTTGAAGGTCTCTATAAGCTCAAGGGTATGCGGCTCGTCGATCGAATAGAAGAGAGCCTTGCT
Source organism: Eubacteriales bacterium (assembly GCA_045593985.1). GTDB lineage: Bacteria > Bacillota > Clostridia > Oscillospirales > CAG-272 > Colimorpha_A. The sequence continues at coordinate 32,927 of JAZNXR010000029.1, forward strand.
GAGCCACACGGGATTGCTCTTGATCTTTTCTGCGTAAGCACGCGTCTTTTCGTCGTTGCCCGAGGGAACGATAAAGGAGGTAACGCGGGGATCGGACATATATTCGTCTGCTCTTGGATCGAGAATATCGTAAGGCAGATCGTATCCGCACATTCCGTGTTCAAGAAGAAAATCATAATATTTCTTATGAGCGTCCTCGGATTTGTCGTATCTTGAAGCTCTGTCTGAGCCAATGCCGCACGCAGTAGCGAATGTCTTGTTTTCGGGAAGAGCGAAGCTCCAAACGTGAAGAGATACGGTAAACGTCTCGGTATTTCCGTTTTCGGCAAGCTCGAAGGTCGCGGTATAGTCACCTGCATTCTCCGCCTTGAAATCAAGGAAGAAAGGAAGCGAAAGACCGCCCTTAACGGTAATAGAATCACCGCTGTAAGGAATGAGCGGATCTGTATACTGATGGTCGTTTATCGTAAGAAGGTGATCAGCCGTGAATATCTCACACTTCACACCGTCGCACGAAAGGGTTTTAAGGGTAACTGTAGTATCAGCGTCGCTGTTTACAACGATCTGGCAGTTACCTGTTCCGCCCTTGGTAAGATAAAGAGCGAACGTCTTTTTGAGTTCAGACGGTGCTGCTACGTCGGCTACGATCTTGTCAAAGCCATAAGTCATCCAAGCTTTCATAATATTTCTCCTTAAGTGGTCAAAAAAAGTTTATGCTTACTGTCCGCCCTTCGCCTTGATAGCAGCTTCAAGGGCGTCTCCGAATTCCTTGCGAAGCTTGTAGAAGTTATCCTCGCTTGTGTATTCTATAAGTGAAGGAGTTGCCTCGTTAACGATCTCCATGATTTCTGCCTTGGTAAGATAATCCTCAGCGAGATAGAACATCTCGATATCGTCGATACCGTCACGAAGCGCCTTAAGACGGAGCGAGGATACTGCGCCGCTAACGCCGACGGGAGTTCCGGGATAAAGCAGATATCCCTCGCCGTAAACTGCACGACCGTCGCCATCGTTTACGCCGTTATAAGCCTTATCCCAAGGATTCATCATGCTGCTTTCTTCACGGTAGCCCCAAGAGGTGGTCTGCCAGTAAAGGAAGCCCTCGATATCACGCTGATAGTGCTGCCACATCATAAGACGCTGAACAACACCGTCGGTATCAATAAAGAGCTGTGCGTAAGGATCGATAGGATCGTTACAAACGTATGACCAAATGATATCGCCCTCCGCCTGGAAATCCTTCATTCTTTCGTCAAAGGTCTTGGCGGGATCATAGTCGAGGAAGGGATCGTAAGACTGGCTTTCGTCCCAAAGACAGAGCTTCGGGCACCAGAGGACAGTAGCAGGCGCCATAAGGTCGACCTGGTCCTTCTTCAATCCGGGCTGCTGCTCATTCGTATAGAAGGGAGCAACAACGGGGATACCGGGGCAAAGGCGCTTTACTCTTTCACAGAAGGCCTTATAATCTTCAATTGCGCCGTTTTCGATAGTCGGCTCGTCTACAACGTAGAACAGTGCCTTCTTCTTCCAGATATCTTTTTCGCACACACGGTTGTAATACTGAACGAGCTTTGCGTCAGTCCAGTCATCCGCCTCCCAAAGGCCGATAACGAAGGAGGTTACTCTCGGATCGTCCATATATGCCTCAGCCTCTTCGCTGAGTATGTCATAAGGAAGTGTATGTCCACAGACATTATGCTCGAGAAGAAGATCGTAATACTTCTTATAGCTTCCTTCCGCCTTGTCGAATCTTGCGATATGATATCCGTTGATTCCGACGGAGGTCGCGAAGGTCTTATTTTCAGGAAGAACGATATCCCAAACGTGTACGTTTACGGTAAAGGCAGCGTAAACGGTATTATCGCTGAGATCCTTAAATTCATAGGTATAGGTATAAGTACCCGCAGGGGTATCGGCATTAGTGGTAAACTCTACGATAAATGGAACTACCTTGTTCGCATCGATCATAGTTCTGTTCTGGTAGTAAGGAATTGTCGAGTCGGTATATTCCTTTTTCTTGATCGTATGAGTCTTATTCATGATATACGCCTGCATTGTCAGGTTATCGGACTCATGCTGCTTTGCATTGTAGGTAAGGGCAGCCTTGCGGAAGGCGGTATTGCTGTAAATTACAAGCTGGCAGCCCTCGGTCTCACCCTTCGCCATATAAACGTCATAAGTGGTAGAAGGATTTTTTACATCAGGCTTAACATTGGCAATCTGTCTATCGGTGGCGTGAGTAGTCCACGCCATAACCTCAACCTTCGATGCAGCTCCCGCGCCTCCGTCGTTTCCGCCCTTGTCGCATGCAATGAGCGAGAAAAGCATGGAAAACGTCAAAATTACAAGTAATAATCTTTTCATTGTTATCTCCTTTAGATGCTTAGATAATTACGGAAGCGCCTTTTCGAGGGCATTTCCAATTTCGATTCTGAGCTGCATAAGCATATGCGCATCAGCATCAACATAGGTCAGAATAGAGGTTGAGGAATTTATTCTATCGTTCACCCATTTGTTACCGAGCGTCTTTGCAGCGAGCATGAACAGCTCAATATCGTCTATTCCGTCACGCATGATCTTCATGCGCAACGATACGGTCGGAGCGTCTGTGATCTTATTTCCGGGATAGAAAAGCACTCCTTCTCCGTAAGCGGGCTTAAGGTTAGAATCACGCAGGCCTGTATCGAGGGTAGTCCACGGATTAACCTTTTTAGTTGTATTCCAGGCGGTAGATGAGGTATAAACGAGTCCATGAATACCTCTTTGATACTGCTGCCAGAAAAGAATTCTTTGTTTATGTCCGTCAACGTGAGCGCCAAGAGAAATATACGGTTCGCCCGGCCTATGGTTAAGATATGTCCAGACGCCAAAGTTCTCGGACATCATCTTTCTCATTCGAGCCTCAAAGGACATACTGTGCACATAATCGTGATCGCCGTAGGAAACCTCGTCGTCCCAAAGACAAAGCTTCGGCGCCCAAAGAGTACAGTATCCCTTCATTTGGTTTATCTGGTCCCAACCGATAGGATCGATCTGAACGTCCTTCGAGATGGGCGCAGTTATTCTGATTTTAGGGCAGATCTCCTGAAGTCGCATAGCGGCGTAGCAGAAATCCTCTATTTCCTCTATGGAATCCGGCTCAAGCATAGGCATAAAATATGCCTTTTTGAGCCACTTATTGTCAGAGGACAGCTTCTTATAATATTCCTTAAGCGTCTCATCGGAAACGTCATGCGGAACTCTGAACGCCGTTACACGAGGATCCGACATATAAGCATCTGCTCTTTCGTCGAGAATATCATAAGGCAGATCCAACGCGCTCAGATTATGGTCAAGAAGAAGCTCGTAGTAATTTACATACACCTCCTCGGTCATATTCGTCTTATGTCCGAAGAAAAATGTCGTAATATCCTTTGCGGTTATACCGATAGAGCTTTGATAGGACTTCTTTTCGGGGATCGTGATATCCCAGACTCTGACGATAAGCGAATACTGTGCAACCGTTCTTTCCGAAGCGTCACGAAGCTCGAAAACGAAGGGATAAAATCCCGCCTTCGTTTCAGATGTCGTTTCAAATTCAACAAGAAACGGCAAAGCTCTTCCCGCCTCAACCGAGAATCTCCTGCCCTCGGTATATTCCGATGCGGGATCGGGGAGGATCTCGCCGTTCATTTCATAGGTCGTATCGAGTGAGTAGATTTTATACTCAAGGGAAGCTGAATACTGATGGACACATCTGAGCGCAAGGCTCGTAACGTCCGCCTCGGGCTTGAATACGATCTGACAGCCCTCGGTTTCTGCCTTTGCCATATAGACTCTATAAGTCAATGTCGCATAGGGGGGCGCCTCTCCGTTAGCCGCAGTTTTCACGTAAGCGTGATCGGTCCAGGCGACACCCGCAATATCACTTTTGGGATTGTCGTCGGGAGGCGTAAAATCAAAGTGATCGCCCGGCTTTTCATCTGTTGTCGGCGCCTCCTGTGGAGGAGCGACAAGACGCCCTCCGCAGGAAACGCACGAAAGAACCGTGCAAATTATAAGTAAGATCAAAAGCGATCTTTTCATTTGTTACTCCGAATTTTGGTTAGATTTTTTTATCAAGAGCATCGCCGATAGCCTTGCGGATCGCAGCAAAGTTGTCTTTGCTTGTAAAGCTCGTAAGGGAGGAGGTTGCAGAGTTGAGCTGACTGTCAACCCAGCTCTTGCCAACGTATTTTTCCGCCAGACGGATAAGCTCGATATCGTCAAGACCGTCACGGACTATCTTAAGACGAATACTTGCAACAGGGCCGTAAACGCCGACAGCCTTACCGTTATAAAGGAGAATGCCTTCGCCGCAAACAGGTCTGCCGTCGCCGTCCTTGATATAGTTGTTAACCGATTCCCAAGGATTGATGAAGGTCTCGCGGTCGCGAACGTCCGTCCAGGAGTTAACACCCCAGTAAAGGAAGCCGTTTATATTTCTCTGCTCCATCTGCCAGAAGACAAGACGCTGATTGCATCCCTCGGTGTTGAGGAAGAGCTGACCGTAGGGATTGTCGGGATCGTTACAAACGTAGCTCCAGATTTCAACGCCGCTCTTTCTCTTTTCCTCCATTCTCTCGTCAAAGGTCTTGGAGGGAGTATAGTCAAGGAAGGGCGTATAGGACTCGGATTCGTCCCAAAGAGCGAGCTTCGGGCACCAGATACCGGAATCTGCATACATAGCGTCAACCTGGTCTCTGCCGTTTCCTGTCTTGAGATTGGTATAGAAGGGAGCGATAACGGGGATTTCGGGGCAAAGCTTGCGCAGATGCTCACACATTGCGTTATATGTTGCAATATCCTCAATCGAGTCAGGCTCGTCAAAGGGATAGAATACCGCCTTCTTAAGCCAGTTCGGATTCCTCTTAAGCATATTGTAATACTTGAGGATATCCTCGTCGGGAAGAAGATTGCCGTCGTTACCTACACAGGGAACGCGAATAAAGTTAACGGCAGAGCTGTTAAGATGCGGAGGTGCATAATATTCACTCAAAATACCGCCAACAAAGTCGTAGGGGCAAAGATTATGCTTGATAAGGAAATTGTAGTACTCCCTATATATGCTAACGAAGCTTTCGTCATCATCGCCGGTTTCCTCAAGGACCATAGCATTCCACAAATTAAGTCCCGCAGCGGTGCGGAATGTCTTTTCAGCAGGAATTGAGAAGCCCCAGACGTGTACCGTCACCTCAAAAATCGCAACGGTTTTCGACGAGCTGTCGCTGAAGGCGAAAACAAAGGTATAATCGCCCTCGGGAGTAGCGTTCGAGGTTGTGAATTCGATAAGGAACGGAAGCGGCGTCTTTGCGTTTATCTGAATATATTCGCCGTCATATGGAACGCAGGCATCTGTATAGGTATTGCCGTTCCAGGGCTGCGTGTACTGAAGCGAATACATATCTATGCCGATAGAGCCGATAGAGCTCGATATAAGCTGAAGACGTCCACGGAAGGTTCCCGAGGTCGCCTTGTTCATAACGACAAGCTGACAGCCCTCGGTCTCTGCCTTAGCCATGCTTACGGTATAATTGCTTGTTCCCGTGGGCTTGGGATTGTTAACGATAACCTTATCGTAGGAATGGGTTGCCCAATAGGATATATTATTGTTGCTGTAAACAGTAGGCTTAGTGAATGATGTGCTGACATTATGAGAGGTAAAATAAACGTTAAAGGTGTTCAGGGACATATTCTGACCGCCCGTTACCTTGTTGGTTGCGCTGAATTTCACGAGAATGAATACTGTTTCTCCCTTGGTCAGCTCAACCGATTCCCTGAAGGAAACAGCAGTTCCGCCTACGCTTACGTTTTTCTGGCTGGCAATAACAGAGCCGTCGCCCTTCATAAGATAGACGTCAAGAGACGAGCCGTTGTTCCAAAGCTTGGTAAGCTTTGCAACTACGTTAGCAGTACCGGATGCGCCTGCGGTATAAATGACCGCAGAGCCGTACTTGGTGGTGCAGGAAAGGTCAACGATACCGTCGCCCTCGGATTTGTGTAACACGTATTCAAGGGGATCAAGAATAACGCGATGACCGGGATATGCTGCATCCCAGCTCGCAGATGACTTGCTTTCAAGCTCATACATCTTGTTCTCGGTCAGACTGTATGCAGCGAAGCGGTAGGGACCGCTGAGCACGGTGCCGATGCCAAGATTAAACTTCGCAAGAGTGCCCGAGGGAATAGGCTCGGTCTGGGGAGGTGTCGTTGTAGGCTTTGTAGTCGAAGGCTTGGTAGTCGAAGGCTTGGTGGTTGTCACCGGAGGCTCGGTGGTCGTCGGTTGAGTTTTGTTCGGCTTATTGCCCGAACCGTTGTTTCCTCCAACGTACGGAGGATACTTTGTCTGCTCAACGGTCGTCACGGAGACTTGATTTCCCGCTTTGTTTGTTGCGCAGGAAAACAGCGAGAGCATGGTAATCAAAACAAGCAACAGGGAAACGATCTTTTTCATAACAATTTCCTTTACTTTCAAAAAATTGAAAAAAGGGGGCGACTTAAGGGTCGCCCCCTTGTATTCAGCAAGCTAATTGACGGGGAGCGTCGCCGCTTACCACTGTCAGCGATTACTGGTTATTTTAAATTAGTTATCCTGGAACTGGTCGAACGCGAACATGATGTTCTTCAGCTCGTCCTGGATCTGCTTCTTCATTCCGTTGTACGCCTGGGTAACCTGGGAGTTCTTAGGATTGTTCTGAACGTCGAAACGAACGATGGTCATCATCGGGAAGTTCTCGTTAAGGAGAGTTGCGATGTCCCAAGAAACGTTGTTAAGAACGATATCAAGCATCTCGTAAGAGTCGGTATCGGAGAGGTAAAGTCCCTGAAGTGCCTCAACTCTGTATACAGGATATACGTTGTCCTCAGAAGAAATGGAGAGTGCTTCAACGATAAGAGATACGAAGTTAGGATCTGCAGTGATCGGAATAGACATTACAGAGTAGTTATCGAACATTGCGGATCTGTAATTAGCCTGGTTCTCATCGAACTTAGGCTGAGGAAGAATGGTGTATGTATCTTCCATATCTGCAAGGGCGCTGATGGTACCGGAAAGACCGATAGTGGTGAAGAGTGCTCTTCTGCTCTTGAACGCAGTGGTAGCCTCGTGCTGTGCGCCGTAGAAGATATTGTTGGTGTTGTGATACATGGTGTGCATTCTGTCTGCATAGGTAAGGACCTTATCATTCTGCATGTAAACGTCCTCAAGACCGTTCTTCACGGTATTTCTGATCATGGGGATTTCCCATGCAGCATGCCAGGTGTCGATAGACCAGTCAGAGGTCATATAGAATGCATAGCTGTCGTCAGCGGTACGGCCGTCGTTGCCTGCATCTTCCCAGTCGTACTGGTTAATGATTCCCATGAAGTGGTCGTAGGTCCAGTTGCCGGCGCGAACGGTTTCGAAGATGCCGTTGGTGAATTCCTCACCGCCGAACGCCTCGTCGCCGAGGTCACGGTTGTAAACCATAGCAACGGTCTGACCGATGGTAGAAATACACATCTTGCTGATTGCAGTATAGATAGCATCACGAACGGAGAACTGAGTGTTCATACCGTTGATCCAGTGAGACTCTGCAAGCTTGGTGTAGGGGAGCTTAGCCCAGTTGTAAACGAAACCGTTTGTGATAAGGGGCGAGCTCTCGTAAACGTAGGTCATAGCGAGGTCGAATGCGTCAGCAGAAAGACGGCAGCTGTCAGCAACGTAGTCACGGTGAACAAACGCCTGACCGCTCTGCTCATCGCAGAGAATCTCAACATTGTATCTGTCGACAACTCTTGCGTTTCTGAGCATAAGAGCTCTGTCGATAATGTCCTCGGATTCCTCGTTAGCAACGACTACCTCGAGGTTAGCGTAATTGGCTCTGGTGCTTACACGGAATTCCTGGCCGCCGAAATCGTTATCGGGAAGGTCCTTCCACTTTTCAGCATTCGGCTTGGTGGCGGGGTTGTAACCGGTTCCGCTGGTTTTCTTTCCGCCGCAAGCGAAGCAGGTAACGAGCATACATGCAGCGATAAGAAGCACAAATAACTTCTTCATAAGATTTCTCCTTTATGGAAATATTTTATATTTTGACATTTGCTCGTAATACGTGCCAAATGTTAAAATCAAGTTAAAATAGCAGATAAATTTTCCTTGTGCAAATTGTTAAAAAATTGCGCTTGAATTTTGAGCAGATGCGATAAAAAACTTTCGCAAAGCGAAGTGTTTTTGACATTTGACTCGAAAAATTCTGCATTTTCTACATAACTTTGCATAAAACAGAACAAAAATTATTGCTTTTTGCAGAAGTAGTATAACACTTTAACAGCTTTTCTTCTATAAGAAATTTGCCTTAAATTATCATTTTTTTGTCATTGATTGTAAACAAATTATAACGATTATTTAAACGGAAAAGATAAATCATCAAAACTCGGGATCGTACTTCTGCTCAAACGGCTCCCAGCAAATTTCCCTTACCTCAATATCCTTGATGCGGAGCATCGTACAGTAGGCGGAAAAGCCTACGTGACCGCCGTTAATGGGATTGGGATCTATCATTTCGGAAACGAGAACGTCATCAACGACCATGAAGGACTGACCGTCGATCGCTCCGCAGGTCATTCTGACCTCCGTTCCGGGGGTATACTTATAAAGGCTCGTCGTCGAATAAAGGTTTGAGCCTACGCCGTAGCCTATGTTTCTTTCAAGCCCCGCCTTATTTTCATACCAGCCGTTAAGACCGCAGACATAAGACAGACCGAGATAGTCGACCTCGTCATCCCAATTTGCGCAGAAAACGGCATTAAGATCACGGGTAGCGGGAAGAATTGTCGAAACGGTAAACGAAAGCATCACGTTACCCTCGTAGCGCTCACGCGTAAAAAGGATTCCGCCCTTGTTTCCGTTTTCGATTCCGATAAGAGCGCCGTCCTCGTATTTCCACTCGCCGCTTTTCGGCTCAAAATAATCAAGCCATTTTTCGTCGGGCTTGTAGTCAAGAAGCACCCTCGACTTGTCAAAAAGAATTTTTTTACCTAAAAGATGAATGTCCTTCATTATTATATTACCTCCGCTAAGCTCAGCATTATTCTCACGTCTATATAATCATTATACCACGCAAAGACAAAAATGTCTACATACTGTAAATTTTTTTAACAAACTATTGCATTTTACATCACAAGGATTTATAATATAGTTACTACATTATATAGTGAGGTAATTATTATGGATCTTCTTAAGAAAATTTGGCCCACGCCCTTCAAGATCGAAAAAGGAAACGTAGTTTCGCTCGTTATCCAGCTCGTTATCTTCCTCGTTGTCGTAGCGATCGCAGGTATCGTTATCGGTTTCCTCGCAGAAATCCCGATCATCGGCATCATCTTCTCGATCCTCAGCTCTCTCATGGGAATTTACTCGCTTGTAGGTATCATCCTCTGCATCCTTAAATTCCTCGGAACCGTCTGATTTTCGTCTGACACAAAAAATACGGAAGCGTTCGCTTCCGTATTTTTTATTTTACAGTCTCTTTCGATATTGTCTTGAAAATAAAGACGTACATATCGTGTGCCATCCTATATACCTTTTCAAGTTCCGAGTCGGTAATGTCAAATCCAACGTCGGTTGGGTATCTTGTTTCAATATAATACCTGTTAAGAGCCGTGCTTTCGTCAAGCCACTCATTGAACTTGCCGTCAATCTTGCAGGCGCTTCTGCAAAGGAAGGTCAGGTTATGTCCGTCAAAATGCCTGCAGTGCTGATAAAGAAGATAACCCTTTAGCGCCTTTTCGATGCACTGCTGGCAGTGGAAGGCGGCATTGCAGTTGTCGCCGTCATTATCCTTTAAGATCCTTGCGGAATCGAGATCACATTCCGCGCGCTCAAGCCAGTCGAAATATCTTTTACTGTCGTGAGGCTTGCCTCGTCTCCTACCCATAAAGCACCCTGCCCTTCGACATTATGCTGTATGCATAGCTCGTTTTATCCTCTATAAGAAGTAAAAAGTCTTCTTCCTTATATACAAGTAAATTATATGCAAATTCAAGGTCAAGAGCACGGTAAAGCTTTCTTTCGACATCCTTCGGATTGTCCTTCACCACAATAAGAAGACTGACTTCACGAACGACGTCACCGTTTTTCTTCTCGCCGTAAATAACGATCTTCGACGGAGAGACCTCGTCTAAGATCATCTGGCGAATTTGCTCTAAGGACGTATTCATATTCCGCACCTCCGTTTCTTCCTATATTATACACGGAAATGCGGAATTTTTCAATAGTCAACCGATTATTTCGTTCGGAGTCTCGCTTCCAAGCCCGAAGCTGACGGCAATAGCCTCGTTCACCCTGCGCATAACGGCATCGTCAAGATGCCCCATTTTTTCCTTCAGCCGTGTTTTGTCAAGAGTCCTCACCTGCTCAAGCAGGATAACGGAATTCTTCATAAGTCCCCCCGATGAATCGGAGCTGAGCATAGCCTCAACGCCTATATGCGTCGGAAGCTTCGCCTTTCCCGTTCGGGAGGTTATTGCCGCCGCAATAACAGTCGGGCTATACTTGTTGCCAACGTCATTCTGAATTATAAGAACCGGGCGCAACCCGCCCTGCTCCGAGCCGACAACAGGACTTAAATCGGCGTAAAATATATCTCCGCGTTTACACGTCATAATATTTTTCCTTTCATTTTGTACTTTCCCGTAAGATCACATTACTATTTTTCGGCATTGATGGGAATAATATTCGTGCCGAACAAAAAAATGATGTTCCTACAGTAATTATTTTACGCAGAGAAAAGTATGATGTTAACGTATTGATAAAGCCGAGCGAATATAGTATAATAAATATTGAAAAAAACCGAAAGGACGCAAAAATGATCGGCGGATTTATAAAAAAGGGAGCGTTGCCCCTCCTTATTTCAAATAATATAGCTTGCACACACGGCTTTTCAACCCGTGAAGGAGGCGTCAGCCACGGAAACGGACTTGACACCCTCGATCTCGGAATGGGGGAGGAAAAGGACGTAAAGGAAAACCGCCGCCGCTTCGCCTCCGCACTCGGAAGCGATATATCAAAAATGTTCTCGGCAAAGCAGATTCATTCAAGCAAGGTCGAAATCGTAACCGAAAGCGATCTAAGTCGAAGCTTCGAATGTGACGGCTTCGTCACAAAGGAAAAAGGGCTTCTTCTGACCGTCAAGGTGGCAGACTGTGTTCCGATCCTGCTCTATGACGAAGCAGGAATAATCGGTGCAGTCCACGCAGGCTGGCGCGGAACTGTCAGCGGAATTGCTCCGAATGCAGTAGGCAAAATGATGTCCCTCGGCGCAAGAGCAGAAAGCATCAAGGTCGCAATAGGGCCTTGTATTCATTCCTGCTGCTACGAGGTCGATATTCCCTTTGTAAACGCCGTAAAGGAATCGGAATACGGAAGCGAGCTTCTTCCTTATATAACACCGTCAGGCGATGAAGGAAAATTCCGAGCAGATCTGACGGGAATGAACATTCACCTTCTCATTAAAGCAGGCGTTACGGAAGAAAATATAAACGTATGCGAAAAATGCACCTCATGCCATAGCGATATTCTGTTTTCGCACCGTGCAAGCCACGGCAAGCGAGGGCTCATGATGGGTGGAATAATAATTAATTGAAAAAATTGTAAATTGTTCCTTCATTTTCTTGACAAAGTCACACCGATGTGGTAAAATCAAACGTAACATAGGGAGTAGTTTGCGCGAAAGCGTGTCAAGTCAACCATCCCGCGGATCTGATCCGTTTGGCTTGAATTAAAGAACGAGACTGTGTGCGGTTTACTGCGCATTGGCTCGTTATTTTTTATGTAAAAAATCCGAAAGGAATAAACAAAATGAAGCATTACCTATTAGAAAAGGAAGATGTTCTCTCAGAGCTTTCTTCCTCGCAAAACGGTCTCACTTCAAGTGAAGTCGAGGTGCGACAGGCAAGAGATGGCAAAAACAAGCTTGCCGAGGGCAAAAAGGTCACCCTTCTGCAGAGAATAATCTCGCAGATCCTTGATCCCATGGTGCTCGTCCTGATCGGTGCGGCAATCGTCTCCGCAATTACCGAGATAGCGATGCACGAGCCTCCGACAGACGTTTTCATTATTCTCGCAGTCGTAGTACTCAACACCGTCCTTGGCGTAATTCAGGAAAGCAAGGCGGAAAAGGCAATCGACGCCTTAAAGGAAATGGCGGCGGCAACGTCAAAGGTAATTCGTGACGGTAAGCTGATTACCGTAAAAAGCGAAGACCTCGTTGTCGGTGATATCGTAGTCCTCGAAGCAGGCGATGCAGTTCCCGCCGACGGACGAATACTGGAAAGCGCCAGCATGAAGATAGAGGAAGCGGCGCTGACAGGTGAAAGCGTCCCCTCCGATAAGGTCGACCATGTTCTCACCGCAGGCGATAACGGCGACGTTTCGCTCGGCGACAGAAAGAATATGTGCTATATGGGAAGCGTCGTTGTTTACGGACGCGGAACAATGGTAGTAACCGGCATCGGTATGAATACCGAAATGGGTAAGATCGCAACCGCAATTACCGAAGCAGAGGAAGGCGAAACTCCCCTTCAGAAGAAGCTCTCGCAGCTTTCGAAGATCCTCACCTGGCTCGTCCTCGGTATCTGCGTATTTATGTTTGCCTTTACTCTGTTCATGAACAGAGATATTCTTGGCTCCGAAAATGCGTTCAGAGTAATCCTCGAGGATGCGTTTATGCCCGCAGTTTCCTTGGCGGTTGCCGCAATTCCCGAAGGACTTGCAGCAGTCGTTACCATCGTTCTTTCGATGGGCGTTACCAAGATGTCGAAGCAGAATGCGATCATTCGCCGTCTTACCGCGGTTGAAACGCTCGGCTGTACCCAGATAATCTGCTCCGATAAGACAGGTACTCTCACCCAGAACAAGATGACCGTAGTCGATAGCTGGGGCGACGATATCAACCTTCTCGCAATCGGTATGGCGCTCTGCTCCGATGCAAGCCCCGATGATAGCGGCGAAGCAGTCGGCGAGCCTACCGAATGTGCGCTCGTTAACTACGCAACCAAGCTTGGTCTGAACAAGCTCGAAATCGAAAAGACCTCTCCCCGTGTAGGCGAAGCTCCCTTCGATTCGGGAAGAAAAATGATGTCCACCGTTCATAACGATAACGGTAATATAATCCAGTACACCAAGGGCGCTCCCGACGAGCTTCTCGCACGTTGCACGAAGATCCTCGTAAATGGAAGCGAGGTTGCGCTCACCGATGCATACAGATCGGAAATCCTTGCGAAGAATACCGAGTTCGCTTCACAAGCTCTCCGTGTTCTCGCCTGCGCATATAAGAAGCATCCTTCAATGCCGAGCGATTGCTCCCCCGCAGCTCTTGAAAACGACCTCGTATTTATCGGTCTTGTCGGAATGATAGATCCCGTTCGTCCCGAGGTATCCGAGGCAGTTAAGCAGTGCGTACTCGCAGGCGTTCGCCCGATAATGATAACAGGTGACCACAAGGACACTGCTGTCGCTATCGCAAAGACTCTCGGAATAATCTCCGATGCGTCGGAAGCAATCACAGGCGCCGAGATCGACAAGTATTCCGACGAGGAATTTGACGAAGCAGTAACGAAGTATTCGGTCTACGCACGAGTTCAGCCCGAGCATAAGACGAGAATAGTCAACGCTTGGCGTAAGCGCGGAATGGTAACCGCAATGACAGGCGACGGCGTAAATGACGCCCCCTCGATAAAGAGCGCCGATATCGGTATCGGTATGGGTATCACCGGAACCGACGTTACGAAGAACGTCGCTGATATGATCCTTGCCGATGATAACTTCGCTACGATCGTCTCCGCAGTTGCCGAAGGAAGAAGAATCTACGATAACATCACAAAGTGTATTCAGTTCCTTCTCTCCTCTAACCTCTCCGAGGTCATCTCGGTATTCACCGCAACGCTCCTCGGATTCAGAATTCTCGAGGCTCCCCATCTCCTCTTCATCAACCTCGTGACCGACTCCGTTCCCGCACTCGCGCTCGGCACCGAAAAGGCAGAGCCCGACATTATGACACGTAAGCCCCGTAAGAGCAACGAAGGTATATTTGCCGGCGGTATGGGCTTCAATATCGCATATCAGGGAATTATGATATCCATTATCACCCTTGCCGCATACTTCATCGGTCACTTCATGGAAAGCGGCAAATGGGAGATCGTCAAAGGCGTTTCGCCCGACGGTATGACAATGGCGTTCCTCGCAATGAGTATGGCAGAAATATTCCACTCCTTCAACCTCCGCTCACACGGCTCGATCTTCAAGCTCAAGAATCACAATATGATACTCTGGGGCTCAATGGTCGTTTCGCTCCTTCTCACAACTGCACTCATCACCATTGATCCTCTCAGCAAACTCTTCGGATTCGCTCATATCAACCCCACAGAATACGCAGTCGCTCTCGCACTTGCGCTCTCGACCATCCCGATAGTCGAGCTTATAAAGCTTATCACACGTCTCTGCACGAAGCATAAGCATCACGAATAATTATAAAACACGGCACCCTCGGGTGCCGTGTTTTTTATTATTACAGTCTCTCTCGACCTGCCCATTCGTTTCAAAGCTCCGTAGACGTTATCTTGCCTCGCCCTCCGGGAGAGGTGTCGGCGAAGCCGACGGAGAGGGTGTAGGGTGCGACGTCCTCGACGCACCGCCCGCTCCCGCTCTCACTCTATCTGCTATATCAAAAATCTCCGCCACGCCCTCTTGCCTTCCCATCAGGGGAAGGTGCTGAACGAAGTGAAGCGGATGAGGTGTTCGGGAGGAATGTAACATTGCTTTTGGGCGGGGCGTCGAGGACGTCGCACCCTACAAATAACGTGGCGAAGCATCGAGGCGTTGTCTTGCCTTCCCCTTGGGTAGCGAAGCGGCGACGCGGTAGTGAATGACTGCCGGTGGCAGTCAGAGCCGCGGCGCGCCCGAGCCGCAGCGAGACAGGGGGACCGCGGTAGCGGTGGATGAGGTGTCCGGGAGGAGCAAGCCCCTCCCCTACCAACAACATGGCGAAGCATCGGGATGTCGTCTTGCCTTCCCCTGAGGGGAAGGTGTCAACCGAAGGTTGACGGATGAGGTAGGTTGCGAAGCAACCGTGTTCCGAAGGGAAGTAACATTGTTTTTGTGCGGGGCGTCGAGGACGTCGCACCCTACAAACAACGTGCCGAAGCATC
>JAZNXR010000030.1:0-19292 GCA_045593985.1 Eubacteriales bacterium
TTTTCATTTTTATATTCCTCTCAATATAATAATTACGTTTTTAATCCTTCGATCATAAAGGAAAAGGAGTATCGGAAGTTTTTTACCGCTTCCTCTTTGGGGATATTTTGGGCGATAACGTCAGCGTTATAGCCTCGGCAGAAGCACCATATCGAGTGGCTGAGGACACCGGAATCGACCTTCTTAAGGTAGCCCTTTTCGATTGCGTTATCGATTATCTTCTTGATCTCGGCAGTCCACCATTCACGGTTTTCCTTTTCTTGCGAATCAGTTTCGAAAACGAAGCTGCTCATTTGCTTTCGGCTTTCGTACGACATCGAGATTATTTCCGAAACAAGATCGTAGACGTTTTCGAAAAAGTCTTTTTTTGCATCCTGCTTTGCCGTTATACACCTGCGGGCCTTAAGCACCGTTTTTTCATACACCTTTTCGAGCACCTCGCCTATGTTATGAAAACGGTTATAAAACACTCTGTTAGTGATGCCGAGGGAACGGAGTATCTTTCTGACGGTCAGGTCCTCGGTACCGCTTTCAACGGCGATCTCTTCCGCTGCGTCTATTATCCTGACCGACATTTCGTCGCGGATCAGTCCGTTATTCTGGCTTCGCGTCATTTGTGTCCTCCTTTCAGCACACTGTGTGCCGAGGAGCATTATAGCACACACTGTGCTGAATGTCAAGACTTTTAGCAAAAATCCCCGACGGTGCCCCGTCGGGGATCTGAATATTATTCTTCGTCCTCTGTTTCGACTACTGCGATTGCAAGCTCGGAGAGCGCCTTGGGATCAGGGAGCGAAGGACACTTCGTCATAAGCTCAGAGGCGTTCTGCACCTTCGGGAAGGCGATAACGTCTCTTATATCCTCAAGACCGAGAAGGAGCGTGACAAGACGGTCAAGACCGAATGCGAGGCCTCCGTGAGGAGGTGTGCCGTACTTGAATGCTTCAAGCAGGAAGCCGAACTTTGCCTGTGCTTCCTCAGGAGTAAATCCGAGCGCCTCAAACATCTTGTTCTGGATCTCACCGTCGTGAATACGGATAGAGCCTCCACCAGCCTCGGTACCGTTAATAACGATATCGTAAGCGATAGAGCGAACTCTTCCGGGATCGGACGTAAGGTACTCAATGTCCTCTGCAAAGGGCATCGTGAAGGGGTGATGCTTTGCGTAGTAGCGTCCGTCGTCCTCATCGTACTCAAAGAGCGGGAACTCGGTTACCCAGAGGAGCTTATAATCGTTCGGATCGAGAAGTCCCATTCTCTTGGCTACCTCGCAACGAAGTGCGCCGAGAGAATCAAATACGACTTTATTCTTGTCGGCAACGATAAGCGCAAGGTCGCCCTCCTCGATTCCGAGAGTATTGATGACAGCTGCATTTTCTTCGTCGGTAAGGAACTTTGCATAAGACGAGGAAATCTCGCCTGCGTTATTCTTATACCATGCAAGTCCCTTTGCCTTATAGCTCTTAACGAACTCGGTAAGAGAGTCGATCTCCTTGCGGGAGAACTTTGCGCCACCCTTGATGTTGATACCGCGGACGCTTCCGCCGTTCTCAATGGCACCTGCAAACACTTTAAAGCCGCATCCCGAAAGAACAGATGATAGATCGGTAAGCTCGAAGCCGAAACGGAGGTCGGGCTTATCGGAGCCGAAGCGAGTCATTGCCTCGTCGTAGGTCATACGGAGGAGGGGCAATTCAAGATCAATACCCTTGAATTCCTTGAACACCTTTTTGAGGAAGCCCTCGGTTACCGAGATGACATCGTCCTGCGTAACGAAGGACATTTCAAGGTCGATCTGCGTGAACTCGGGCTGACGGTCAGCACGGAGGTCCTCGTCACGGAAGCAACGTGCGATCTGAATATAGCGGTCGAAGCCCGAAAGCATAAGAAGCTGCTTATAGAGCTGTGGCGACTGCGGAAGTGCGTAGAACTTACCGTGGTGAACACGGGAAGGAACGAGGTAGTCTCTTGCTCCCTCGGGAGTAGGAGCTATCAGGTTAGGAGTTTCGATATCAATGAAGCCCTGATCTGCAAAATATTCTCTTGCGATACGGGTGATCTTGGCACGGTCGATAATATGCTGCTGAAGGTCGGGACGGCGAAGGTCAAGATAACGGTGCTTCAGACGAAGCTCGGGCTTGACGTTACTGTTCTCGACGATCTCAAAAGGAGGAGTCTGCGAGGCGGAGAGGATCTTAAGCTCGTCTACTGCGATTTCAACATGACCTGTCGGGATCGTATCGTTTACGGACGAGCGCTCTCTGACAACACCCTTCGCACATAGTACGAATTCCGAGCGA
Source organism: Eubacteriales bacterium (assembly GCA_045593985.1). Lineage (GTDB taxonomy): Bacteria > Bacillota > Clostridia > Oscillospirales > CAG-272 > Colimorpha_A. The sequence continues at coordinate 2,301 of JAZNXR010000030.1, forward strand.
ACAGAAAATGCGGTCTCGAAAACGTCACGCGCGGTATTATCGTCAAATGCAAGCTGAACGATTCCCGTGCGGTCACGAAGATCAATAAAGATAAGGCTACCAAGGTCTCTTGCTCTCTGTACCCAGCCCATTACGCAGGCACGCGAGCCGATGTCTGACTCTCTGAACTCTGCGCAGTATTTAGTTCTTTTGTCGTTAACTGTAAGTAGCTGTGACATAATTATACACTCTTTCTGAAAATGATTTTATCAACGATAAATTATAGCATATTTCGTAAGAACTGTCAATATTTTTGCTTCTTTTGAAAAATTATATTTCCTTGTTGAAATAATAAGGGATTTATGATAAAATATTATCCGGTGAGTTCGAGACCTTCCTCACCTTAAACAAAACTAAAGGAGTTCCCTGATGAAAAACAAAAAAACGCTTTTTACCACCAAAGCGGCCCTTATCGCCGCGCTTTACGTCATACTGACAGCAGTCAGCGCGGTCTTTCACCTTGACAGAGGTGTGATCCAGCTTCGTCTGTCGGAGGCGCTGACAGTCCTTCCGATATTCACCCCGGCAGCAATTCCCGGGCTGTTTGTCGGATGCTTAATCTCAAATGCCAGCTTCGGCGCAGCTCCGCTCGATACCCTTTTCGGAGCTATTGCAACCTTGCTCGGAGCTGTCGGAACGTATTACATAGGTAAGATTTCAAAATATCTTGCGCCCATACCGCCGATTGTCGCAAACACCGTTGCGATTCCTCTGATTCTCAAATACGTATATAGTTTAAGCGGCGGACTTCCCTTCTTTGCCCTTACCGTATTTATCGGAGAGTTTATCGCCTGCGGAATTCTCGGAACGGTCCTTGTCCGCTTCCTACCGAAGCCGCTTGTCGAAGAAATGAAAAAATAAAATGAGCGCCACGATCGTGGCGCCCAAATATTTTTATTTACCGTAGACGTATTCCTGTACCTTGCTCTTCTGTAAATCGAAATCTATCTGAAGAACATTAGCGCCGCCTTCACCCTTGCCGACCTTCTTTTGCTGGCCCATGTGGAAGTAAATGCTGCTATAAGTTGTCGGAATTCGATACGAGCCGATGGTCATATTTGCACCGTTCGATGCAACGCTTGCCGCAAGGTTCAGCATTTCATCAATCGGAATGTTCGTCTGGAACATTTTAGCGTTAAAGGCGTTTCTGATAAGATCGTAAATTTCCGTGATGTCACGGGAGGAAACGACCTGTCTGAAGAGTGCCATAATAACCTTTCTCTGTCTTTCGGTACGGTTGACGTCGGAGCCGCCGTATCTTTGGCGCATGTGAATCAGCGCTGCGCCGCCGTCGAGGTGGTAGGTTCCGTCGCCGTTGCTTATCGCCTTATATCCGAACTTCTCGATATACTGTACCTCACCTCTCGGGTTTCCGGGAGTATTCGTAAGCTTGACGTCAACGCCTCCGCAGGAGTTGATAAGGTTTTCGGTACCGGCAAAGTTGATAATTGCGAATCTTTGAATATCAAGACCGAATATCTGATTTATCGTATTGATCGTGCAAGCAATACCGCTTAGCGAGAAGGTTGCGTTAAGTCGCTGGAAAAGCGTTCCGCCGTTTTTACCGAGTCCCTCGATGGGAACGAGAGTATCTCTCATGAAGGAAATGAGCTTAGCCTGACCTGTTCTCTTGTTATAGGAGCAGACGATCATCGTATCGGAGCGTCCCTTAAGAGACGACATATTACGGCTGTCCGTGCCGACAAGAAGGATATTTTCAATATCGGGATCCTTCTGATCTACCTTATAAATACCGTTTGCGCTGACGGGCTTACCGCCGGTTCCGGTCGGCTTGCTGTCATTATCGGGCGCCGTTGTAACAGCGGGCGGCTCGGGAATATCCGTTGTTACCTCTGCATTAATACCCGTATCGTGATCGCCTATCATCCAGTTTCCGTTTTCACCGATAATCGGCTCATTTTCTACGGGGGCGAATTCTTCTCCGCTTTCATCGGTTTCAAGCTCGCCATAGATAACGGGTATAAGCGTATCGTAATCGCCTATCCACCAGTTTCCGTTTTCGCCGATTTGCGGGCCTCCGCTCATATCGCCCAAAATAGGCGGAATCACGAAGGAATAATCCGGGGGGCGGGTTATAATCGGCACCTTTGTGTAGCTTCTGTTGTATGCCTGAAGAAGGGGCAAGAAGATTCCGATTCCGGTGCCTGTAATAATAAGAAGAATCGCAATGAGCACAACAAGCGTTATCTTAAGCACCATACGAGTACGAATTCGTCTCGTTTTATAAGCGGGCTTCGTACCCTGATGCACTTCTTCTGTTGTTATTTTATCGTTATTAACCATTATATCGACCTTTCTTACAAGTACGATTATATTACCATTTTGTTATTCTATCATTTTATGATAAAAAAGTCAAGTCAAATAATATCAAATCCAAGATAATATTAAAAATTTTTGTCGAAAAAAACTATTTGGAGGTATTTATGAAAACAGTAGTTTTAGACGGCTTTGCCGTAAATCCCGGAGACCTCAGCTGGGAATTTTTCAGCGAATTCGGGACCTATCAGATCTACGACCGAAGCGAGGAAAGCGAGGTTGCCGAGCGCATAGGTGACGCAGATATAGTCATAACAAACCGCATGCACATCACAAAGGACGTGCTGAATAAATGCCCAAACATTAAATTTATATCGGCATTCGGCACGGGTTATGACATGATTGACGTTCCGGCCTGCCGTGAGCGAGGAATAGAGGTTTGCAATATTCCGGGATATTCCACTTCGTCAGTATCGCAGTTCGCCTTTTCTCTTATGCTTGCGATTTCCACGAGAATTGACCTTTTCCGTTCCGCAGTTCTAAGCGGCACCTGGACCGGTAGGGCTGATTTTGCATATCAGAATATTCCCTACGCCGAGCTTGAAGGCAAGACCGTCGGTGTTTACGGTTGCGGCGCCATCGGACTCCGATTTGCCAAAATATGCTCCGCATTCGGAATGAGAGTTCTCGCATACCGCAGAAGCGCAAAGCATGAAATTATAGACGGAATCGAATTTACCGATAAAGATACGCTTCTCTCTGAGTCGGACTTTATATCGATCCACTGCCCCTTGACCGATGAGACAAGAGGACTTGTCAACTCGGAATTTCTTTCCAAGGTCAAAAAGGGCGCATATCTTATCAACACCTCACGCGGTGCGGTTATCAATGAAAATGACCTGTATACAGCGCTGACAGACGGAACACTGGCGGGGGCCGCTATTGACGTAATGGTCAAAGAGCCCCCCGAAAAGGATAACCCGCTACTCACTCTTGATAACTGTATAATCACACCTCATGCGGCGTGGGTATCGGTCGAGGCAAGAAAGCGCCTGATCGACATTCTTTGCCAAAACATCAGATCCTTTATCAAAACAGGAAACGGCATTAACAAAGTATTTTAATACTTAATGCATATTTTCTGCAAAATCATTGACAAATATTCTTGAACGTGCTATAATATAAATGTCTCAAATGAGACATTAGGAGAATGATATGTTTAGTAACGGAGAAATCACGGAGTTACTCAAAAGGCATCCGATATTCTCGCCGCTTGCAAACGAAAAGCTTAAAGAGATTGCAGCAGATCCTCGTTGCAAAACGGTATCTGCTCTTCAAGGCGAGAAAATATCGTCAGGCGGCTATGGACTTTCTCTTATAACCTCAGGAAGCGTTCTCGTTTTCCGTCGTGGCGGCGGTCAGCCGGTGCTTATTCAAAGGCTTGAAAAAGGCAGAGTGTTCGGCGCCGCTTCCCTCTTCTGCGAGGAAAGCGAGGACGTAACCGAGCTTAGGGCAGAAACGGATGCGACAGTATTCTTCATTCCGATAGAGCTTATTACGAAGCTTATCGAAGCTGACAGTAATTTCGCCGTAGCCTATATTGCCTTTCTATCCGGTAAGATCCGTTTTCTCAACAAGAGAATGTCCGAGCTTTCTGCGCCGTCAGTAACGCAAAAGCTTGCTACCTTCCTTGTTCGTGAGGACAACGGCATCGTAAGCACAAAGGTAAAGCTTGCATCAGCCCTTGGAATAGGACGAGCATCTCTTTATCGCGCTCTTGACGAGCTATCAGAAATGGGGCTTATATCTCTTGACGGAAAAAGCGTAACGGTAACTGACCGTGAGGGACTTTTAAATATCATTTGACGATAAATAACATCAGTAAAGGATCAAACAAAATGAAAAAGACAGTAAAATTTATTTCAGCGATTTTGGCTCTTTCAATGCTCCTTTTCGCATTTGCTTCCTGCTCCGAAAAGAAAACTGAAGGTGACGATTATGTTCTCAAGATCGGAACGATCAAGGGCCCGACGGGAATGGGAATGGCAAAGCTCATGAACGACGATCTCGACGGAGCAAAATATAATTTTGAGCTTTTCAAAGACGCAAACACAATTTCCACTAAGCTTATCGGTAAACAGCTCGACATAGCAGCGGTCCCGGTTAATCTCGCAGCAGTAGTCAATAAGAAAACAGATGGCGCTTACGTTGTTGCGGCGATCAATACTCTCGGCGTTCTCTATATAATGGAAAACGGCACTACCGTGAACTCGGTAGCCGATCTTGAAGGCAAAACCATTCACGCTTACGGCCAGGGAGCAACTCCCGAATATATGCTTGCTTACATCCTTGAAAAGAATAATCTCAAGGGCAAGGTAACAATAGAGTGGTATCCAACTCCTGCCGAGCTTGCAACTCTTGCAGCGCAGGGCGAGAAAGACCTCGTCATGCTTCCCGAGCCGCAGATAACCTCGTCACTCACCAAAAACGCAAATCTTCGTGTAGCCATCGACATTACCGCCGAATGGGACAAGGTAAGCGAAAACAAGGCTGTTCAGGGCTGTATCGTAGTTAAGAAGGATATTATCGAAAATCATCCCGAAAAGCTGAATGCGTTTCTTGACGAATACAAAGCGTCCGTCAAATATGTAAATGAAAATGCAGCAGAGGCATCGGTAATTATTGCAGGCAACGGAATTATCCCCGCAGCTCCCGTTGCGGCACTCTCAATTCCGAGATGTAACATCGTATTTATCGAGGGCGATGAGATGATCTCTTATCTCAACGCATTTTACACCGTTCTCTTTAATGCAGATTCCAAATCCATAGGAGGAACAATGCCGGGTGAAGCGCTCTACTACAAGCGTTAAAATCATAAAAAAAGTAATATATATCCTCATCAGCGCCGTCTTTTGGACGGTGCTTTGGGACTTTTTTGCATACAGAGTCGGAATGAAATACGTTCTTCCCTCTCCTGCCGTTACATTCAAAAGACTTTTCGAGCTGATGAAAGAAAAGGATTTCTATCTCTATGCAGGAAATTCGCTACTGAGCATTTTGCAGGGATTTGCAGGCGGTGTACTGATCGGCACCGTACTGGGTATTATAACCGCATTTTTTAAGGGGGCAGACATTCTCCTTTCGCCGCTTAATACGGTAATAAAGGCAACCCCGGTTGCGTCCTTTATAATCCTCGCTTTTATCTGGATGAAAAATTCAGATATTCCCGTTTTAATATCGGTTCTGATGATAACGCCTATCGTTTGGAGCGCTCTCAAAAATGCTCTGCAAAACGTCGATTCTGACCTTATCGAGATGGCAAACACGTATAAAATGCCGATTTTTGAGCGCATATCCTCGCTATATATTCCCTCGGTGCTTCCTTCATATTTGACCTCTCTCGTTACGGCGATGGGGCTGGGCTGGAAGGCAGGAATTGCGGCAGAGGTGCTTTGCGGCACCGACAACACCCTCGGTAACGGTCTGCTTGAAGCAAAAACCTATCTTGAAACAGTTGATATGTTTGCATACACCGTTGCAATAATCGCAATTTCCATGCTTATGGAGCTTGCTTTCAGAGCGATAGTCAAGGCGCTTCAGAGAAAGGAGGCTCGAAATGGCACTGCTTGAAAACATAAAAAAATCATTTTACGGCAAGCTTATTTTTGAGATTCCAAGCCTGACTCTTGAAAAAGGCTTTACGTGTCTATCCGGCGCTTCGGGCTGCGGCAAAACGACGCTTGGACGAATAATAGCAGGGCTGACCAAAGCCGATGCAGGAACAGTTCAGGGCGTCAGCGGTGCAAGCACTGTGCTTTTTCAGGAATCCCGTCTTTTGCCCTCCGTGTCTGCTTATGATAATATCAAAAAAATATGCAGAACAAGCGAAGGAAAAGCCCTTGCTCACGAGCTTTTATCTACCCTTCTCTTCACCGAGGACGATATGAAAAAGCTCCCGAACGAGCTTTCGGGCGGTATGGCGCGCCGTGTTGCAATTGTTCGTGCCATTGTGTTTGCAAAAGAAAATCCGGGAAGCTTCGTTCTTCTTGACGAGCCGTTTACAGGCCTTGACTCCGAAACGAGAATTATTGCCTCCGAGCTGCTTAAGGAGCACCTTTCCGATCGAGCCGTTCTCGTTATCACGCACGATAGCGAAGAATGTGAGCTTTTGGGAGGAAAAATGATAGATTTTTCTTCTCTTAACTCCGCAAACGAGCAGATTTAATATTGCACTTTACTATAAAATGTGCTATAATCAATACCGAGGGTTAAATACCTTCGGTATTTGTATTTGAAAGGACGCTTATATGAGCTTTTCTACTGTACTTACAGGTATTGCCGATAGAATCAACGGCATATATACAAAGCATAATACTGCGATAATACTCGCCGCCGGAAGCTCGACTCGCGTTGGCGGAAATACAACCAAGCAGCTTATTCCGATTCTCGGAATTCCAACGATCGTAAGAACAATTTCGACGTTTCACGAATGTAAATTTATAAACGAGATCGTCATCGTCACAAAGGATGACGAGATGGCAACGATTGATAACTGGAAAAAGGATTACGGCTGGAAAAAGGTAACGAAGGTCGTCCTCGGCGGTGCAGACAGACAAGCATCCGTCCTTAACGGCTTTAAGAGCATCTCGGATAAGACCGATTTCGTTTATATCCACGACGGCGCAAGATGTCTTGTCACCGAAAAAATGATAAAAGACGTTGGGCACGCAGCTTGCATACACGGAGCCGCAATAGCGGCGCAAAAGGCGACCGATACCGTCAAAATATCTGAGGACAAAAAGCTTTCAACCCCCGACAGAAGCAAGGTCTGGCTTGCACAGACGCCTCAGGTATTTATGACCGAAATGTACCGCGCGGCAGCATATACCGCAAAGAAAAACGGCACGATCGCAACTGATGACGCCTCTCTCGTTGAAGCACTCGGATTTGAGGTCTATCCCGTCGATTGCGGCAGAGAAAATATGAAAATTACATCCCCCGTCGATATCGCAATCGCAGAAGCGATACTGAAATTCCGCGAAACGGAGGAGAATAAATGAATTTTTCTGATATCCGCATAGGCCACGGCTACGACGTTCACCGTCTTACTGAAAACCGCGATCTCATAATCGGCGGCGTTAAAATTCCTTATGAAAAAGGGCTTCTCGGCCACTCCGACGCCGATGTGCTTGTCCATGCAATTCTTGATGCAGTATTGGGCGCACTCGGTGAGGGAGATATCGGCAAGCATTTTCCCGATACCAATGATAATTTCAAGGGCATAAACAGTATGCTTCTTGCCGAAAACGTCGCCTCGCTTCTTTTAGCCAAAGGATATACCGTAGGAAATATCGACGCAACGGTCGTCGCACAGCGTCCGAAGCTTTCACCTTACATTGACGAGATGAGAGCTAACGTCGCAAAGGTGTTCAATATAATGCCCGAAAGAGTAAATATCAAGGCAACAACAGAGGAAAAGCTCGGCTTTACCGGTAGCGGCGAGGGTATCTCCGCACACGCCGTTTGTCTTATAATCAAATCTGCCTGACGGCAGAGCCATCAGGCAGTATATTTGACGGCTACCGTCTTACTCTTCCCTTTACATCCTGTATTTTGACGTCCTTTAAGACCTTCGCCGTCCTATTTTTCTTCCCGTCTTTTTCGGGAAGTCAGACGGCTGTGCCGTCCTTTAATATTTTATGTTGCGATCACAACCGTGACACGGTGAGAACTGACGCACATTAACGGCGAATTTATCTTTGAGCAAACTAATTATCAAATACAACGAAAACAAATTGATTTTTTGAGGTCAGCTATGAAAAAAAATATTATCGTTTCCCCCTCCGTTCTCGCATGTGATTACGCCTATGCGGCAGACAGCCTGAAGGCAGTCGTTGACGCAGGTGCAGAATATCTCCATCTTGACATTATGGACGGCATCTTTGTTCCGAATCTCTCCTTCGGCCCCGACTTTATAAAGGCGCTCCGTCCTCACTCCAAGGCTGTTTTCGATACGCATCTTATGATAACCGAGCCGATCAGATTCGTAGACGCATTTGTTGATGCGGGATCAGATATTATAACCGTACACCTTGAAGCCTGCCACAGTGTTGTTGACACCTTGAAAAAGATCAAAAGCAGAGGTATCAAGGCCGGTATCGTTATAAAGCCCAAGACTCCTGTTTCCGAGCTTCTTCCTTATCTTTCGCTTGTCGATATGATCCTTATCATGTCGGTCGAGCCGGGCTTCGGCGGTCAATCCTTTATGCCGAGCGCTCTCGACAAGCTCCGCGAAGCAAGAAAAATGATAGAAGAATCGGGCTACGACATCGATCTTGAGGTCGACGGCGGCGTAAACACAAATAACGTCGCATCCATTATCGAGGCAGGCGCAAACGTCATCGTTGCCGGCTCAGCCGTATTCCGCGCGCCCAATCCCTCAGAGGCGGTAAAAGCGCTCAAGGGCGAGGCATAAAGGAACGACAAAAAACGGCGTTTATTTCGATAATTTTTTCCCTTTTTATCTATTTTTAACAAATTAGTTATTGACATCATAAAATTTATATGTTAGTATAGTTAAGGTGTATTATTTATAAGCTGAGGTTTTTATGAACAGTACGAGAATAATCATGGTCACCTCCTGCAAGGGTGGAGTTGGTAAGTCAACGGTATCTGCCAATCTTGCCATAAAGCTCGCTCTCGACGGATGGAAAACGCTCCTTATCGACTGCGATTTCGGAGTGCGTTCTCTTGATCTTATTATGGGACTTGAGGACCGTGTTATTTTTGATATTACCGATATTATTCTTCATGATATCGCTCCCGAAAAGGCAATTGTTCAGGATTCCCGTTCAGACAATCTCTATTTCTGTGCCGCCCCCTACGATTACGAAACCGAGCTTGACCACGATGAGTTCAAGACCGCGCTTCGCAATATCGGCGAGCAGATGAGCTTCGATTATATAATCATTGATACACCCGGCGATACAGGAAGTCCTTTAAAGCTTGCCGCCGCCGCTTCAGACGAGGCGCTCGTCGTTTCGACCTATCAGCCCGCTTCGATTCGCGCCGCAGAAAGAACTGGAATTCTTCTTGAGGAATCCGGCGTAAAGATTAAAAAGCTCATAATTAACTGCTTCCATTCGGACGGAAAGGAATTCGAAGGACAGCCGGGACTTCTTGAGGTTATTGATAAGACCTCGATTCAGCTTCTCGGTATAATTCCATTCGACGCCCGTCTGTCTGACAAGCAGGCGCAGGGCGAGGACGTATTTACAATTCCCTCCTGTAACGCCGCAGAAGCATTTACCAATATCGCAATTCGCTTAACGGGTAGAACGGTACCTCTCTTTACAGGCTTCAGAAAAATAAAGAGATCCGAGCTGCTCAAGAAAATTCAGTGATTTAACCAAGGAAAGGACGGTTACACAATGGAAATAGCCATCATCGCAGGTGAAAGCAAAAAAGAACTTATGACGCAGTTTTGTATCGCATATTGCGGCATTCTCGCAAACCATAATCTCTGCGCCACAGGCACCACTCACAAGCATATAACCGAAGCAACCGGGCTTCACATTGAAAAGCTCCTTTCCGGATCCCAAGGCGGTGTTGAACAGATAACTACACGTATCGCTTATGACGAAATAGACCTCGTTCTTTTCTTCAGAGATTACGCAGAAACCGATTCCATGGCGGAAAGAAACAATCTCAACCTTCTTAAGCTCTGCGATATTCACAACGTCCCCGTTGCAACGAACATCGCAACTGCCGAGATCCTCGTTCGTGCGCTTGAGCGCGGCGACATCGACTGGAGAGAGATTGTAAACCCCCGCTCCGAGTACAATCTCCGCAAGAAGAATCAAAATCATCCGATATAAAAAATAAATGTCTCGGTGCAGCTGCGCCGAGACATTTTTAAAGGAAAACACTATGAAAGTTCACGGTTGCTATAATTTTAACAGAACGCATCTGCTTATAGAGCTGACTCTTGATATGACACCTGACGAGATCGACTGGTTCGGTTTTTCGGTTCCTGAGGAGGGCGTTGACGAATTTGACAGGATCGTGCCGCACATGGAGCAGTATCTGACAGAGGACGGCACTGACAAGCTTTGTGACGCTTGGGACGAGCCGGAGGAACAGTATTCTCCGACGAGAGTAGCTTTCTTTATTCGTAAGAGCGATGCAACCTCCCTCGAAACGCCCTACGGCGATATCGACATCTCCAATCCGCAGAAAGCACCCGATAGATTAAGAGATATAATTGAATTTGAAAAGGAATAAAAAAATATCCGCCCGAGTGGGCGGATATTTTTTTATTATCTGGGAGTAAATGCGGGGCAGCCGATTATTCCATCGCCACGCACGCCGCAACTACCATACTTCACACAATGACGGCATCTTTCTTGCGCGTTTCTCCAAGCAGCGCTCGCCTGTTCTTGGGCCATTCGAGCCTGTCTCTGCGCTTCTCTTGCTTGCGCTTGTGCCGCATCTGCCTGTGCTTGCGCTGCGCGCTCCATAGCGGCGTTATGCTCTCTCATTGCACGAGCATCCGCTTCTGCTTGGCGCGCCATCGCTTCGTTATGCCTACGGTTATCGTCCGCCTGACGCGCAAGGATACGCTCCTGTCTTTCGGCTTCTTCGCGTCTTGCTTCTTCCTCTTCGTCCTTACGCTCTTCATCAAGCGCAAGATTGATAGCTTCCTTCAAGGAATCGGCTCTTTTCTGCTTCAGCAGTGTAGAAATGCGTCCCGAAATATAGAAAAGATCCTCGGGAATCAAATCAATGCTTGCAAGCTCGTCCAACATTGCATCTCTTTCACGATGATACTCTTCAAGCTTTTTCTTATTTTTCTGAATGACTTCTTCACATTCAGCATCATAACAAGCGGATTCCTCTTTAAATTTCTTATCACAATCCTCAACGCAAGCCAAAAAAGCTGCTTCAAATTCCATGAACCCTTTGTATCGCACTTCCTTCGATTCAGGGGTAATCCGCTTGTCAAATCTAGCCTGTGCCTCTTTCATGTTTTCTTCATATTCTTTTATTTCATCGTAGCATTTCAAAACATCAAGCACGCCGGAAATAGGGAATATTTTGCACATGATAACCGTCGGAATAATCATAATAAGCGAAATAGCAGTGAGCTTCATTCCGAGTCCGTCCGGCAATAAAGCGGATCCAAACATGCCGATGCAGAGGAGAATAACCGTTAAGTAAATAAGGCCAAGAGAAACACCGCCTAAAATGCTGTTCTTTTTAGGAAATTCCACGGGCTTAGGATAATTCGGGACACTAACATACATATCCGAAGCGTAAGCGGGCAATTTTTCTTCCTGCTCCGTCTGGTATTCGTTAAGTTTATTGCAAAACCTCTCCGCTACCTGGCTCAACTCTTCTTTGTTTTCCACCGAAACCAAGCTATCAATCTTTTTGCCTGTAGATCTAATCGAATAATATAGATTGTCAATTTTATCCAGTTCATTGATTATTTCAGGAATACTCATTTCTTTACTCATTTCGTTTCTCCTTTCTTACTCATCATCGTCGTCATCATAATCTTCGTCGTCATCATAATCTTCGTCGTCGTCATAATCTTCGTCGTCGTCATCATAATCTTCATCTTCAGTGTCCAGATCTTCTTTGTCCTCATCGGTAGGGATTATGCTGTAGATATACGGCGCGAATGTTTTTTCTTTTTGTGAGATACCGCGCAAGGAGAAAACAGAAATTATATCTCTTTCAATTTTATACATATCGGTCAGTTCTTCACCGGGCTTGCAGTAAGTAATACGCTCAAACGGTCTGCCTTCGCTCGAATACCGTGAGGAGTTCTTGTCATTACCATTATGTAATATACAGAGATATATTCCGCAATTAGTAGTATAATTTTTATAATCAACACATCCCTCGCGCTTCACATACCTCACAATAGGATTTTTCTTTTCATCTATGACATTCGGGTAGCCGCCGAATTCAAGCTTTGAATCGACCATGGAATTCGCCATTATAAATGCTAATTTAGAAATGATCCTACGATCATCTAATAGTGCGATCAAACATAAATACTTGTAAAAAAAGGTGATTTTTTCTCCAAGCGTGGAAAGAGAATTATACGCATCTATTCCCTCTTGGGAAAAATACCATTTTATTCTCTCTTCGCTTAAATGCCCATCCTTATCGCGCTTTGCTTTATTAATCTTGCTTGAAATTGCTGCACCATTTGTGATCAAACGAAACATGCTTGCCGGGTACTTAATAAAAATGTTTTTTAATGCTGACATACAAAATTTCCTTTCTGTCAATGTTATTTCACCACATATTTTTTAATATGGGTAATAGGGCAAGCTTTGGCGTTTCTTTAAGTGCGCGATTACTTAAAGTTAATATTTACCGACCAAATTTCGCCCTCTATATATCTATGTCGAAAAAATTTGATATTTTTCTCACAAAAATCAAAAAATTTTAAAAAAATTTTTATTTTTTCAAAATATAATGCAATACGCAGACAAAAGTTTAAACAAAAAAACACGGGAACAAATACTGTTCTCGTGTTTTTGTTGTTTATAATATCAGCGAGTAATTGCAGCAGCTCCGATGATTCCCGCATCGTTTCCAAGCTCTGCAACGCATATCTTGGTCTTAAGCTCGCAGCCTGCGGTAAACTGATCTCTTTCGGCAATTTCGATGACCGGATCAAGAAGGTAATGACCTTCGTTTGCGACACCGCCTCCGATGCAGAGTACGTTCGGCTGGAATATATTAATAATATTCGTAATACCGCAAGCGAGGTAGCTTATGTACTTATCGACAACTTCCTTACCCGCCTTATCGCCCTGCTTCATAGCAGCAAAGGGAGTACGGGCGCTTGCCTTATTGATATCGCCTCCGACAAGCTCCCACATAAGTGTGTCCTTGGTCTCTGCAAGCTTTTCTCTTGTCATTCTGCCGAGAGCCGTAGCGGACGAATACGCTTCCCAACAGCCCTTACGACCGCAGGTACACTGTTCGCCGTCATACTCGATCACCATATGACCGATCTCACCGCCTGCGTGGTTGAAGCCGCCGAAGATCTTACCGTTAATGATAATTCCGCTTCCGACGCCTGTGCCGAGCGTTACCATAACAGCAGTCTCTGCACCCTTTGCAGCGCCGCCCATTGCTTCGCCGAGCGCCGCCGCATTTGCGTCGTTATCAATGTAGATATTCTCGATCGGAAGATACTTTTTAAGCACGTCTACGATCGGGTAATTATACATTCTGATATTATTAGACGAGATTACGACACCGTTTACGGGATCGATAGATCCCGGAGATCCGATTCCTGCGTGAGCGATCTCCGAAATATCAATATTGGTCTCCTCAAGAAGCTTCAGAGAAAGCGACGCTATATCCTTTACGACCTCTTCAAGATCGCGCTCCGAAAGTGTCGGGGTGCTTCCCTTTTTTACGATCTTATAATTCTCGTCAACTATACCGATAGCGATATTAGTTCCACCGAGGTCAATGCCGAGATAATACATATCTTTTTACCTTATTACTTATTCTTAAGAAGGTCGCGGATCTCAGAGAGAAGCTCTGCCTGCTGAAGAACGCTTGCATCAAGCTGTGCCTGCTTTGCAGCGAGAGCGTCTGCAGCTTCCTTAGCCTTTGCGTCTGCTTCTGCCTTCTTTGCAGCTTCCTCTGCGAGCTTCTTTGCTTCAAGACGAGCTCTGCCGCGAGCGATGATCGTAATTACGATAAAAATACAAAGCGCAGTGATAAGGAAGTCAATAATCGTCTGGAGCCAGGTTCCCCAAAGAATAGCTACCTCGGGAGTTGCCGCGGTAACTACCGCGCCGGTCTCATCAATAACTTCGGGAACTGCCTCATGGATAACGGTCTTGAGAGAATCAAGGCTTCCCTGCTTTACGAAGATGCCGACGAAGGGGTTGATTATGTAGTTTACAAGACCGGTTACGATCTTACCGAACGAGCCGCCGATTACAACACCGACTGCCATGTCGATTACATTACCCTTGGAAATAAACTTTTTGAATTCGCTGAAAAATTTCATTTTAGTTTCCTCCGAAAAAATTTGTTTTATTTTAAGATATTATATCTTATAACAGAGCTTTTTGTCAATAGAAAACGGCTCAAATAAGTTACTTTTTGGCTTTTTCGAGTTCAAGCACATCGATATGGAGAAAAGCATTCGCAGCAAGAGTGCTTGACATCGGGACGAATTTCTCATAGCCGCACTTTTTGCAAAAAATATGAACTGTATCGCCCTTGAATTCGAAGTCACAGTCAGGCGCTCCATCCTCGCAGCCGCAATGAATATCACCCTCCTCAGAAAGCTCGGCAAGCATAAAACGAACGACATCCTCTATCTGTGCATAATCAAGACGATATTCCTCGTCGACGTTGTCATCGCCCTCGACTGCATTTTTGCCTCTCATAAACGCTTCAAGATCATCAAAGCCCGCTTCCTCAATAAGCTCAAGAAGCTGCAGATCGGCTTCCTTTGCCGCCTCAATAACCTTATCCTTTTCGCCGATAAAGCAGGCATCAAGACCGGAATAAGTGCAGTTGAGTGCAAGAATCTCTCGGTCGAAGAATGCTCCACTTGTAAGCAGATAGCTATGCGGGTTTGGGCAGAAAATGCAAGGAACGTTTATCCTAATCTTATCTTCGCCCGTATAGGTGATTTTAAGCTCCGAGCCGCCGCAGTCGCATTTAAGCTTGATGAGATCGCCCGAAAGAGTGAATATTCCGACGATTCCGAAAATAAACTTTCCGCAGGTCGGGCAACGGTATGCTATTGTAGTTTCTTTTGAATTGAGTATCATATATTATCCCTTATATTGTATTCCTTCAGTGACCTTGTTTCCCTTGCCGGGATCGAATTTTTCGCTTCCGGCATCCTTATCGTAAACGATACATCTGCCTATCTCGTACTTTTCACCGTTTTGATAGTAGATTATAACATGCGCGCCGTCTACGCCGCTAAGATCGACATTTTCAAATGCGATCCTGTAATAGCGGTACATCATCGCCGCATCGGTGATATAACAGTACTTTGTATAGTGCGCCTTTTCTACTCCGTCAGCGGCCGTAACAAGCTCGAAAACGAATTCTCCGACACCGCTTGCATAATTTTCGTACTCACGGCTTAGCACGTTATACCGAAGCATAAACTGAAGCTGACCGATCTCTTTCGTATGATAAATTCTTCCGATATAAAAGAGTCGGCTGAGTTCGGGATCGTTATACTCGGATAGACGGCGCACAGTCAGCGTGCTGTTTTCCTTTTGCTCGACAGCCGCTTCAGTCCAAAGATATTTTTTCATCTTCGACGTGCCGTCCTGCAGGCAGGCACGCAAGGTAAGCCAGCCGAGCGAAACAATAAGCCCGACCACAAGCGTTACTTTTATTATAAGTCCGAGCGTCTTAAGCGACTTCGGCGTAACAGAATCCTCAACGGGATCGAAGGTTTTTTTCATTTTGCATTCCTTTGACGGTATTATTTATATTATTGTAGCACAAATAATCCCTTCATTCAAGACAAATATAAAGAAAAATCGGCTTTTTAAGATAAAAAAGCGTTTAGGACTTGCAAAACGGTGCCTGTTTGTGTTAAAATAGATTATTCCTATTTAGTGGAGACGAATTATGGAAAACGAAGTAATCAAAAAGAAAATATTTTCGGGAGTTCAGCCGAGCGGAAAGCTTACCATCGGCAATTATCTCGGCTCTATAAAGAATTGGAAAGAGTTTGAAGAAAGCTACGACTGCATATACTGCGTCGTCGACCTTCATGCGATAACCGTCCGTCAGGATCCTGCCGAGCTTCGCCGCCGTACCTACGAAACGCTCGCACTCTATATCGCAAGTGGACTCGATCCCCAAAAGAACACCCTTTTCGTGCAGAGCCACGTTCCTGCTCACGCAGAGCTTGCTTGGGTATTAAACTGCTACGCAATGCACGGCGAGCTTAACCGAATGACACAGTTCAAGGATAAGAGCAAGAAGTACGCCGCCAACATCAACGCAGGACTGTTCACCTACCCCGTTCTTATGGCGTCGGATATTCTTCTTTATCAGACGAATCTCGTTCCCGTAGGCATCGACCAGATGCAGCATATCGAGCTGACAAGAGACATCGCAAACCGCTTTAACCAGGTCTACGGCGAGACATTTGCTATTCCGGAGGGATTTATCCCGAAGGCAGGCGCAAAGGTTATGTCGCTTGCCGAGCCCGAAAGAAAAATGAGCAAATCCGATACGAATACTAACGCATCGGTTTATATTCTTGATAGCAGAGACGATATCATCAGAAAGTTCAAGCGTGCAGTCACCGACTCCGACACCGTCGTTCGCCGTGCCGAAGGCAAGGACGGTATAAATAACCTTATGACGATCTACACAGCGTTCACCGGCAAAACTGACGCCGAGATCGAAAAGGAATTTGAAGGACTCGGCTACGGACACTTCAAGCTCGCAGTCGGCGAGACCGTCGCAGACGCGCTCGCTCCCGTTAAGACGGAATTTGACCGTCTTATGAGCGATAAGGCGTATCTCGAAGCCGTCATGAAGGACGGCTCCGCAAGAGCCGCTTATCTCGCAAGAAAGACGCTCTCTAAGGTCTACCGCAAGGTCGGATTTACTCAGCCGAAGTAAAAGAAATGAAAAAGC
>JAZNXR010000031.1:0-2395 GCA_045593985.1 Eubacteriales bacterium
CGTTATTTCGGCACAATCGTCATTTGACAGGTGTCCGCCTCCCGACAGTATTCTTGCCTTGAGAACGGCGGGATAGCTTCCGCATCGTACCATTTCTCTATCGTGGTTTGCTTCGATTATGATCGACCGACAGCCGCAGAGACTGTCGTAGACCTCCTGCGTCACGTAGCCGATATCTGTAACGATTCCGACAGATTCGTCACCGCAGGTGAATTTATATCCCACGCAAGCACGGCTATCGTGCGGAACGGGAAACGCCGTAATCCGGCAGCTTCCGATGTCAAGGGCGAAGCTTGTACCGTGGCGAACAAGGCAGCCGTTTAAGGCATCGCAGGTACTATTCAGCATATCAGCGCACTGTGAAACGATATGTACTCTCAAATTGTGCTTTTTAGCAAGTGTAAAGAGCGCGTGGGTATGGTCGCCATGCTCGTGAGTTATAAAAATATCGGTGACCTTCGATATATCGGAGCCGACCTCCGCAAGAGCAGAAATCAGCGCTTTTGCGCTTCCGCCCGCATCAACGAGAAAGCATTCGCTTTCCGTTTCAATCAGCGTCGAGTTTCCGGACGAGCCTGAATAAAGGGAGATAACTTTCATTAGAATTTCAGTCCTAAATTGTTTGTCAGGAAAATGTACGCCGTATCGAAAATCAGAGTAAAAATTATCGCAATAATTATATACAGAAGCGGTCTTGAACGCTCAAAACGGCGCTCCTGCTCCTTGATAATTTTATCCTTTTCCGAAGATGACAGCTCGTCCGACAAATCGTCGTATGTGATAGGTTTGAATGTGCCTCGGTTTATTCCGATATACACCATTGCGATAACGCCGAGAAGAATCCAGTAGATATGCACCGCAATTTCAAGCTCGAACGCTATCATTATCTGATAAATAGCGAATATGAGCGCCGTTATGCCGAGCAGTATGAAGAGCCTTTTTATCGGGAAGGGCTTTTTCTTCTTTTCTACTACTTCGGTTGTCGGCTTCTTTTTTCTTTTCTTATACTTAGCCAAGGTTTGCTCCTTTTGTAGCTTTATTTGAGCGGTCAATGAGACGC
The DNA here is from genome assembly GCA_045593985.1 of Eubacteriales bacterium. Classification (GTDB taxonomy): domain Bacteria; phylum Bacillota; class Clostridia; order Oscillospirales; family CAG-272; genus Colimorpha_A. Next base: position 1,061 of record JAZNXR010000031.1, read on the forward strand.
AGTGCGCCCGGACGCCCTCTCCGGTCCTTCGGACCACCTCTCCCAAAGGGCGAGGCATATTTAATCCGAAATGTTTTCTCCGCGGAGGGCGGCGATGCCGATTCGAAGCGCTTTTGCCGCCGTGCGGCGCTCATCCGGTGTGCCGTTTTCCAGCATCGGGAGAAGCGAACGGAAGAATTCCCCGATTATAGTCGGATCGCTTCTGAGCTGCTCCGTTCCAAATAGAGGCAGAGTCAGGTCACGAATCTCAATGTAAAATACGCCGCTTGTTTCATCCTCAAGCGCTTTGACGTCGATATTCAGCGTTGTCGGAACGAAGCCGACAAGCTCGATGCGAAGGAAGGTCTGCTCATTATATTCGCTGACAAGCGATGAGATCCTTCTGCGAAGCTCGCTTCCGTCGGTTACGCCCGAAACGTCAAGGGTTATTTCCTCATAGGTATAGGTCGAGAAGATCTTGGTTTCAAAGGTCGGCTTTTTGCCGTCAAATGTGATTTTGATTGCGCCCTTGGCGCCTGTTTCTCCGAAGTCACGTCCGTTCAGACAGCCGCTATATGCATACGGAACGCTGCCCGCCGTTTTTACGCCCTCGTTCAGGTGAATATGTCCGAAGCCGCAGTAGTCAAAGCCGCTGTTTTCGATATCGGAGATCGAAACGGGGCAATACGGCGAAAGCGGATCTCCGACCTCTGCATGGCCGCAAAGTATATTTATCTTGCTTTCATCCTCGGGGCGCACGCCGATAAAGGGGCAAGCTTCAAGCGTATTCGTTCCGACAAAAGCGTAGCCGTAGATACGGAGGTTTGTGTTCTCTATGTCGATATAGGATAGCTCCGTTGATTTGAAAACATAGACGTTTTCGGGGAACGTACCGCCGTAAACTCCGCTCTCGGAATAGGGATCGTGATTTCCCGGCGAAATTACGAAGGTCGTATTCGGCACCTCGCTTACCGCTTCCTTGAAAAATGCGGCGGTTTCAGCGGATACGTATGGCGTATCAAATACGTCGCCTGCGATTATTACAACGTCGATCTTTTCTTCCTTGACCGTGTTTATCAATGACAAAAATGATTTTTTCAGTTCCCTTCTCATAAGCGCAGATTGCTCGCGGGATTTGGAATGGAAGGGCGATTCAAGATGTATGTCTGCGCAGTGAAGAACTTTTATCATAGTATTTTCTCTTTCGGCTCTTATATTTATAGATAAACATAGTTATACACTATAATTATAAAGGAAAATAAATAATTTTTCAACTGTTTTGAAAAATAATATAATAATTTACAATATTGGATTTTTGTTGTGTCGGGCAATTCGCAAATCGACCGCACGACGGGA
>JAZNXR010000032.1:0-12253 GCA_045593985.1 Eubacteriales bacterium
TATAACCCATTTTTGAGCCGTGATATGATCACGGATAGTTTGGTGCGGGAAACGGGACTTGAACCCGTACAGTGTGAACTACACGCCCCTCAAACGTGCGCGTCTGCCAGTTCCGCCACTCCCGCAGATTTCTTATTCCGCATCCGCAGAACATGATAGATTATATCACTACTTTTTGGGTTTGTCAATACTAATTTTAAATTTTTTTAAAAAATTTCTCCTTGCCGAGAAAACCGACAAGGAGAAGGAAATTATTCACAAATAACTGTTATTTTGTCGAGCGATTTGATAGCGTTTTTAACTGTATTCACAGCCTCGGCGGCAGGGAGTGTACTTTGCTCTCCTGTTTTCAGGTTTTTGACGGTGGCGCTGTCGGATTCGATTTCGTCCTCTCCGAGGAAAACGGCATAGGGAATATTAAGTTTGTCCGCATAGCCGATCTTTGCTTTGAATTTCTTTTTTTCGGTATAGATCTGTGTGCGAACACCGTTTTCGCGGAACTCGGTTGCAAGCTTAACTGCGGGAGCCATATCGTCGGTCATCGGAATGATAAGCACGTCGCTGCTCGAAGCCGGATATTCGGGATTAAGCAGGCTTCTGTCGCCGAGGACGAAGAACAGACGTGTAAGTCCAATCGAAATACCGACACCGGGGAGCTTTCTGTCGGTGTAGTACTCTGCAAGGTTGTCGTAGCGACCGCCCGAGCAAACCGAACCGATCTCGGGATGATCAAGCATGACTGTTTCGTAAACTGTGCCTGTATAGTAGTCAAGGCCACGAGCTATCGTGAGGTCGACGGTGAAGAATTCGTCCGGGACTCCGAAGCCGCGCATATTTGTAACGACCGTTTCAAGCTCTGAAGCTCCAAGGTCGAAAAGCTCGTTCTCGCCCTTGTATTTTTCAAGGGAAGCGATAACTGCGGCACTATCGCCGGCTGTGCCTATAAACTCTATGATCTTATCAGCCTTTTCGGAGCTAACGCCCATCTCTAAAAGCATTGCGGTAACCTTTTCAGGTCCAATTTTCTCAAGCTTGTCAATGGTACGCATGATCTCCGGGGCAATTTCGGTTAAGCCGAGAATTGCAAAGAACCCGTTAAGAACCTTTCGGTTGTTTATGCGAATCCTAAAACGGCGAAGGCCGAGCTTCGTGAATGCACGATAGATTATCGATGGGATTTCAGCTTCGTTCATGATATCGAGCTTTTCGTCACCGATAATATCAATGTCAGCCTGATAGAATTCACGGAAGCGCCCTCTCTGCGCTCTTTCTCCACGGTAAACCTTTCCGATCTGATAGCGGCGGAAGGGGAATGTCAGCTCTGCAGAGTGCTGTGCTACGTATCTTGCAAGCGGAACAGTTAGGTCAAAGCGAAGCGAAAGGTCGCTGTCGCCCTTTGTAAATCGGTATATCTGCTTTTCGGTCTCTCCGCAGCCCTTTGCAAGAAGAACGTCTGACGCTTCGATCAGAGGCGTATCGAGCGGAGAAAATCCGTAAAGAGAATATGTTTCCTTTAAAATGTTTACCATCTCCTCAAAGAGCATTTGCTCCTTAGGCAACAGCTCCATGAAGCCTGATAGTGTGCGTGGCTTAATCTTTTCCATAGTGTACTCCTGATTGTATTGTATGAATTATAACACACTAGTTCACTAATGTCAATAAATTAAAAACTATAAAATAAATTAATAATAATACTTGAAATCGTCGGCTAATTATGTTATAATGAAATAAATGTGTATTAAACCAATTACTCGGAGATTATGATGATAAATATTGCTGTTGACGGCCCCGCAGGTGCGGGAAAAAGCTATCTTGCAAAGGAAATAGCTCGTAGACTCGGATATATTTACGTTGATACAGGCGCCCTCTATCGTACTATTGCTCTTTGCGTAATAGAGAACGGTATCGATCCTTCCGACTCTGAAGCTGTCATTAAGCTTCTGCCGTCCGTTTTTGTTTCTCTTAGCTACGGCGAGGATGGAACGCAGCACGTATTTCTCTCCGACAGGGATGTCAGCGCCGATATTCGTATGCCTGCTATTTCTATGGCAGCATCCAAGGTTTCTGCTATTCCCGAGGTCAGAGCTTATCTGCTTGATCTTCAAAGAAACATGGCAAAGACCAATAACGTAGTAATGGACGGCCGTGATATCGGAACTGTGATTCTTCCGAATGCGGATGTTAAGATATTTCTTTGTGCAAACGAAAAGGCACGTGCAAAGCGCCGTTACCTCGAGCTTGTTGCAAAGGGAGTTGAAACTACGATTGAAGATGTTGAAAGCGAAATGTTTGCAAGAGATAAGAATGATTCTACTCGAAAGGTAGCTCCGGCAATAGCTGCCCCCGATGCTGTCATTCTCGATAATTCGGAGCTTGACAGAGAAGGAACGGTTGAAGCAGCTCTTGCAATAATTAGGGGTAAGATATCATGAGCTTTTACTCAAAAGCAAAATTTATGCTTGCGGGCTTGATTCGTAAGCTTTGGAGAATAAAGGTCGTCGGCAAGGAAAACGAACTGCCTGAGAAGACCTATTTGATTTGCGCAAACCATATATCTATGCTTGATCCCGTCGTTATCGGCGCCGCAATCAAGCATAATCCGAAATATATGGCAAAGGCGGAAATTATGAGAGTTCCGCTGCTCAAGAGCTTGCTTAAGGTGCTGGGCGCTTTTTCAGTTGACCGTGGAGGCACTGATGTAGCTGCAATAAAGAAAACCATCAATCTCCTTAAGGGCGGCGAGTCGGTCGTTATGTTTCCGCAGGGAACCCGCCATAAGGGCGTTGATCCCAAGACGACTAGTATTAAATTCGGCTGTTCTATGATTGCGCAAAAGGCAGAGGTTGGAATTCTTCCCATCTTTATCAAGACGAAAAAGCATCGCGTGAGATTGTTCAGCAAGACCGTTATTATAATCGGCAAGGAAATCACCTATGACGAGCTTAAGGCGGTTTCAAACGGCGGTGAGGACCATAAGAGTGCCGCTGACTATGTCTTCTCAAAAATTACTGATCTTGAGGATTCTATATGAAAATTACGGTAGCTGAAAGCGCGGGCTTTTGCTTCGGAGTTTCAAGAGCTGTCGAAAAGGTCTTTGAGTTGACCTCCAATAAGGAAAACGGAAAGATATATACCGTCGGTGCGCTGATACATAATAAGCATATCGTAAACGAGCTTGAGGAGCGCGGCGTTACCGTAATTGATGAGGACGACTTCGATAGCATATTTGAGCAAACGACAAAAGAGAATCCCTGTACCGTTGTTATAAGAACTCACGGCGCAACAAAAGCCGTGACCGATAAGCTTTTAACGCTCGAAGCGCAAAACCCATTCTTCAGGGTTTGCGACATGACGTGTCCGTACGTCAAAAAAATACATAAGATAGTTTCGGATTACACATACGACAAATTAGTCGTTTTCGGAGATGCTTCTCACCCTGAGGTGAAGGGAATAGTCAGCTATGCAAATGGTGAATCGATTGTAATTTCCTCTCCCGAAGATGCAGAAAAGCTCGATTTGGGGGCTATTTCCACAATTGTTGTGGCTCAAACGACACAAAATACAGACAAATGGAAAAAAACTCAAAAAATTCTCAAAAAGGTATGTACAAATCCGATAATTTTTGATACAATATGCAGTGTTACCGACAAAAGACAGTCAGAGGCGGCAACCCTTGCCGAAAATTCTGATTTAATGCTGATTGTCGGTGGCAGAAACAGCTCCAACACGAATAAGCTTTACGAGATAGCGAGAAGAGTCCTTGATAATACCTTCCTCATCGAAAGCGTATCGGAGCTTGATTTAATTACGTTCACACCCTTCTCAAAGGTGGGAATAACCGCAGGAGCGTCAACACCCGGCGGGATAATACAGGAGGTTATAAAACACATGAGCGAACTTGAGAACCAAAATGCAGTAGCGGAGGAATCCGCTGGCGAGAATTTTGCAGAAATGCTTGAAAACTCGCTGAAAACTTTGAATACAGGAGAAACGGTAACGGGTGTTATTACATCTGTTTCTTCCGGAGAGCTTCACGTCGACCTCGGCGCAAAGTTTACCGGTATAATCGCATATGACGAAGTAACAGACGATCCTACCCTTAAGCTCACTGAGGCTTTCAAGCCCGGTGACGAGATCAAGGCAGTCGTTATCAAGGTAAGTGATCGCGACGGCGTTGCTACTCTCTCTAAGAAGAGAATAGACAATAAGCTTCGTTTCACAAAGATTCTTGATGCTTACAACGAAGGCACCGTTATCGAAGGTACCGTATGTGAAGTTATCAAGGGCGGCGTTCTTCTTAACTATGAAGGAAACCGCATCTTCGTTCCTGCTTCTCAGACAGGAACTCCCAAGGACTTCGATCTTGCACAGCTCGTTGGCACCGTTCAGCAGGCTAAGATCATCGAGGTCAGAGAGGACAGAAAGCGCGCAGTTGCTTCCATTCGTAAGGTAAAGAGCGAAGCAAGAAAGCAGCTTGAGGCTGAATTCTGGGCAAATGTTGAGATCGGCAAGCAGTATGAGGGCGAGGTTAAGTCTATCACCTCTTACGGCGTATTCGTTGATCTTGGCGGCGTTGACGGCATGGTACATAAGACCGAGCTTTCCTGGACCAGAATCAAGAGCCCTGCTGACGTCGTATCTGTCGGCGAAGTTATCAAGGTATTTGTTAAAGACTTCGATGCCGAAGCTAAGCGTATTTCTCTCGGCTACAAGACCGAGGAGACCAATCCTTGGAACGTATTTGTGTCTAAGTATTCTGTTGGTGACGTTGCAGAGGTTAAGATCGTTAGCCTTATGCCTTTCGGTGCATTTGCTGAGGTCGTTCCCGGCGTAGACGGACTTATTCACATCTATCAGATTACCGATAAGAAGATCGCAGCTCCCTCCGACGTTCTTTCTGTTGGCGACGTTGTTAACGCAGAGATTACCGCAGTTGATAACGAGAACCACAAGATCAGCCTTTCCATGCGCACTCTCCTTGAAGCTACCGGCGCGTTCGAGGAAGAGACCGAAGAAGAGACTGAGGAATAATTCTTCATCAGCTTTTACCCCTGCGGTTTACCCGCAGGGGTATTTATCTTTATAGTACATAAATAGGCTTTCATTTTTGTCCAATTCTTATATATGTTTCGTTTTTATTTACAAAAAAGACGACAAAAATATTGACAAATGTGCAATAATGTTGTATTATTAAATAGGAAAATATCGTAATAAATGATATCTACCGAAATGATGTCAAATGCGGGTGGCTTTTCGCTATGCAGAGATTTTTTGTTGACCAAAACTCATATAACGGAGAGACGGTTACTATCCGCGGAAAAGATGCTTATCATATCTCCCGTTCGCTTCGAATGAAGAAGGGCGAGAGAATTTCCGTGTCTCTTCCTGACGGGAATATTCTTATCTGTAAACTCCTATCCTTTTCTGACAGCGAGGTTACGGCCGAGGTTGTTTCAAAGGAAGAATGTCGCTCCGAGTCTCCCGTCAGGATCAACGTATATATTGCGCTTCCTAAGGGGGATAAGTTTGATACAGTCGTTCAAAAGGCCGTTGAGTGCGGAGCATATTCCGTTACGCCTTTTATGAGTGAACGTTGCATAGCCAAAGCGGGTGACGGCTTTGAAAAAAAGCTTGAACGATTGAATCGCATCGCATATGAAGCTGCAAAGCAGTGCGGTCGTGGAATCGTTCCGACCGTTAAGCCTCTACTTTCTTATGAAAAGATGCTCAACGAAGCGGCTCTTTCAGATTTGCCGTTATTTTGCTATGAAGCCGAAGGAACACTTCCGCTTGGCCGGCTTTTGAAAAGAGATGTTAAAAGCATTTCGGTTATTGTCGGATCTGAGGGCGGTTTTTCCGAAAAGGAGGCCTTGCTTGCCAAGGAAAACGGACTGCTTCTTGCGGGACTTGGCCCTCGAATTCTTCGCTGCGAAACCGCACCCACATTCGTATTATCGTGTCTGACGCTCTATTATGAGCTTGGAATATAAGTTTACATTCATTTTTTTGGAGGCCAAATTATGTCTAACCGCTTGTTTCAGGGAATAATTCATCAGATGAAGGATGCTGTTGACCGTGTTATCGGTGTTATTGACAGCTCCGGCATTATCATCTCCTGTAGCGATTTAACTAAGATCGGAGGTATTCGTCAGGGAATTCGCGACGAGCTTTCCTATACCTCGGATACAGTTACCAGCGGCGGATATACATACCGTTCACTTGACACCGGCGTCAGGGCTGAATTTGTTGTTTTTGTTGAGGGCGAGGACAAGCAGGCAGATCGCCTTGCTTCAATCCTTGCTGTATCGTTGAGCAGCATCAAGGGGCTTTACGACGATAAGTATGACAAGGCGTCCTTTATTAAGAACGTAATTCTCGACAACATCCTTCCGACCGATATTTATCCGAAGTCGAAGGAGCTTCATTTCAGCAACGACGTTGTTCGTATCGTTCTTCTCATTAAGTTCCACGGTAAGACCGAAATCGTTCCTTATCAGATGGTTCAGAATATGTTCCCCGATAAGAACAAGGACTATGTCATCAGCGTTGGCGAAAACGATATCGCTCTTGTTAAAGAGCTTAAGCCCTCTGTTGATATGAAGGCGATTGAAAAGCTCGCCAAGAGCATCGTTGATACATTCAGCGCAGAATTCTATACAAAGGTTTCTGTTGGTATTGGTACTGCTGTTGAAAACATCCGCGATCTTGCTCGTTCCTATAAGGAAGCGCAGGTTGCCATCGAGGTTGGCAAGGTATTCGACACCGAAAAGAATATCGTAAGCTACGAAAATCTCGGTATCGGCCGTCTTATTTATCAGCTTCCGACAACTCTTTGCGAGATGTTCTTGCAGGAGGTATTCAAGAAAGGTTCTCTTGAAAGCCTTGACCGCGAAACTCTTATGACGATTCAGTGCTTCTTTGAGAACAATCTTAACGTTTCTGAAACCTCGCGTAAGCTGTTTGTCCACAGAAACACACTTGTATATCGCCTTGAAAAGGTCAGAAAGCTCACCGGTCTTGACCTTCGTGAGTTTGAGCATGCTATTACCTTCAAGGTTGCCCTTATGGTCAGGATGTATCTTACCTCTAAACCCTCTAAATTTTAATAGACTTTTGATTACTGCATAACTCGGAGGAGCGGTTTTTCCGCTGCTCCGGCTTTTGCGTGAATAGACCGCCAATTTTTCACTAGATTATTTACGAAAGACGATGTTTGCGTTATGATAGAATTCAAAAACGTCAAAAAAATATATGATAACGGTACAGTTGCTCTTGACGGTGTTGATCTTACAATCAATGACGGTGAGTTCGTTTTCATTGTCGGTGCTTCAGGTGCCGGTAAGTCTACACTTACCAAGCTCCTTACCCGTGAGGAAAAGATAACTTCAGGCTCTCTTACTGTTGACGAGTTTGACCTCGTTAATCTGTCGGAAAGAAAAATTCCGTATTACAGACGCCGTATTGGAGTTGTTTTTCAGGATTTCCGACTCATTCCCGACATGACTGTCAGGGAAAATGTCGCATTTGCTCTTGAAATCGTCGGAGAATCAAAGTCAAAGATTAAGCGAACGGTTAATTCTGTTTTGAAGACGGTTGGCCTTGAACATAAGGCATCAGCGTTTCCCAATCAGCTTTCGGGCGGTGAGCAGCAGAGAGTTGCTCTTGCCAGAGCTCTTGCTAATAATGCTAAAACGATTATTGCGGACGAGCCTACGGGTAATATTGATCCGAGGCGCAGTCTCGAAATAATGAATCTGCTCATTAAAATTCATAAGAAAAATAAGACCGTTATCGTTGTTACCCATGAAAAGCAACTCGTTGATTATTTCCATCAGCGTGTTGTTACGATTGAAAACGGTGTCGTTGTGAGCGATAGAGTGGGAGGTATGTTCGGTGAGAAGGTATAGACCGTCGTTTTTCATAGCCTCCGCATTCAAGGGGATGTGGCGAAACAGAATGATGACCATAGCCTCGGTTATTGTTCTTTTGTGCTGTCTTATTGTGACCGGTTGCTTTTCGATGTTGCTTATTAATATCAATAAAAATCTCGATTCAATCGGTAATCTCAATGAGATTGTTGTTTTTGTGTATCCCGATGCTCCTTATAAGGATCAAGACGTAAGAATCCTCCCCGACGGTCCCACCGCTGAAGGCAATACCTTCCTCGGTTGGACGACCGAAATCGGCGGTACTGAGGTTTTGTATAAGGCGGGAGACACCTACACGGTTAATCCCGACGATGCTATTGCAGGCGAGATTCGTTTCTACGCTGTTTGGGAGATACAGCCCGATCATGATAAATTCACGCTTAACTACCTTAATAACGGCGTGGAGCTGAGCGAAAAGCTTCTCCCCGACGAAAATGAATACGAGGTTGGAGACAAAATCTCTTTCCCCGAAAAGCCTGTTGCAAAAAACCCTACTGTCGACTTCCTCGGTTGGTCGCTTTCGCCTGACGGCTCAACCGGAACTATCACAGCCGACGAAATGATCATTGGCGAAAACGATATAAAGGTCGGAAGGGTAACCTTCTATGCTATGTGGAGTGTAATGCCCGAGTTTGAGGAATATACGCTTGCCTATGACTCAAATGGAGTTGAAACCGAGAGTATTCCTTCTGATTCTGAGCTTAGATTATCCCACGTAGAGGAACAGCTTAAGCTTCTTGAGGATATTGCCGAGGACGGCATCAAGTTTGTTTCAAAGGAAGAAACCCTTAAGGATCAAATCGAAGAGTATAAGGATTATCCCGGACTTCAGTCTTTCCTCAATGATAACACCAATCCTTTTCCCGATACATTCCTTGTTACGTATGCAGATGGCACAAACGTCGATTCCCTTGAGCTTCAAATTGAAAGCATAACGGGAGTTGATAAGGTGCGCTGCCGTGCAGATATCGCTAAGACCATTGAGAATTTAAAGAACGGCGTTATCGTTGTGTTCTCCTGGTTTATGGTTATACTTTTCATGGTAAGTATATTTGTCATAATTAATACCATTAAGCTAACCGTGGCTAATCGCAGTGAGGAAATTTCAATCATGCGCTATCTTGGTGCGACAAACTGGTTTATTTCCTTGCCGTTCCTGCTTGAAGGCGCGTTTATAGGCGCATTTTCGGGAACCGTCGCATTCCTGCTTCAGTGGTTTGCATACGGCTATGTGCGCAATATGGTAGCAGCCGATCTGAATATGATCGAGATCGTTCAGTTCTCTGAGATTGGCCCAATTATCTTCTTTGGTTGTATCATCATAGGAATTGTAACGGGCTTTGTCGGAAGTTTGATATCTATAAGAAAGAATTTGAAAGCATGATGAAAATTACGAAGAAAAAAATTGTAAAATTCCTTTCCTTCCTTCTTGTCTTTTCTTTGTTGTCAGCTTTTATGGCGACTTATGTTCCGAACAGCGTCTTAATGACGGATGCTGCAAAGATTACCGAGGCTGACATTAAGAAGCTTGAGGATAAAATCGCGGCAAATGACAAAAAGATTGCGGATGCAAAAAATAAGCTTAGTACATTAGCCGGTAATATTGAAAACTATCTTCAGATAGTTGAGCAGATCGAGATTAAGATAAGCAATCTCCAAAGCAATATTACTGATACGAAGGAGCTTATTGCCAAGTACGAGCTTCTCATAAAGCAGACTGAAACGAAGATTTATGAGAGAGAGCAGAGTATTGCAGAAAAGTATGACGATTTTCTTGATATAATCTGTCATTCCTACGAGGACGGAGATAAGGGCTATCTTGAGATTCTCTTTGACTCTGACGGTCTTCTTGACTTCTTAACGAGAGTTGATAACCTTGGTGCGCTGATTACATACGAGCAGGAGGTCCTTGACGGTCTTGAGGCGGAAATATCCGATCTCAATCACATGAAAAAGACACTCGTCGACGCAAAGAACGAAACACTTGAGCTTGGAAGCTATCAGGCAGAATCCGAAAAGGAGCTCCTTGCCGCTAAAGCGGAAGCCGAGGCGCAGCTTAAAAAGCTGAATAGCGATAAAAAAGCGCAGGAAAAGATCCAGAAGGAAGCGCTTGCTCTTGAAAAGGAGCTTGATAAGCAGCTTGCAGATCTCATTAAGAAATATCAGCAGCAACAGATTGAGGATATGAACAAAAATCTTCTTTGGCCTGTTGATACCGTTAATAAGAGAATCAGCTCGCCTTACGGTAAGCGCATAGTATTCGGCGAAAGAGATTTCCATCAGGGAATTGACATTGTCGGCCCGAAGTCCGGCGATATTGCAGGAGATAAGATATATGCCGCTGATGACGGAAAGGTGCTGATTTCGACATATAACAATAGCTACGGTAACTATGTCGTTATTGACCACGGTGGCAAGATATCTACCTGTTATGCACATATGTCGAGCAGAGCAGTTAAGGTTAATGATACCGTAAAGCGCGGACAAGTTATCGGTTACGTCGGAACAACCGGATCTTCTACCGGTTACCACCTCCATTTTGAGGTTCGTGTTAACGGCGAAAAAACCGATCCGCTTCACAAGGACGGTAAGGCTAAAGAATCGTGGATGCTTTTCTATTACAACGGAAAATACGTAGATCCGATTGCGAACAATCTTTTGACAGGAAAGCTTACGCCATCCGGTTGGTAATGAATTTAAGCATCAGCATTTGAATATAATAATCCTATGCCCAGCCCTAAGCGGCTGGGCAAGGGTATTTAAGGTAGAATGGTTTAAATGAAAAAGAAATTTTCGCTTTTAACGGTCATCGTTTCGGTTCTTGTTGCGATGATTATTACTTTTAATGCGACGTTTGTGATAATGAACGTTCAGCATAATAAGGAAATTAACGAGATTTTTACTCAGAATGCGTATTTGAGCACTTTAATGACCGTAGAACAGGTTATTAATGCAAACTATCTTGGTGATATTGATAACGATGAATTAAAAAATGCCGTAATACGCGGATATCTTTCCGGTATCGGAGATCAGTACAGTCAATATTTAACCTCGGAAGAATACGATGCTTATCTATCGGAGTTCAACGGAAGCTCGGTAGGCATTGGCGTTAATGTAATTTACGATCAGATATCAAAAACTATTGAGGTAATCGACGTAATTCCCGATTCTCCTGCAGAAAAAAGCGGTATAATGGTTGGTGACTTTATCGTTGCCGTTGATGGCACGAGGATTTCTGACATTGATTACTATGAAGCCGTTGACATGATCAAGGGAGAAAAGGGGACTTCTGTAATAATAACCGTCAAGCGTGTAGACGAAATGGACATAACATGCGTTCGCAACGATGTGGCTGTTATAACGGTAAAATACCGTGTTTATTCCAAGGATACGTCGATCGGTATAATCAGAATATCCTCCTTTAACAAACAAACGCCGAGCGAGTTTATTACTGCCGTTGAGCTTTTAAAAGAGCAAGGATGCAGTAAATTTATCTTTGACGTTAGAAATAACGGCGGCGGCGAGCTTAACAGTATCCTGACTACTCTCGATTACCTGTTGCCAAAAGGCAAGCTTGCATTTATTAAATATGCAAACGGTGATCAAACTTCGTATGATTCAAACGAAGCTTTCCTTAATTCAAGCGTAGCCGTTCTTGTAAATGAGAATACCGCGAGTGCTGCGGAGCTTTTTGCTGCGGCTCTTCGTGACTACTCAAAGGAAGGGAAGTACGATGCTACAATCGTAGGAAACAAAACCTACGGCAAGGGCGTTTTCCAAAGCATGTATTTTCTTCCGGACGGCTCGGCCTTCAAATTTACCGTTGGAAGATACGATCCGCCTTGCGGTATAAACTATGACGGAGTTGGCGTCATACCCGACAGTATCGTTGATCTTTCGGAAGAAGCAAAAAAAATCAGCTTCTATAAGCTGACGGATGAAAATGACAATCAGTTAACAATTGCCGCTGAAGTGCTTGCGGCTAAAAATAATAAATAAAGATTTATTGACATAGAAAGAGAGAAATTATCATGGCTAAGCAGATCATTGTTACCGAAAAAGGACTTAAAAAGCTCCAGGAGGAGCTCGAGTACCTCAAGACTACCAAAAGAAAGGAAGTTGTTGAGGCAATAAGAATAGCCCTTTCCTTCGGTGACCTTTCCGAGAACAGCGAATACGACGAGGCATAGACCGAGCAGGGCAAGACCGAAAGCCGTATTCAGGAGCTTGAGGAAATGCTCAAGCACGTCAAGGTCATCAGCGAGCACGATATCAAGACCGACGTTGTTAACGTAGGTAACGTAGTCAAGGTCCTCGACATCGAT
>JAZNXR010000033.1:0-27692 GCA_045593985.1 Eubacteriales bacterium
TTTTTATCTTCGTTATGCAGAAGATTTGCTTCAGACGGTAGATGTGTTGAACAACTGTGAAAAAGTTGTGTTTGTTCCTGACGTCCTATATAAATACCGTGTGAATTTAAGTAGTGTGACACACAGCATACGTTTTGATAATTATCGTGTTGACTATACGGTGAGAGAGCGGGTGTTAGAGTTTCTTAAGGAAACCGGTATCTTTGACGACAAAGACTATCGCAAGTATCGTGCGCATTGTATTGGTTTGTTGGTCAACGAACTTATGCGAATATCTCAGTTTGACATTTCTTCGAAAAAAAAGATTCAGTTGTTTAAGGAAATTAAAAGCACCGCTTATTATAAAAGCTTTATAAATTCAAACGACTTTGATAAAAAGGCACTTGGGGCAAAAGCGTTTGCCTTTAATCTGTTTAAAAGAGGGCAATATCGCCTTTTAATCGCTTGTTTTAGACTCAAAAAGCGTTTAATAGGGCGTTGATCAAATCTCGGGAGAGAATGAATGGAGAGTAAACAAGATAATATAAAGAAAAAAGCGCTTAGCAGCTTTGCCTGGAAATTTGGAGAACGAGTAGGCGCACAAGCGGTTTCGCTGATCGTATCCATCGTTCTGGCGCGTATTCTTGTGCCGGACGATTACAGTGTCATAAGTATTGTTGCTATTTTCTTTGCGTTTTGTAATATATTCATTACCGGTGGACTGAACGTCGCATTGATACAAAAAAAGAATGCGGACACCTTAGATTATTCAACAATTCTTTTCGCCAGCTTGTCGATGGCGGCACTTTTGTATGGCGTTATGTTTTTTGCGGCGCCGTTTATTGCGGATTTGTACGACAAACCTATTCTGACGTCTATTTTTCGCGTAATGAGCTTGACGTTTTTTATCAATGCCGTGAAATCCGTGTTGAGCGCATATGTCTCAAGCACTCTGCAGTTCAAAAAGTTTTTCTTTTCAACGCTTGTTGGCACACTTGTATCTGCCGTGATCGGTATTATTATGGCGTATAAGGGCTTTGGCGCATGGGCGTTGGTTGCGCAGCAGATGAGCAATAGCTTGATCGATACGATCATATTGTTCGTTACAACAAAGGTGAAGCTTGCGCTGTCCTTTTCGTTTCAGCGCTTTAAGGCGCTTTTCCAATACTCGTGGAAAATATTTGTTGCAACCATAATCAGTGTAATATACGATGAAGTTAACCCCGTTGTTATCGGATTGAAATTTACTTCTGCCGATCTTGCGTTTTATTCCAAGGGAAGAAGCTTTCCCGGTTTATTAAATACAACCCTCAGTCAGACGCTGACGTCGGTTTTGTTTCCGGTTATGTCAAAATTTCAGGACGATAAAGAGAAGGTCCTGAATTTAACAAGGCGCTATATAAAGACGGCGTCATACATTATTTTCCCCGTTATGATAGGATTCGGAGCGATTTCGGAATCCTTCATAAGAATTATACTTACAGACAAGTGGCTTCCCATTATGCCGTATATTCAGATTTTCTGTGTTTCCTATATGTTCAACCTGATACAAACGGGAAATCTGCAGGCAATTAAAGCCATTGGGCGCAGCGACGTATTGCTGATACTTGAGATTATAAAAAAGACATCATATTTCATAATAATCGTATTGTTTATATTTCTTACGGATTCTCCCGTGATGCTGGCCTGGTCGTCTATCGTTTGTACCGCCATCGCATCTGCGGTTAATACCTTCCCAAACCGAAAGCTGATAGGTTATCGCTATCGATATCAGATTATGGATCTGTTGCCTAACCTTGTGATTTCGGTCATTATGGGCGTAATAATTGTTTTGATGAGCTCGCTCAACATCAGCATCTACCTGCTGATGCCTCTGCAAATTCTTGCGGGAGTGGTTATATACATTATTCTCAGCATCGTTACTAAAAACGAAAACTTCACTTATTTGTTTTCTCAAGTGAAACAAATAGTAGGACGAAAAAAATGAAGATCATAAAGAAAATCGCAAAAAAACTGCTGTTTCTTTTGCCGGTCGGAAAATATATAGTTTTTGAGAGCGTTCCGGATCTTTCGGATAATACAAAGCCGGTCTTTGATAAAATGCTTGAAATGGGCTTAAACAAAAAATATAAGCTTGTATGGTGTGTCTCGGATAAAACGAGGGATTTTCCTTGTGAAAAGAACGTCAAATACGTTGATAAAAAGACCTTTTGGCACCGTTTGCAGTTTATGTATTATACCGTCAGGGCAAAGTGCCTGATTTCCTGCAATGAATTCGTTACTTCAAAAACCTCGAAGCAGAGATCCTTTTACTTGACGCACGGCACCGCAATAAAGAGTACGAGAAGCTATTATACATTACCGCCGAGCGTGGACTATATGCTGATTGCTTCCGAGGGCACAAAATCCGTGATGGCGTACGAGTTTAAAACGGAAGAAAGCAAGGTATATGCGCTCGGTTTTCCGAGAAATGACGTTCTGACAAGCTATAAAACGGATCTTCATAAATATTTCGAAACGGATTTCAGAAAGATTGCCGTATGGTATCCAACCTTCAGACAGCACAAAAACGGAAGAAAAACCGGCTCGTCCAACGCCTTGCCGGTTTTGCACGACACCGAGTCTGCGAGGGCGCTGAATGAGGTCGCAAGGGAAAACGGGGTTTTGATCGTAATGAAGCCCCATTTCGCACAAGATGTTTCTTATATAAATAATTATAATTTCAGCAACATTTGTTTTATCAACGATAAGTTTTTTGTTGATAATAAGATTTCCTCTTATGAATTTATTGCCAGTTGCGATGCCATGATCACGGACTATTCGTCTGTGTATTACGATTATCTGCTTTGTGACAAGCCGGTTGCACTCGTTTGGGAGGATATAGACGAATATCGCAAGGAGCCGGGATTTGCCGTTGATGTTGATGAAATAGGCAAGGCGGCTGAAAAAATATACGATTTGGAGGATTTCAAATCGTTTGTTGTTCGACTTTCCCAAGGCGTTGACTGCTTCAAGGATGAGCGTGCAGAGCTGATGAGGTGGTCAAACTATTCGGATGACGGCAAAAACGCCGAAAGAGTCGTTAACTTTATTATTGAGAAAGCAAAGCTGTGATCGGAGGACAACCGTATGATATTTCTGTTTCTTGCATACGTTGTGCTGTGTCTTTTTGGGGTAAAAATTAAGACGACATTAGATAGCGATTACTTGTCAATCGAAAATACGCAGGCGATAAAGGGAATATTTATCATTCTGGTTTTCTTCAGTCACTTTAACTCCTATGTCAACTATACCCATTCCTACGATTCCGTAGTCAAAACTATAACTGCGGTCTTCTCGCAGACTATGGTGACAATGTTTTTGTTCTATTCGGGCTATGGGATTATGGAATCGATTCGCAAAAAAGGCGTGGATTACATTAAGGCCATTCCGTTAAAGCGAGTACTGGCAACGCTGTTTAAGTTTAGCTGTGCCGTTCTCGTTTTTGGGATTTTGGGCGCTTGCCTGGGAGAAAAATTCTCTTTGCCCACCGTACTTCTTTCTGTCGTTGGATGGGAGTCACTGGGAAACTCAAATTGGTACATTTTCGTCGTGGTTGTGCTGTATTTGCTGACTTACGTATCGTTTCGTTTCTTGTCGGGCAAAAAATACATTGTACCTCTTCTAATCACCCTGTTCCTTACTTCGGCTTTGATTCTTGGAAATCTTGTTTTTCATATCAAGCCGCTGTTCTGGGTAGACACTGCTCTTTGCTATGTTTTGGGTATGTTTTATTCATGCTACAAAGAAAAAGCTGAGAGAATATTATCAAACAATGTCGCATGGGTGTGCTTAACGCTACTTTGTATGGGAGCTACTGTTGCGCTGAAAATAATTAGCGCTAAAGCGATATTTGTTTTCGCGGTTAATTTGCTTTTTGCCGTGACTGTCGTGCTGATTACCATGAGGGTGACATTTAAAAACAAGGCTCTCGTATGGTGCGGAAAGCATCTTTTTGAGCTGTATATTCTTCAACGAATACCGATGATTCTGTTTAAGCACCTTGGCCTGGATAAAATCAGCTTATATTTGTATTTTGTCGTTTGCCTGGTCGTAACGCTTGCACTCGTGTTCCCGTTCAAATATGCAACGGATAAGCTTTGGGGCCTTGTTTTGAAGGGAATTGTAGCTACAAAAAACAAAAAGATTGGCAGAAAAAAACGGCAGCTTTGAGTTTCTTCGGAGAATGCGAAACCGGGAAATCATCAGAAAACATAGCAACTGGAATTATTGAATGGACGAAGTAGGAGATTGTTATTAATATGCACAATGCATTGGTCGTCGGAGGAAACAGCGGCATCGGCCTGGCTATGGTGTTGAGCATGCTCAAACAAGGTGTGGAACACGTGTATATAGTCGGAAAGGATTCTGTGCGAAACCGGGATATTCCGGATGAAATGCGCGAGATCTACGATAAAAACACCTCATTTTACCGCATGGATCTGACACAGGATAAGTTCGATTATTTTGATACGGTACAGGACATTGACTGTTTGATTATCACGGCGGGGTTTGGCCGTGTAGCTCCTTTTGAAAATTTAACTGAAACCGAAATTGATAAAATTGTTAAGTGTAACATGCTGGGTGCAATTCGTGTAATAAAGAAGTACTATGGGAAAATACATAGTCACGAGCCTTTTTATTGCGCGGTAATGGGCAGCATTGCGGGGCATGTTGCATCTCCGCTTTTTTCGGTGTATGGAGCAAGCAAGTTCGGATTGTGCAGCTTTATTGAAAATATAAATATCGAGCTGTCTCATGACGGCTATGAAAACCGAATACTGGATGTATCCCCCGGCGCAATAAAGGGGACCAATTTTAACGGTAATGGGAATGATTTGAGCCAAGTGTTCGAGATGGCTGAAGATATAATACAGAAGATGTATTTAAGATGCACTCTCTATATTCCTTCTTACGAAGGCGTTTATAAGCGCGTCTTGGAGCGTTACCGTAACGATCCCTTGCAGTATGGACTGGAAAGCTATGACTATAAGCTGAAAAACGCAAGATTGTCAACTAAGCCGCAAATTGTTGTAGGATATCTTAGCGGAACCTTCGATTTGTTTCATGTAGGTCATTTGAATTTACTGCGTCGTGCCAAGGAGCAATGCGATTATTTGATCGTCGGCGTACACAAGAGCGGCGCCTGGAAGGGAAAAGAGACGTTTATCCCGTTTGAGGAGCGCTGTCAAATTGTTGAGAGCGTGCGTTATGTAGACGAAGTCATGGAGTCGTTTACCGAAGATTCCGATGCTTACGATGCAATACACTTTGATAAACTGTTCGTGGGAAGTGACTACAAGGGGACCGAAAGATTTTTAAGGTATGAGGAGTACTTTAAGGACAAGGGTGTTGAGATTGTTTATTTCCCGTACACCCAAGGAACCAGCTCCACCCAACTTAGAGACGCATTGAAAAAAAGCAAATAAGAGGTTAGTATGTTAATTCCAAACGTAAACTTGACAAACAAAACCGTCCTCGTCACGGGCGCGGCGGGATTTATCGGCTCCAATTTGGCAATGGAGCTTTTGCGCACCGCAGAGGGCGTGAAGGTAGTCGGACTTGACAATATGAACGACTATTATGATGTATCGATAAAGGAATACCGTTTGACAGAGCTTGAAAAGCTCGCATCGGAGCAACCCGAATGTGAGTGGGAATTTATCGAGGGCAACCTTGCCGACCGCGCGCTTGTCGACGAGCTTTTCAAAAAATACAAGTTTGATATCGTAGTAAACCTTGCCGCACAGGCGGGAGTCCGCTATTCGATCACAAATCCCGACGTGTATATCGAGTCGAACATCATCGGTTTCTACAATATTCTTGAAGCCTGCCGTGCGACGATGGAAACGGAAAATCCCGTTGAGCATCTCGTATATGCATCGTCGTCATCGGTTTACGGTGTCAACAAAAAGATTCCGTACAGCACCGACGACAAGGTGGACAACCCCATATCGCTTTATGCGGCAACGAAAAAGAGCAACGAGCTTATGGCTCACGCCTACTCGAAGCTATACAATATTCCCTCGACAGGGCTTCGTTTCTTCACTGTTTACGGCCCTGCAGGACGCCCCGACATGGCTTATTTCGGATTTACGAACAAGCTTCGCCGCGGCGAGACCATCGAGATATTCAACTACGGCAACTGCAAGCGCGACTTCACATACGTTGACGATATAGTCGAGGGCATAAAACGTGTTATGCAGCACGCACCCGAAAAGGCAACGGGAGAGGACGGACTGCCGCTTCCGCCTTATGCGGTCTACAACATCGGAAACAACAACCCCGAAAATCTGCTTGATTTCGTGACGATTCTGCAGGAGGAGCTGATAAGAGCAAAGGTTTTGCCTGCCGACTACGATTTTGAGGCACACAAAAAGCTTGTTCCCATGCAGGCGGGCGATGTTCCGATAACCTATGCGGACACCTCCGCACTCGAAAGAGATTTCGGCTTCAAGCCGTCGACGTCGCTTCGTGACGGACTTCGCTCCTTTGCCGAGTGGTATTACGAATTTTACTGTAAAGAATAAATATCGTTTGCGATCATGTTGCCATGGAGAAGCACTCGTAGGGACGGGACGCGCGATGCTATATAATGCGATAGAAAGGAAAAAAGTATGAAAATAGCAGTTGCAGGAACCGGATACGTAGGACTATCCATGGCTGTTCTTTTGGCGCAAAGCAACGAGGTAACGGCGGTTGACATCATTCCCGAAAAGGTCGAAATGATAAACAGCGGCGTTTCGCCGATAGTTGATAAGGAGATCGAGGAATATCTCAAAACGAAAAAGCTCAACCTCGTCGCAACGACAGACGGAGATAGCGCCTACCGTGATGCGGAGCTTGTCATAATATCGACTCCGACAAACTACGATCCTAACAAGAATTATTTTGACACATCCTCCGTTGAGGCCGTCATTAAGCAGGTCAAGGCGGTGAATCCCGATGCGGTCATGATAATAAAATCGACAGTCCCCGTTGGCTTTACCGAGAAGATAAGAAGGGAGCTTTCCTGCGAAGGCATCCTTTTCAGCCCCGAATTTTTGCGCGAGGGCAAAGCGCTTTACGATAACCTTTATCCAAGCCGAATAATCGTCGGTGTCCCGTTGGGCAACGAGCGACTTGAAAACGCGGCAAAGACCTTTGCGCGCCTGCTTTCGGAGGGCGCAATCAAGGAAAATATCGAGGTTCGTTATATGAATCCGACCGAGGCAGAGGCGGTAAAGCTCTTCGCAAACACCTATCTTGCCCTGCGAGTTGCCTACTTTAACGAGCTTGATACCTATGCCGCAGTTCGCGGCCTTGATGCAAAAGCCATTATCGAGGGCGTCGGACTTGATCCTCGCATAGGCTTGTATTATAACAACCCCTCCTTCGGCTACGGAGGCTACTGCCTGCCGAAGGACACGAAGCAGCTTTTGGCAAACTACAACGACGTGCCGCAGAATATAATATCCGCAATTGTCGCCGCAAACGGAACGAGAAAGGATTTTATTGCCGATCAGATCATAGCAAGACGCCCGAGCGTTGTCGGCATTTACCGTCTTACGATGAAGTCGGGAAGCGACAATTTCCGTCAGTCGTCGATACAGGGCGTAATGAAGCGCATAAAAGCAAAAGGCATCGAGGTCGTTATCTACGAGCCGACAATGAAGGAAAACAGCTTCTTCAACAGCCGTGTTATCCGTGATATTGATGAGTTTAAGAGGATTTCCGACGTCATTCTGGCAAACCGATATAACGAGGAAATAGCCGACGTTATCGATAAGGTCTATACAAGAGACATTTATTTCAGAGATTAAAGAGAAAAAAGAGTATGAGTGCATACGAGAGATTCGAACAAATCTATAAAAAGCCACCGCAGCATACCGCATTCACGCCCTACCGTGTTTGCCCGATCGGAGCGCATTCCGACCATCAGCTCGGAAAAATAACCGGCTTTGCTATCGATAAGGGCGTTCATATTGCCTACGGTGCGAAGCAAAACGGAGTAATTGAAATACAGTCGCTTCAGTTTGATAAGCGTGCGCAGTGGCACGTTTTGTCAACACCGGATAGACCGGAGGGCGACTGGGCAGACCACCTTCGCGGCGCAACCATTGCGTTCGCCTCAAGATACCCTTTGCGCACAGGACTTTGCGCCGTTATTGACGGCGAGCTTCCGATAGGAGGGCTTTCCTCATCTGCGGCGGTGATAATCACCTTTTTGTCGGCTCTTTGTCAAATGAACGGAATAACTCTTTCGCCGCCCGAGCTCATCACAATAGCGAAGGAGGCGGAGAATAAATACGTCGGCGTTGCCTGCGGAAAGCTCGATCAGTCCTGCGAGGTCTACTGCAAAAAAGACCACCTTCTTTATCTTGATACGAAGGACGACAGCTACGAGCTTATCCCTGCGCCAAGTAAAATGAAGCCCTATAAATTCGCAATATTCTTCAGCGGCATTGAAAGAAGCCTTGCAGGCTCTGCGTTCAATATGCGAGTTGACGAATGCAGAAGTGCGGCGTATGCCTTAAAGGCGTATGCAGGAATGGAATACGGAAAGTTTGAGGAAACCAACCTCCGTGACGTTCCGAGAGAGGTGTACGAAACCTATAAGCGCCTGCTCCCCGAAAACTGGAGACGCCGCGCGGAGCATTGGTATACCGAGTTCGAGCGTGTCGAAAAAGGCGCAGAAGCGTGGAGAAGGGGAGATATCGAGGAATACGGCCGCCTCTCCTTTGAAAGCGGACACAGCTCAATATACAATTGGGAAACAGGCTCGCCCGAGCTTGTAAAGCTTTACGAAATAATGCGACAGACCGACGGCATATATGGCGGCAGATTTTCGGGAGCAGGCTTCAAGGGCTGCTGCCTTGCGATAATTGATCCCGATTACGAGGAAAGCATCGTAAAAACGGTAAGCGAAAAATATCTTGAAGCATTCCCACACCTGAGGGGTAAATATTCATTCCACATTTGCGAAAGCGCAGACGGAGTAAAACTATGAAATGCTTGATACTTGCAGCAGGCTATGCGACAAGGCTTTATCCCTTGACGGAAAATTTCCCGAAGCCGCTATTAAAGGTCGGAGATAAAACGATCCTCGATTGGCTCGTTGACGATATCGACGGCATCGGCATGGTGGACGAATACGTTGTGATTTCAAATCACAAATATGCGCATCATTTTGAAAATTGGGCAAAGACGAAAACGCAGAAAATTACCGTCGTTGACGATGGCACGAGTACAAATGAAACCCGTCTTGGTGCAGTAAAGGATATCCTTTTCGCTATCGAAAAGCTGAATATTGATGACGATATGCTCGTTATCGCGGGCGATAACGTTCTTGATTTCAGCTTGACACGCTTTATTTCCTATGCTGAAAGCAAGGACGCATCATGCGTGATGCGCTATTTTGAGGGCGATCGAAATAAGCTCCTTAAATGCGGTGTAGTTACGGTCGATAGCGACGATCTCGTCACGAACATGACAGAAAAATCGCCCGAGCCGGCAACGAATTGGTGTTGCCCGCCATTCTACTACTATTCGCGCGAGGATGCAAAGCTTATCTCACACGCTATCGATGCAGGCTGCGGCGTTGACGCTCCGGGAAGCTTTATCGCCTGGCTCTGCAAGAACAGCAAGGTTTACGCAATGGAAATGCCCGGCAAGCGCTACGATATAGGAAATCTCGAAAGCTACGAAAAGGTAAAAGCCGAATATAAGGGAATAATAAAATAATAAAAAGCTCCACAAGGTGGAGCTTTTTTAGATAATAGAGAATAAAGAATAGATAATAGATAATAAATAGATTAGAACCGGTATGTACGGGAATCCTTGAAACGTTGTTCGTAGGGCGGGGGCTTGCTCCCGCCGCGAAAAAGGAGGTTACATTCCTTTGGAAACGGCGGCGTAGCCGCCTACACCTCATCCGTCGGCTTCGCCGACACCTTCCCCTGAGGGGAAGGCAAGATGGCGTGGCGAATCTTCGAGACGTTGTTTGTAGGGACAGGCGCCTCGGGAACCCCCAAAACTCGACAAGCTCGTTTCGTGGAACCCCTTACCTCGACTGTCCGCGCCAAAACGATGTTACATTCCCTCGGAACACCTCATCCGTCATTTGCTTCGCAAATGCCACCTTCCCCAAGGGGAAGGCTAAACAACATCCCAATGCTTCGCCACGTTGTTCGTAGGGCGGGGGCTTGCTCCCGCCGCATAAAAGCGGTGTTACATTCCCTTGGAACGGGGCGTCGAAGGCGCCGCCCCCTACCGAGAAGCGTTTGAAATTTGCGCGGTAGGGGCTGGCGCCCACGACAGCCCGCATAAAACCGATGTTACCTTCCTTTGAAAACGCCGGGCTCTTTGTACCACAATATCATCTTCTTAACAAACGGTTGCCGCATCCGTTGACATTTGGTTTATCTTTCCAAACCCAAACCCCTCGCCGACGTCCGAAAGTGACGATGCATAAAGCAGCCCGTATCGAATTTTCTCCTTGCCAAACCGTGTATTAATGCTGTTCATCACACGGTCAAGCGTCTCGCGGAGAATCGTATCATTGGGATCGGTAAAAAAATCTATCTGACAAGGCGAATCCGACGAAACAAAATCCCCAACCCCAACCGAAACCGACCGAAGCGGAAGCACAAAATTATGCTTCTCCGTCACAAGCTCAAAAGCACGCCTTGCAATGACGGAATAGCTGTCTGTCGGCATATCGAGACGGCATTGATATTGCCGTGTCATAAGCTTGCAATCACGAAGCGAAATGCTGACGGTGCGAGCCTTGATTTTAAGCGCCAGAAGCCGATGTCCAAGCTCCTCGCAAAGTGCGAGAACAACGGTTTTGACCTCATCGTACGTGCATAGATCACGAGCTGTTGTCGTGCCGTGGCTCATGCTTTTTATCGGCTCGGCATTTTCCTCTGAAACAACAGGCGACTCGTCTCTGCCGTTCGCAATTTCAATCAGCTTTATACCGTTTTTGCCGAGCGCATTTTTAAGCATCGGCGGATAAGCCCTTGCAAGCTGCCCGATCGTGTGAATTCCGAAGCGCGCAAGGGTGGCTGCGGTCGCAGGGCCGATTCCGATAAGCTCGTTTGCAGCAAGCTCCCAGATTTTCTCCTTAAAGCCGTCCTTCGGAATGACCGTCACGGCATCAGGCTTCTTCATATCGGAGCCGAGCTTCGCAAAGGTCTTGTTAAATGAAACACCGACCGAGATCGTCAGCCCCAGCTCACGCTTTATTCGCTCGCGAATCTCGTTTGCGATCCTTTCGCCGTCCCCGAAAAGAGCGTAGCTTCCCGTCACGTCAAGCCAACATTCGTCTGCGCCAAACGGCTCGACGAGATCGGTATAGGATAAATAAATCTCCTTCGCCATCTTGGAAAAATATATATATTCGTCATAATGAGGCTCGACGGTAATGAGGGAAGGACATTTGTTTTTCGCCGCAAAAACAGGCTCCCCCGTTTTGATGCCGTATTTTTTTGCAACGTAGTTTTTCGCAAGCACTATTCCGTGTCGCTCCTCAACGCTTCCGCAAACCGCAACGGGCAGAGAAAAAAGCCGAGGATCCTTCCGACACTCAACCGAAGCAAAAAAATTATTCATATCACAGTGCAGAATCGTTCGCTCCAAGACGCCACCCCCCTTCTTTGCTTTGATTATAACACGAACAAATGTTCCTTGTCAATACAAAATCAAACATTTGTTCGTGATTTTTGAAACAGAAATCATCAATGTCGCGCGCGGAGCAAAAACAGCAAAATAAACCACATAAGCTGCAAAATAGATTATTGACAAACGTCAGCGTTTCTTGTATGATGAATATGTAAAAACAATACAGGAGGTACACTTATGTACAATTTTCCTATAGGCGTAATGATAGACTCCTTCCGACTTCCGATCAAGGACGCAATAGCAAAAGCGGTTAAAATCGG
Organism: Eubacteriales bacterium; assembly: GCA_045593985.1. Lineage (GTDB taxonomy): Bacteria > Bacillota > Clostridia > Oscillospirales > CAG-272 > Colimorpha_A. Next base: position 11,943 of record JAZNXR010000033.1, read on the forward strand.
TGCGGCGGGCTTTCAGATGTATTCTACCTACGGCGAGCATTCTCCCGATAATATGACACCCGCAAAAATTGCTGAAATGAACGATATGGTGCGATCGAACGGACTCGTTATTTCGGCGCTCTGCGGCGACCTTGGTCACGGCTTCGGAAATGCCGAAATGAACCCCGAGCTTATCGAAAAATCAAAGAGAATCATAGATCTCGCAAAGGAGCTTGGAACGGATATCGTAACGACACATATCGGCGTAGTTCCCTCCGATCCGAATCACGATAGATATAAGGTAATGCAAGAGGCGTGCTACGAGCTCAGCCGCTATGCGGACAGCATCGACGCACACTTCGCTATCGAGACCGGCCCCGAGACCTCCGCAACCCTCAAGGCGTTCCTCGACACTCTCGATTCGACGGGAGTTGCCGTCAACCTTGATCCTGCAAATCTCGTAATGGTAACGGGTGACGATCCCGTTCAGGCGGTACATAACCTCAAGAAATATATCGTTCATACTCACGCAAAGGACGGCATCAAGCTCGTCGACCGTGATCCCGAAATAATCTACGGCGTAACTCCCATGCCCGAGGATATGGCAAATATCGACTGCTTCAGCGAAGAGCCTCTCGGACGTGGCGGAGTCGATTTCCCTGCATACCTGAAGGCGCTTGAGGAGATCGGATATAAGGGCTTCCTCACGATCGAGCGTGAATGCGGAGACGATCCTGCGGCAGATATCGCATGTGCTGCAGACTTCCTTCGTGATATTATTGCAAAAAACTGAAGGGCGGAAATTTGAAATGGGCAAGAAATTAAGAGTAGGAATAATCGGAACAGGCAACATCAGCCATAGCCACATGGCGGGCTATAAGGCACTTAGTGACGAGGTTGAGGTCGTCGCAGCTTGCGATATTGATGAAAAAAAGCTCACCGAATATTGCAAGCAGTACGACATTCCGAATAAGTATACCGATTTTAACGAAATGATGGCAAAGGAGGACCTCGATGCAGTCAGCGTCTGCACATGGAACTCTGTGCATAAGGACGCTACCATTGCCGCACTTCGCGGAGGCGCAAATGTTATATGCGAGAAGCCCATGGCTATGAACACCGAGGAAGCTCTCGAAATGCTCGAGGTATCCAAGGAGACGGGAAAGCTTCTTCAGATCGGTTTCGTACGCCGCTTCGGTAACGATGCCGATGCGCTCAAGGAGTATATCTCGGCAGGCACCTTTGGAGATATTTACTATGCGAAGGCGACCTATCTTCGCCGTTCGGGCTGTCCCGGCGGTTGGTTCGGAGACAAGTCCCGTTCGGGAGGCGGTCCTCTTATAGACCTCGGAGTTCACGTTATAGACCTCGTGCGTTACCTTGCAGGTTCGCCTAAGGCGGTCTCTGCATATGGCGCAACCTTTAATAACCTCGGCCCCGACCGTGCAAGCGGCAAGAAGGAATGGCAGGTCGAAGGCAACGACGATCCCTATACGGTAGAGGATTTCACTACCGCACTTATCAGATTCGATAACGGCTTTACCGTGTCCGTTGAGGCAAGCTTCAACCTTAATATTAAGAAGGATGTCGGAAACATTGAGCTTTTCGGCACGAATGCCGGCTGTACCATCAATCCCGATCTTGAGCTTTTCACTCAGATCGCAGGCAGATTCGTAAACGTCAAGCCGTGCGACAGCATTGCGCTTGAATTTAACGGACTTTTCGAAAGAGAGATCAAGGGCTTCGTTGACGCCGTAAACGGCGACGCTCCCTGCATCGCAACGGCAGAGGACGGAGTCGAGCTTATGAGAATAATTGATGCGATCTACGAGTCCGCTGAAACAGGACGCTCCGTAGAGATCACAAGATAAGGAGAGCTTTATGAAATTCAGTGTAAGTGCTTATAGCTTCGGCGATTACAGAGAAGAAAATTCACTCGGCATCTTCGGTATCATCGACAAGGCGGCCGAAATGGGCTTCGACGGTATCGAATTTATCGACGAGGACTATTGGATAAAATGGCCCGACGAGGAGATCAAAAAGGTCGGTCAGTACGCAAGAAATAAGGGACTTGAGACCGTTGCGCTTTGCGTCGGCGCAGACCTTATCAATAAAGAGGGCGAAGTAGAGCGTGTTTGCGGTCTTATCGACAAGGCTGCGCTTCTCGGTGTAAAGATGCTCCGCCACGATATTACAAGTGGCCGCAAGGGAAAGAAGAACGGCATCGGCTACGCTTGCCTGATTCCCGAGCTTAAGGAGAAATGTACGCAGATAACCGAGTACGCGGAGAAGCTCGGCATCAAGACGATGACCGAGAATCACGGCTACTTCTCGCAGGACGCAGACAGAGTTGCTTCCCTTATCGACGCAGTCGGTAACGATAACTTCGGCGTTCTCCTTGACCTTGGAAACTTTATGTGTGCAGACGAGGATCCGACTCTTTCGGCATCGCGCCTCGCGCCTTATGCGTTCCACGTTCACTGCAAGGACTTCCTTTATAAGAAGGGAACCGAGATCAACCCCGGCGAGGGCTGGTTTACAACGAGAGCAGGAAATTATCTCCGCGGCACCATCGTTGGCCACGGCGAAGCAAAGATCGCACAGAGCCTTGCGATGCTCAAGAGAAAGGGCTATGACGGTTTCATATCTCTCGAGTTTGAGGGAACCGAGGATAATCTCGTCGGAATCAAGATGGGACTTTCGAACATCAAGAGATTCTGGGAAATGGCATAATGGGAAAAGCTCCGCTTCTGCGGAGCTTTTTAGATAATAGAGAATAAAGAATAGATAATAAATAAGAAATAGGTTAGAACAGGTATGTAGGGGGAAGCTCGAAACGTTGTTTGTAGGGCGGGGGCCCACAACAACGCGGCAAAGCATCGAGACTCCCTCTTGCCTCGCCCTCCGGGAGAGGTGTCAACCGTAGGTTGACGGAGAGGGTGTAGGGGGCGACGTCCTCGACGCCCCGTTACAAAGGAATGTAACATCGTTTTGGTGCGGACAGTCGAGGACGCCTGTCCCTACAAATCGACGTTCAATATACCTTCGTAGGGGAGGGGCTTGCTCCTCCCGTTTCCGAAGGAATGCAACACCGCTTTTATACGGGCTGTCGTGGGCGCCAGCCCCTACGCCCTCTCAGTCGATTTCATCGACAGCTCCCCCAAAGGGGGAGCCATAATAACGTGTCAAAGCTTCGCCACGCTGTCTTGCCTTCCCCTTGGGGAAGGTGTCAACCGAAGGTTGACGGATGAGGTGTTCCAAAGGAATGTAACATCTGTTTTATAAGGGGCGTCGAGGACGTCGCCCCCTACAATTCGTAGCAGATATTACTAAAATTTGCTGACAGAGCGATTGATATAACTCCGCGACAAAAAACAGACGGATCACTCCGTCTGTTTCAAATATATTTCTTTTCGATCATCGGTTGCTCTCGGTGAATTTCTTTATCGCATCAAGCGTTTCGGGGCTGATCACGTGCTCGATCTTGCAGGCATCGTCAGATGCGACCTCGGCGTTGACACCAAGCCCGATCAGAAACTCGGTAAGGACGGTGTGGCGCTCAAAGACACTTTTTGCCCTTTCCTCACCCATCTCTGTAAGGATCAGGCCGCCGTTCACGTCAACAGTCAGGTAACCGCCATTTTTGAGGAGACCGACAGCTCGGCTGACGCTCGGCTTGCTGTAACCCATCTCCTCGGCAACGTCGATGCTTCGTACTGCGCCCTTTTGGGATAGGATATATATTGTTTCGAGATACATCTCGGCAGATTCTTGCAGCTTCATAAAAAACTCTCCTTAATATGCCGTTCTTCCTCTATCATAGCATAAAAGAAAATTTTTTGCAATAAAAATATAAAAAACCCCTTGACAAAGGCGAAACGAAGTGATAAAATATACCACGGTTAGCGGATGCTAACTGACGTAAAACGTCAATAAGGAGCAAAAAATGACACTCAGACAGGCAGAAGAGGGAATTGAATATATCGTAAAAGCTATCGAAACCGACGATGAGGAGCTTAATGCATTCCTTTTTACGCTCGGTTGTTACGAAGGCGAACCGATAACGGTGATCTCCCGTCGCAAAAGCGGACTTACGGTCTCGATCAAGGACGGTAGATACAATATAGATCCCCAGCTTGCCGATGCGATCATAATTTAAAAAGCAGAGCAGCGCTCTGCTGATTATTTCGCTTGTCGGTTAGCAATGGCTAACTGAATAAAACAGTTAAATTATCCGAACAGGAGTAAAATAGATGAGAATAGCATTAGCAGGAAATCCGAACAGCGGAAAGACCACGATGTATAATGCCTTGACAGGCAGAAGCGAAAAGGTCGGAAACTGGGCGGGAGTCACGGTCGATAAGAAGGAGCACGAGGTAAAGGGAAGCTACGGAGAAAACGTCATCGTAGTCGACCTTCCGGGCGCATATTCGATGTCGCCCTTTACGAGCGAGGAATCGGTAACGAGCGAGTACGTTAAGAACGAAAACCCCGATGCGATAATCAATATCGTTGACGCTACGAATCTGAGTAGAAGCCTCTTTTTCACAACGCAGCTTCTTGAGCTTGGAATTCCAGTAGTCGTTGCGCTCAATAAGACCGATGCTAATAAGAAAAAGCACAATAAGATAAATGCACCTAAGCTGAGCGAAAAGCTCGGATGCCCTGTAATTGAAACCGTTTCGACAACGGGCGAGGGACTTAAAGAGGTTGTTTCCGCCGCAGTCGCTTCGGTTGGCAAGGGACAGACCGCACCTTACGTAGGCACAAATGCAACCGACAAGGCGTCCTCCGAGGAAGAGGATAAGCGCCGCTATAAGTTCGTAAATGCGATAGTCAAGGAAGTCGAAAGCAGAAAAACGCTTACGAAAAACAAGAACTATCAGGATAAGATCGACGCTGTTCTTACCAATAAATGGCTCGGGATCCCGATTTTTGCAGTCGTAATGTTCGCCGTTTTCTGGATCTCTCAGGCAGGCCCCGGCGTATGGCTTGCAGATTGGCTCGTCGGACTTCTTGAAAAGGGACAGGACGCGCTCGGCGACCTTATGCTCAGGCATGACGTTGCTCCTATCCTCTACGAGCTGCTCGTAAACGGAGTTGTCGGCGGAGTTATCGCCGTAGTCGGATTTCTTCCTCTCGTAATGATAATGTATTTCCTCATTGCGCTTCTTGAGGATTGCGGTTATATGGCAAGAGTTTCGGTCGTGCTTGATCCGATCTTCAAAAAGGTAGGCCTCAGCGGAAAATCGGTCATTCCCTTCGTTATCGGAACGGGCTGTGCGATTCCCGGCGTTATGGCTTGCCGCACGATAAGAGACGAAAGAGAACGCCGTGCGACCGCAATGATCGCACCCTTTATGCCCTGCGGAGCAAAGCTCCCCGTTATTGCTCTCTTTGCAGGCGCCTTCTTTAAGGATGCATCGTGGGTTGGTCCTCTTATGTATTTTGCGGGAATCGTAATAATATTCTTTTCCGCACTCATTATAAACGCTATCACGGGCAACAAGAAAAAGAAGTCCTTCTTCATAATCGAGCTTCCCGAATATAAAGCTCCTTCGCTTTGGGGCGCAGTTAAGAGTATGTGTCAGCGTGGCTGGGCGTTCATCGTAAAGGCAGCGACTATCATCCTGCTTTGCAACACCGCAGTACAGATAATGCAGACCTTCACTTGGTCATTCAAGGTCGCAGAGAACGCAAATGACTCAATCCTCGCATCTATCGGCGGACCGTTCGCCTATGTTCTCGTTCCGATCGTGGGCGTGCTTTCGTGGCAGCTTGCGGCAGCAGCCGTTACAGGCTTTATCGCCAAGGAAAACGTGGTAGGAACCCTCGCGGTCTGCTTCGTGGGACTTGAAAATCTCATCGACACCGACGAGCTTGCAATGCTTGAGGGTGCGGGCGCAGAGGTCGCAGGTATTATTGCGATCAGCAAGGTCGCAGCACTTGCATACCTTATGTTCAACCTCTTTACACCGCCTTGCTTCGCAGCAATCGGAGCGATGAACTCCGAAATGAAGAGCGCAAAATGGCTCTGGGGCGGTATCGGACTTCAGCTTGCAGTCGGATATACGGTCGGCTACCTCGTTTATACCGTTGGAACGCTCATCGTTTCCCCTGCATCGCTCGCCGTCGTTCCCGCTATAATCGGCGGATGCGCTGTCGCAGCTTTTGCAGGCATTATTACCGCACTCATAGTTAAGGCAAGGAAAAAGGCATGATAGATATTATCGTAATTTCAGTTCTCGCCGTTATTATAGTCGGCGTGTCGGTCTACATAATCAAACAGAAGAAAAAAGGCAAAAAATGTATCGGCTGCCCCTATTCGGACAGCTGCAATAAACAGTGTCACTAAAAAGCGAGCGCACGCTCGCTTTTTGCTTTATTTAAAGCCGATGTCTGCGTAACAAAAGGCAAATAATCTATTGACTATCCATTTTCGGTGTGATATAATCGAGATATTAACATAAGGAGCGTCCTACTATGAAATATAACTTCAAATTTTTGCCTTCAACCGAAAAGTGCTTTATTGATGATAATCCGGACGAAAAGTACGGTATAGAAAAGCTTTCAATGCTAAAAAATGAACGTCTCTCCTTCCAGCTTGCATACTGGGGAAGCGAGATGGACTGGCATACGTTCTTTACTCGTCTTGAAATCGAATCCGATATAAAGGAATACGTAAAGGTATACCGTGTAGAGCAGGTTCCCGTAACCTACCCGAAGCGCCCCGACCTTCCGATGGACGGTTATCTCCGTGATAAGGCAGGCCTTTATCCCGACCTTCTCCGTCCCGTAGAGGAGCAGTATAAATTCATCTTCCACAAAGACGAGCTTCGCGCTCTCTACGTTATCGTAGAAAACAAGGACGGTATTCCCGCAGGCGATCATTATGTCACCTTCCGAGCATACGAGGGCGAAAACTGTCTGGTCGAAGCAACGATGCCGATAAAGGTCATCGACGCGCTTCTTCCGAAGCAGAGCCTTATCCATACCGAATGGTTCCATAACGACGGCCTCTGCCAGTATTATGAGACAGAAATGTTCAGCGAAAAATACTGGAGCATCCTTCGTAATTTCCTTTACGAAGCAAGAGAAACGGGCGTAAATATGATCCTCACCCCCGTCTTTACCCCTCCGCTTGATACCGAGATCGGCGGCGAGAGAATGACCTGCCAGCTCGTCGACGTTACCGTAACCGATAACGGCTATGAGTTCGGCTACGAGCGCTTTGACAGATGGGTTAAGCTCTGCCTCGAGCTTGGCTTTGAATATTTTGAAATTTCCCACCTCTTCACGCAGTGGGGCTGTCACCACGCACCGAAGATAATCGCAAACGTAAACGGCGAGGAAAAGAAGATCTTCGGCTGGGATACAGATTCTCACAGCGAGGAATATACGACCTTTATTCGCGCATTCCTTACCGACCTCGTTGCCCACGCAAAGAAGCTCGGCATAAACGATATGCTCTACTTCCATATCTCCGACGAGCCGTACGGCGAGCATCTTGAATCCTACCTCAAGGCAAAGGAAGCGATCTGGGATATTATCGGAGAATACCACCAGATAGACGCCCTTTCCGACTATAAGTTCTACGAAATGGGCGCAGTCAAGAATCCGATCCCCGCATCGGATCACATCGCCCCCTTCCTCGAAAATAAGGTGCCTAACCTCTGGGTATACTACTGCGTAAGCCAGGACTGGGAGACCTCAAACCGTTTCCTCTCAATGCCGGGAACGAGAACGAGAGCGATAGGCGTTCAGATGTTCAAATTCGACATCGTCGGCTTCCTCCAGTGGGGCTTCAACTTCTATAACTGCCAGTATTCAAACTACCCGATAAATCCCTTCTCCGAGACCTGCGGCGAGTATTTCGCGCCTGCAGGCGATGCGTTCCTGGTTTATCCCGGCCCGCACGGCGTGCCTTACCGCACACTTCATCAGGCACAGTTCGTCGATGCACTGACCGACCTCCGTGCGCTTCAGCTTCTCTCCTCCCTTATCGGCAAGGAAGAAACAATGAAGCTCGTCGAGGAAGACCTGACGAAGGAGCTTGCATTCAACTACTGTCCTCTTGAACAGAGCTACTACGTAAACCTCCGTGAAAAGGTAAATGCCGCAATCGAAAAAGCAGCTAAATAAGAAAAAAGGATGCCCTCGGGCATCCTTTTTTGATTAAGCAATAAAACTGTTTGCACGTTAGAGAGAATCGTAACATTGTAGGGGGCGACGTCCTCGACGCCCCGCAATGCCACGATAATATTCTCATACAATCAACACTCTGTTAATGACGATAATTTTTTATATATCATTATAGATGCATTACTTTTTAAACGGGGCGTCGAGGACGTCGCCCCCTACAAAAAGCTTTTGGCCCTTTATATTACCCCCAACCCCTTAAGGAGAATCTTTACTCCCATCAGAATCAGCACCGAGCCACCCGCTATGGTTGCCGCCTTGCGGAATCTCGATCCGACGAATGCGCCGAGAGCCGTACCAACGGCAGACAGAACAAAGGTCGTCACGCCAACGATCGCAATCGACGAAAATATTTCTGCCCCCTCAGTGGCGAACGTTACCCCGGTAGCCAATGCGTCAATGCTCGTTGCAATCGCGATCGGTACCATTTCTTTGAATGACAGCGACATCGTGCAGGTTTCTTCATCACCCTTTATGGATTCTCTTATCATATTTGCGCCGATAAGGGCGAGAAGCACAAAAGCGACGTAGTGAGAATAACCCGCGATTTTTCCCGCAATCGTTGATGCAAGAAAATAACCGATAAGCGGCATAAGTGCCTGGAAAAAGCCGAAATAAAGACCGACTGTGAGTGCCTGCGAAAGCTTGACCTTGCACAAAGCCAATCCTTTGCAGACCGCAGCGGAAAATGCATCCATTGACAGAGAAAGCCCGATAATAAATACAGCCCAGAGCGACATATTATACATCCTTAATTCAAATTAATTACCCGAAAATTATACCAAAATAAAAACGGCGTGTCAATAGGTGCATTTTGTTGACAACTGTCGGTTTTTATTATATAATTATATAATAAACTAATTATTATGGGAAAGTATACCTTATGATATATAGAACCGAATTTGATCCGTCATCTCCCGACGTCAAATACGTCAAAAAAATGACCGATTCGTACTGCGAACGGCACGGCACTCGCCCGGGCGTTTTCATACGTACATTCGGCTGTCAGCAAAACGAAGCCGAGAGCGAAAGATATATGGGAATGGCTTGCCTTATGGGCTATGAAAAGGTCGACTGCGAAGAAAAAGCGTCGCTGATTCTTTATAACACCTGTGCAGTCCGTGAGCACGCCGAGCTTAAGGCGCTCTCGATAACAGGTCAGCTCAAGCATCTGAAGGCGCAAAATCCCGACCTCAAGATCGGAATTTGCGGCTGTATGGTGGCGCAGGAGCATCGCTTAAACGATATAAAAAATAAATATCCCTACGTGGATTTCCTCTTCGGCACGGGTACACACGAAAGATTTCCATTCTTCCTTGCCGAATCAATGCGCAAGCGCAAAAGAGTATTCTATCCCGACGAAAGCTATTCGGTGGCTGAAAAAATGCCGACACAAAGGGAAAGCTGCTTCAAGGGCTGGGTAAGCATTATGAACGGCTGCAACAATTTCTGCACCTACTGTGTAGTTCCCTACGTTCGCGGACGTGAGCGAAGCCGCTGCAAAGAGAATATACTTGCCGAAGTAGAGGAGCTTGTGAAAAACGGCTGTAAGGAGATAACCCTGCTCGGTCAGAACGTAAATTCCTACGGCAAGGGGCTGTATGAAGATTACGGCTTTTCGGAGCTTCTGCGTGACATCTGTAAGATCAAGGGCGATTATTGGATTCGCTTCATGACGAGCCACCCGAAGGACGCAAGCCATAAGCTTATCGACGTAATTGCCGAAAACTGCGGCGATGACTGTAAGCCGAAGATCGTAAAGCAGTTCCACCTGCCGCTTCAGTCAGGCTCTGATTCCATATTAAGCAAAATGAATCGCCACTACGGACGGGAAAATTATCTTTCGCTCATCGAGTACATGAAGGAAAAAATCCCCGATATAGCTCTTTCGACCGATATCATAGTCGGCTTCCCGACCGAAACGGAGGAGGACTTCTCGGATACGCTTTCAATGCTCGAAAAGGTGCGTTACGACGCCTTCTTCTCGTTTATCTATTCGATTCGCCGCGGCACGCCCGCAGAGCAAATGGAGCAGGTTCCCGATTCCGTCAAAAAGGAGCGGTTTGCACGCCTGCTTGAAACGCAAAACCGCATCTCGCTCGAAAAGAATAACGAATACGTTGGTAAAATCGAGCGAGTCCTCGTTGAGGGCAGAAGCAAGACCGACGAAAAAATGCTGACAGGCAGAAACGAGAAAAACCGCCTCGTTCATTTTGAAGGCGACGATTCCCTTATTGGAACGTTTGCAAACGTGAAGATAATCACCGCCGACACCTATTGCCTGACGGGCGAATTGGTATAATGCCTCGCCCTCCGGGAGAGGTGTCGGCGAAGCCGACGGAGAGGGCACGCGGAAAACTTTGCCCTCTCACCGCCTATCGGCGGAGCTCCCCCAAAGGGGGAGCCATTCAGCAAAACGCTTATATATCTCTATTCTAACCCACAAGGAGAACCGCATTATGACTCCAATGATGCAGCAATACCTCGAAATAAAAAAACGCTATCAGGACTCAATTCTGTTCTACCGTCTCGGAGACTTCTACGAAATGTTCTTCGAGGATGCAAAAACGGCATCACGTGAGCTTGAACTCACTCTGACAGGCCGTGCCTGCGGCGACGGTGAGCGCGCGCCGATGTGTGGCGTGCCGTTCCATTCGGCAGATATATACATCGGCCGCCTTGTAGCAAAGGGATATAAGGTCGTCGTCTGCGAGCAGATGGAGGATCCTTCGACGACGAAGGGACTCGTCAAGCGCGACATAGTCCGCGTCGTAACGCCGGGTACCGTCATCGACAACACCCAGCTTGACGATTCAAAGAATAACTACCTCTGCGCCATCTGCATAGGCGAAAGTGCGGCAATCTGCTTCTTTGACGTCTCAACGGGCGAAATGAGCGCAACGAGCTTTGAAAGCTATAAGCCCGATATGATCGTAAATGAGCTTGCAAAATTCCTTCCCAAGGAAGTAATGATAAACAGGCCGTTAAGCGAATTTCCCGACATCGAATTTTTCGTAAATAACCGTCTCGGCGCTTATGTCGGACAAGAGAAGGAAGACCTTTTCGGCTATAACGGATGCCTTGCCGCTCTCACCAAGCAGTTCGGTGCACTGGCTTATGAGGCAAAGGAAAGAAGCCGTGAAACCGTATCGGCGATCGGTGCGCTTCTTCGCTACGTAACCGATACCCAGAAAACCGATACAGCAAACGTATCGGGACTAAAATTCTACCAAAACGGCGAATATCTTGAGCTTGACGTCGCAACAAGACGAAATCTTGAGCTTTGCGAAACGATGCGAAGCAAGGATAAAAAAGGCTCTCTCCTTTCGGTGCTTGACCGCACAGGCACCTCGGCGGGCGCAAGAATGCTCAGGCGCTGGGTTGAGCAGCCGCTTGTAAATGCAAATAAGATCGGCCGCCGTCAGAGAGCCGTTTCCGAGCTTGTTTCTAACTTTATGGCGCGCGAGGAGCTGTCTGAATGTCTATCTCATATCCTCGACCTCGACCGCCTTATGACGAAGCTCGTCTACGGCACGGCGAACGCAAAGGATCTGCGTGCGATTGCGGCAACCGCAGCTCTTATTCCCGATATAAAGGAGCTTACCTCGAGCTTTGTCAGCGAGGAGCTTTCTGATATACATCTTCACCTTGATACTCTTTCTGATATAAGAGACCTTATCGAGCGCGCGATCGACGACGATCCCCCCTTCTCGCTCCGTGAAGGCGGATTTATCCGCCGCGGCTTCAATCCCGAGGCAGACGAACTTTACGAGATCGTCCATAACGGCAAGAGCTATATTGCGAAGATCGCCGAAGCCGAAAGGGAAGCAACGGGCATTAAAAACCTGAAGGTTGCCTTCAACCGAGTTTTCGGCTACTATATCGAGGTCACGAAATCGAATTTGAACGAGGTCCCCGATCGCTATATAAGAAAGCAGACGCTTGTCAATGCCGAGCGCTTTATCACCGAGGAGCTGAAGGAAAAGGAAGGACTTATCCTCGGCGCATCGGACAAGCTGAATGCGCTTGAGTATGAGCTGTTCACGCAGGTGCGCGAAAGAATTGCATCGGAGATAAAGAGAGTTCAGCAGACAGCATCGCTTCTTGCGAAGCTCGACTGCTACGTGTCGCTTGCCGAGGTTGCAGTTCGCAACGGCTACATCTGCCCCGAAATTGAATACGGAAATGCGATAATTATTAAAGAAGGCAGACATCCTGTCGTTGAGCAGTATGCAAAGGACGGATATTTCGTGCCGAACGATACGTTGCTTGACACCAATCATAACCGCCTTGCCCTTATCACAGGCCCGAATATGGCGGGTAAATCGACCTATATGCGCCAGGTCGCACTCATAACCCTTATGGCGCAGATCGGCTCCTTCGTTCCTGCGAAGGAGGCGAGAATCGGTATCGTTGATAAGATCTTCACCCGTGTCGGCGCATCGGACGATCTATCGTCAGGCACGTCAACCTTTATGCTCGAAATGAACGAGGTCGCATACATCTTAAAGAATGCAACGAGCCGAAGCCTTATTATCTATGACGAGATAGGACGAGGCACCTCGACCTTTGACGGAATGAGCATTGCCCGTGCGGTTGCCGAATATACCGCAGGCAAAAAGCTTGGCGCAAAGACAATGTTTGCAACCCACTATCACGAGCTGACCGTTCTTGAAAAGGAAATAACGGGCGTTGTTAACTACAACATCGCCGCAAAGAAAAAGGGAGACGATATAACCTTCCTTCGCAAGATCGTCCGTGGCGCAACAGACGATAGCTACGGTATTGAGGTGGCGAAGCTTGCAGGCGTGCCGAACGAGGTCATACGCCGAGCAAAGGAAGTACTTAATCAGCTCGTAAGCGACAGCGCTCGTCCCGTTGAATATAAGGGCAGAGATGCCGCTATAACCTTCGACGATTATAAGGCAGACGAGGTAAGAGAGAAGCTTCTTAATCTCGACCTTGACCTCTTAACGCCTATCGAGGCGCTCAATTTCCTCTCGGAGCTTAAAAAGATAGCAAAATAAGGAGCTAATTATGGAAGAAAATAAAAAGTCCGTACCCGTATATGTTGAGCCGGACGACTATTATCCAAAAAGCGTAAGAAAGAAATATAAGCTCGGCGAATACGCAGAGAATGAAAAGGAAAATACGAAGGACGGAAAAGATGCAGAAGATAAATCTTCTTGACAGTCAGGTGGCGAATCTTATCGCTGCGGGCGAGGTCGTTGAAAGACCTGCCTCGGCAATAAAGGAGCTGCTTGAAAACAGTATAGACGCAGGTGCGACAGCAATAACCGCCGAGATAAAAAACGGCGGCGTGTCGCTTATGCGAATAACCGATAACGGATGCGGAATGTCAAAGGAGGACGCTCTCATTTGTACTCGCCGTCATGCGACGAGTAAGATAAAGGAGGCATCCGACCTTGACGGTATCGTTACCCTCGGCTTCCGAGGCGAGGCTCTGGCGGCGATCTCGTCGGTCTCGAAAATGAGAATAATGACGAGAACGAAGGATAGCGAGCTTGGCGTAATCGTAGAAAGCGAGGCGGGCAATATCGTATCCTGTGAGGAAAGCGGCTGTCCTGTCGGCACAACGATTATCGTTGAGGAGCTTTTTGCCAACGTCCCCGCACGCCGTAAATTTCTTAAGCGTGACGCATCGGAAACTGCGGCGGTCAGCGCGGTCGTGGAAAAAATGGCGCTTTCCCGCCCCGATATTTCCTTCAAGTTTATCACAGACGGCAATCTCCGTTTCCAGACCGCAGGAGATAATTCCCTCGTCAACGTAATATACGCCGTCCTCGGACGTGACTTTGCGAAAAAGACCGTCAAGGTACACGATATGACCGACGGAGTTGAAGTCGAGGGCGTGATAGGCACGCCCGATAACGTGCGAGGAAACCGTGGCGCAGAGAATTTCTTCATAAACGGCAGATACGTCCGTTGCGGCACCGCCGCGGCGGCGCTTGAGCAGGCGTTTTCGTCATACATTCCGTCTGACAAATTTCCGTCCTGCGTGCTTGCCATAACCGTCAATCCTGCGTTTGTTGACGTGAACGTCCATCCGCAGAAATTGGAGGTCAAGTTCTCGAACGACAAGCCGATCTTCAATGCAGTCTACTGCGCAGTTAAAAACACCCTGATGAACGGCATCGACCGCCCGACAATGGGACAGACGAAGCTGACAGGCGACAGCTACCGCCTCTATCAGGAGGTCATCTCGATCAAGACCGAAACCGATGCCGAGGCAGATGCGATCGCATCCGAGAAGGAACGCCTGACTCGTAAGTACGAGCAGATAACGGTGCCGGTTGAGGAAAAGACCGTCCTGCCGGAAATTGAGGTTGCAGTTCCCAAGCCGATATTGATGCCCTGGGAGACCGAGGTCAAGCCTGCGCACGGCTCCGCCTCTCACCCGACCTTCACCGAGCGCCCTGCGACGGTAACACCCGAAGGACAGCCGACCTTCACCGAGCGCCCTGCGGCGGTAACGCCCGAAGGACAGTCGACCTTCACCGAACGCCCTGCGGCGGTAACGCCCGAAGCGGTGTCCATTCCGTCTGAAACTCCTTTCGAGGTTGCGGAGGGCGGCGAAAAACCGTCCGAAAATGGCACAAAAACGCCCGAAAACAGCCCCAAAACGCCCCAAAATGGGCCGATTTCGGCACCGTTTTTCAAGATTGCGGGCGTAATGTTCAATACCTATGTCTTCGTTGAGCTTGAAGACAAAATGATGATAATCGACAAGCACGCCGCACACGAGCGTGTCCTCTTCGAGCAAATGCGGTCAAATATGTCACGCCTCGAGCCTGCCTCGCAGCTGCTCTTGTTCCCAGTGAGCGTGCCGCTTACGCCAATGGAGCTTGCCTCCTGCACCGAGTACCGTGAGGAGCTTATGAAGCTCGGCTTCGACTTCGTTGACGCTGAAAACTGCGTAGACCTTATACAGTATCCGCTTGGGCTGAATGACGGACAGGCGGTAACGATGTTTGCCGAATTGGCTTCACGCTTGAGTGACGGTCACGGCGACCTCAAAATCGGCCGTGATGCCTTCTATGAAAAGGCGCTTTATCAAGCGTCCTGTAAGGCGGCAGTCAAGGGCGGCCGTGAGGATACGCCCGAGGATATCCGTTGGATTGCCGAGCAGGTGATCGTTAACCCCAATATCCGTTTCTGTCCGCACGGTCGCCCCGTTGCCTTTGAAATGACGAAAAAGGAATTCGAAAAGCAGTTCGAGAGAACGTAATGTTTTACATTTATGCTATGACCAACATTACAAATAAAATTTTGTATATTGGTGTAACAAACGACTTAAAAAGGCGTGTCTTTGAGCATAAAAATGAGCTTGTTGAAGGATTCACAAAGAAATACAAGCTTCATAAGCTCGTGTATTACGAGATATATGCAGACGCATATACTGCGATTTCAAGAGAAAAGCAACTGAAAAGGTGGAAACGCGAAAAGAAAAATCAGTTGATAAATACAAGAAATTCCGAATGGGATGATTTGTATGAAAAACTATAAAAAATTCTTTGTTATGGTTGACCGTCCGGTCATCCTGAGCGTAGT
>JAZNXR010000034.1:0-3756 GCA_045593985.1 Eubacteriales bacterium
TGAGCGTCAGCGCGATCCCGACCGGCTCGCTCACCCTTGACCTCGCGCTCGGTATAGGCGGAGTTCCGAAGGGAAGAATAGTTGAGATATACGGCCCCGAATCCTCGGGTAAAACGACGATTGCACTTCATATTGCGGCAGAAGCACAGAAGCAGGGCGGTGTTGCGGCATTCGTTGACGCAGAGCATGCGCTCGATCCCGTTTATGCAAAGGCGCTTGGAGTTGATATAGATAACCTTCTCGTTTCCCAGCCCGACAGCGGCGAGCAGGCGCTTGAAATCACCGAAGCTCTCGTTCGCTCGGGTGCGGTTGACGTGCTCATAGTTGACTCCGTTGCTGCTCTCGTTCCCCAGGTCGAGATCGACGGCGATATGGGTGACTCTAACGTCGGCGTTCACGCCCGACTTATGTCCCAGGCGATGCGTAAGCTTTCGGGTGCTATCTCGAAGTCTAATGTTGTCGTTATCTTCATTAACCAGCTTCGTCAGAAGATCGGCGTAATGTACGGCAACCCTGAAACGACGACGGGCGGTACTGCGCTTAAGTTCTATGCGTCAGTTCGTATCGACATTCGCCGTGCCGAGGTTCTCAAAAACGGATCGGAGCCGTACGGAAGCCGCACCAAGTGTAAGATCGTTAAGAATAAGGTCGCTCCCCCCTTCAAGACCGCAGAGTTTGACATAATCTACGGCAAGGGTATAAACCGTTCGGGCGAGATAATGGATATCGGCACCGAGCTTGGAATTATCGAAAAGGGCGGCTCGTGGTTCTCCTATAACGGAACCCGTCTCGGACAGGGACGTGACAATGCGCTCGCATTCCTTGAAAGCAACCCCGAAATGTTTGCCGAGGTTGAGGAAAAGATCAAGAAGGCGCTGACGAGTAACGATGGCTCGGGAGAGGTAAGCCTCGACGAGGACGATTTCGATCTCGATCTTGACGACGATGTATAAAAAGCGTAAGGCGATGGCTCCGACCGATCCCGAAAAGGCGTACGGGGCGGCGCTTCGCACCGCAATGAATATCGTCGGTTATAAGGACAATACGCTCCATCAGTTGAGGACGAAGCTGACCGAGCGCGGTTATTCCGAAACGACGGTAGATGACGTTTGCGAGTTTATGACCGCAAAGGGATATATAAACGATACGCGCGTTATTTTCCGATTCGCGCGTTCCCTTGCCTTGAACAAGCTTTACGGCAAGCGCAGAATAATGCGTGAGCTATCGCTTCGGCACTTTACTTCCGAGGCGTACGATGCGTTCACGTTCGACAGCGACGAGCTTGAGGACGTAGATTTTATAGAGATCTGCCTTAAGCTGCTCAAGAAAAAGGGTGGCATGCGTGACGATAAAACCTTTGCCATGCTAATGCGATACGGACATTCGCCGTCGGATATTAAGGAAGCATATAAAAGACTTGAAAACGAGGATGAATAAATGACGAAACACGAATATAAAACAAGCGGTACCTGCTCGCGCAAGATAATCTTCGAGCTTGACGACGAGGGTAAGGTACATAACGTAGTCTTTGAGGGCGGTTGCCACGGAAATCTCCAGGGCATCGGCAAGCTCGTCGAGGGCATGGATGCAGCCGAGGTAATCAAGCGCATTCAGGGCATTAAGTGCGGCTTCAAGAGCACGTCTTGCCCCGATCAGCTTTCAAAGGCGCTGACCGAGGCGGTTAAGTAAGGGAAATAATGCGGGGAGAAACTTTTTGAAAAAAGTTTCTCCCGGCACCCCTTTTCAAAAACTTTTATAAGCCCGAAACGGAGTTTCGGGCGGGATATTGACTCTGTTCCGGGCGCTCAAAGATTGCGCCACGTCATTGTAGGGTGCGACGTTCCCGACGCACCTCCCGTTCCCGCAATCACTCTATCCCCGACATCAGACGAATATTAAACACCGTAGGGCGGGGGCTTGCTCCCGCCGATTTGGGAGTGAAGAAACATTGCATACAAAAATAGACCTCCGCATTTGCGGAGGTCTTGTTTTTTTGATGAAATTCTTCCTTATTATATATAGGACTTATCGCTGCGCATTTTCTGACCGATTCTGATGATGCGTTCAGAGACAGTAGAGAAGACAAGGCATATTCCCAACTCAACAAAGAAGTTCCAACTGATATGCGAGCCAAACACGATAACAAGTATGTTTTTGCCGGGTGCGCTTGCGGAAATGCCCGGGAAGAAGAATGTGAAGCAGGCAAGAGCAAATATTGCGGTGTTGATTACAGGGCAGGTTATAGAAGCTGCGATTATTGCTGCAAGGGAATTCTTTTTTTCGAAAAGCTTATACACGAGTCCGCTGACGAAGCCGGCGATCGTGCCCTTGAGAAGAACGACTGCGATGGTTGCGGTAATTCCGAGCCAGTGCGGCTGAACGAGCGAGTAGTAGGGTCCGGCTGCTCCCGATACGGCTACTATAAAGCCGAAAACGAAGCCAAGCCAAGCTCCGGCGAGCGGGCCGAGCATTGCAGATCCGATTACGATTGGCACGAGTGCGAATGCGCCAACGTTGAAGCCGATCGGAACAAAAAGTGCTATGCACTGAAAGACTACAACGAGCGCCGTCATAAGTGCAAGTAGGGTAAGTTTATTTATATTGAAGCGGGATTTTGTCTTTTTCAATTTTGTCGTTTCCTTTCGCGGTTTGGAGTAACAATATGATATCACCGCCAAAGTTAAAAGTCAAGAATAGAATGAAAAAAATCGTGTTTTGCAGAAAAAAGTGTGAATAAATTGTAAATTATTTCAAAAACCGTAATTTCCTTGATTTACCTCTTGCTTTTTATTAATTTATACTGTATAATTGAAAAGCTTGATGTGCGTTGAAGCGGAAGGTTGCTCCAAAGACAGCTACAGTTCAGTCTGAGGAGGTAATTTCCGTGGAGTATGTCCGTGTCCAAGTCAGCTATCTGTCAAGGAAACCGGTCTTTCCGATGAAAACCGGAATGGCTGAGATATCTTGGCGGCGGTTTGCCGAGGACTACAAACGGGCGGATGGAAATCGGACTGTGTAGGGCAGACCTTGCCCCGCACGCTGCTCACGGCGTGTGTTCCGAAGGGTTTTATGCAGGATTGCATGCTTAAAAAACTTCGGGTTTAATTAAGGCCGAGTGAAGAAACACCCGGCTGAGTGTTCAGATTTTCGCCCCATTTTAGTTGCATCAGCAGCAATAATAAAAAGGAGGCAAAAACGATGGCAGTAAAGGAAACTTTGAGAATCAGACTCAAGAGCTATGATCACTTCCTCATCGATCAGGCTGCAGAGAAGATCGTAGAGACCGCAAAGCGCAACGGCGCAACGGTTTCCGGTCCTATTCCGCTCCCTACCGAGAAGGAGACCATCACGATTCTTCGCGCAGTTCACAAGTATAAGGACAGCCGCGAGCAGTTTGAACTCAGAACTCACAAGAGACTCATTGACATAATCAAGCCCTCTGCGAAGACCGTAGAAGCGCTTATGAGTCTGGAGCTCCCCGCAGGCGTTCAGATCGACATCAAGTAATCCTTAATAAATAAGGATAGATCGAACCCGAGGGAAAGCCCCGAGGTTTTATGTCAAGTTGAGGCACACGGCCTTGCGTGCTTCAACCAATAACTAAAATCAGGAGGAAAACAAAATGAAAAAAGGCATTATCGGCAAGAAGATCGGTATGACTCAGATCTTCGATGCAAACGGCAACGTGATCCCCGTTACGGTGATCGAAGCCGGCCCCTGCACGGTTACTCAGAAGAAGACCGTGGAGACTGATGG
>JAZNXR010000035.1:0-20245 GCA_045593985.1 Eubacteriales bacterium
GGCTCCTTGGTGCGGTCCAGAACAGCAATCTTCTTGCAGGTTGCGGGCAGGACGGACAGGAAGTGCTCAGCAGAGAAGGGACGATACAGGTGGACCTGGATCATACCAACCTTCTTGCCCTGAGAGCACAGGTAAGCAACAGTCTCCTTGGCGGTCTCGGCGCCGGAGCCCATCAGAACGATGACCTGCTCAGCATCGGTAGCACCATAGTAGTTGAAGGGCTTGTAGTTGCGGCCGGTGAGCTTGTTGATTTCGTTCATGTACTCCTCAACAATGCCGGGCAGCACAGCGTAGTGCTCGTTGCAGCCCTCACGGCACTGGAAGAAGATGTCGGGGTTGACAGTGGTGCCGCGGGTAGAGGGATGCTCGGGGTTGTGGGTGTTCTTGCGGAAAGCCTTCAGCTGCTCATAATCAACCAGCTTGGCCAGATCGTCATAATCCAGAGCGTCGATCTTCTGCATCTCGTGAGAGGTGCGGAAGCCGTCGAAGAAGTTAAGGAAGGGAACGCGGCCCTTTATAGTAGCGAGGTGACAAACCGCACCGAGGTCCATGACCTCCTGAGGGTTGGTACAAGCCATCATAGCGTAACCGGTCTGACGGCAAGCGTAAACGTCGGAGTGGTCTCCGAAAATGTTAAGAGCGTGGGAAGCTACGCAACGAGCCGAAACATGGATAACCGAGGGGAGAAGCTCACCTGCGATCTTGTACATGTTCGGTATCATGAGGAGAAGTCCCTGAGAAGCGGTAAAGGTGGTGGTAAGAGCACCTGCAGCGAGGGAGCCGTGAACGGCACCCGCAGCACCTGCCTCGGACTGCATCTCGACGACCTTAACGGTATCGCCCATGATGTTTTTAAGACCTGTTGCAGACCAGGAATCGGTCAGCTCCGCCATAACGCTGGAAGGCGTAATGGGGTAGATGGCAGCAACTTCGGTGAACGCGTAGGAAACGTGCGCGGCAGCGGTGTTACCATCAATGGAAATCATTTTTCTTGCCATGATAATCCTCCATATATGTTTATTAATTTTTTATATATGATTTTGGGTAAACAACGGATATCCGTTGTTTACCACTCTATATTTTAACACAACAAAAGTCGATTGTAAATACGATTTTTGATTTTTCCCGAGTTTTTATAAAATCTTTTTGGGTTTTTGGGGGATTTTTGGAGGTATTACCAAATTAAGATAGCATTATTCTGAATTTGAATGAGTTAATATGATTTTTTTGAGGATTTTTGGGAAGGATAACCGAGATTTGAGGTGAGTTTATGAGTAAATTTGCTATTAGGTTTGCTGTTGGATTTTTGGTTGGGTTGATCTTTGCAGGGATTATTTTAGCATTCGGATTCGGAGTGATTGTTATAATGTAATTTAAGACGAACAGAGAGTAAACCGTCAGAGATTACGCTCAAACAAAAAAAGGATAACGGATTCACCGTTATCCTTTTATTTGATTCATTCAAGCTCGAATGCGCCTGTATAGAGACGGTAATAAGTTCCCTTCTCTGCTATCAGCTTTTCGTGGTTGCCGCGTTCGATTATGCGTCCTTTATCAAGAACCATAATAACATCAGCGTCACGGACGGTCGAGAGACGGTGAGCAATAACGAATACCGTTCTGCCCTCCATCAGCTTATCCATACCTCGCTGAACGATCGCCTCTGTACGGGTATCAATTGACGAGGTCGCCTCGTCAAGAATAAGACAAGGAGGATCTGCAACAGCCGCACGCGCACGCGAAATAAGCTGTCTCTGTCTCTGCGATAGGTTCGAGCCGTTATTGACAAGCTCGGTATTATATCCGTCGGGCAGACGGCTTATAAAGTCATCGGCGCCTGCAAGCCTTGCGGCTTCAATACATTCCTCGTCGGTAGCATCAAGCTTACCGTAACGGATGTTGTCCATAACCGTACCGCTGAACAGGTTTACGTCCTGCAAAACTATACCGAGAGATCGGCGCAGGTCGGATTTTCTTATCTTGTTGACGTTTATTCCGTCGTAGCGGATCTTGCCGTCAGCTATATCGTAGAAACGGTTTATAAGGTTGGTTATCGTTGTCTTGCCTGCACCTGTCGCGCCGACAAACGCCACCTTCTGTCCCGGCTCTGCATAGACCGAGACGTCAAAAAGCACCTGCTTGCCCTCAACGTATCCGAAATCGACGCCTTCCATTCTTACGTCTCCGCGGAGAGGAGTATAGGTAACTGTGCCATCGCCGTGAGGATGCTTCCAAGCCCACTGTCCCGTGTGCTTGTTGCTTTCGGTTGCGTTGCCGTTTTCGTCTATAACTGCGTCAACGAGAGTAACGTATCCGTTATCATCCTCGGGCTTCTGGTCCATAAGCTCAAATACTCGCTCAGCTCCTGCCAAGCCCATAACTATACTGTTTATCTGCTGAGAGAAGGTATTTACGTTACCGGTAAACTGCTTCGTCATATTAAGGAACGGCACTACGACGTCGATACTGAAGCCGAGCGACATGATGCCGCCTGCCGTGAACAGTCCGCGAAGGCTCGGGTTGCCGATCTCCTTAACGAGGAAGATACCGCCGACTGTCGCACAGATAACGTAAAGAATGTTACCGATATTCATAATGATCGGGCCGAGGCAGTTTGCGAATGCGTGAGCACGGAAGGTGTCCTGATAAAGCTCGTCGTTGATCTTAGCGAAGCCTTCCCTTGCAGCATTTTCGTGATTGAATACCTTAATAACCTTCTGGCCGTTCATCATTTCCTGCACGAAGCCCTCGTTTTTACCGATTGCCTTCTGCTGGCGCATAAAGTACTTTGCAGAGCCGCCGCCTATCTTGCCCGAAATGAACACCATAAGCGCAACGCCGAGAAGAACGACGAGCGTCATCCAGATACTGTACCAGAGCATTATCGAAAGCACCGAAACGATTACGACCGCCGATTGAAGCACAGTCGGTATCGACTGAGAAATAAGCTGACGAAGCGTATCAATATCGTTCGTATAATGGCTCATTATATCGCCGTGCTTGTTGGTGTCGAAATACTTGAGGGGAAGATCCTGCATTCCGTCGAAGAGCTTACAGCGCATTTTCGTAAGGAAGCCCTGTGTGATCTTCGCCATTAGCTGTGTATAGAGAGTAACCGCAGTAAGCGAAAGCACGTATAGAGAGATAAGCGTAATTATCAGAGGCAGTATCTCCTCCGATGCCTTTGACCAATCGGTCGAGCCTGACTTGAAATATTCGGTTACGACCGCAAGCACCCTTTGCTGGAATATTGCCGGGATAGTTGCGATTACCGCCGCAAAAATAATACAGAAGGCCGTGACGGGAAGCAGAACGGGGTATGCCTTGAAAAGCATTTTAAGAACACGTCCGAGCGCCTTGAAATTCATTTTTCTTCCGCCGCGATGAGTTGAGCCTCGTCTGTTCATTCCTCGTCACCTCCATTCGTCTGCTGCTCATAGATCTCCTTATAGATCGTACTGGTACGAAGAAGCTCCTCGTGAGTGCCTGAATTTGCAATTCTTCCGTTTTCCATTATCAGAATAAGGTCGGCATCCTGAACGGAGGAAACTCTTTGAGCGATTATTATCTTGGTGGTTTCGGGAATATATTTTGAAAACGCGGAGCGAATGAGCGCATCGGTATGGGTATCAACCGCGCTCGTCGAGTCGTCGAGAATAAGTATTTTCGGCTTTTTAAGGAGCGCACGGGCAATACAGAGTCGCTGCTTCTGTCCTCCCGAAACGTTCGTTCCTCCCTGCTCTATCTTTGTCTCATACTTATCGGGGAAGGATTCTATAAATTCGTCGGCGCAGGCGAGATGACACGCCTCCGCAATCTCCTCGTCTGTGGCGTTTTCGTTACCCCAACGAAGGTTTTCATTTATCGTTCCCGAGAAAAGAAGATTCTTCTGAAGCACCATTGCAACCGCATCACGTAGTTCAGTCAAGCCGTATTCACGAACGTCAACACCGCCGATTCTAACGCTTCCCTCGGTCGCATCATAAAGACGCGGTATGAGCTGAACGAGCGTCGTCTTTGACGATCCTGTTCCGCCGAGGATTCCGACGGTCATGCCCGACTTAATGTCGAGATTTATTCCTTCAAGAGCAAATCTTTCGGCTCCTGCCGAATATTTGAAGGAAACATTATCAAACACGATCGAGCCGTCCTTAACCTCGGTAACGGGGTGAGCAGGAAGAGCGAGCTTCGGCTCTTCTTCAAGCACCTCGCTGATACGGCGAATGGATTCGCCCGATATCGTAAGCATAACGAATATCGAGGAGAGCATCATGAGCTGCATAAGCACCTGCATACCGTAGGTGAGCATCATAGAGATCGAGCCGATTCCAAGCGTCTGGCCGCCACTCGATATAATGATTTTTGAGCCGATGAGGAGAATGAAGATGAGGTTAAAGTGCATGCAAAGCTGCATTATCGGCGTGTTGAGCGCAACGATTCTTTCTGCCTTCGTAAAGTCACGGCAGATATCCTCGGCAGCGTCATTAAACTTTTTCTTTTCATACTCTTGGCGGGAGAAGCCCTTGACAACTCTCATTCCGCGGACGTTTTCCTCGATCGACTCGTTAAGACGGTCGTACTTCTTGAAAACCCTACGGAACGCGGGCATCGCATGGCGCGCTACCATAAAGAGTCCGAATGCGAGTATCGGAATTACGACGACAAACGTCATCGCAAGATCCTTGCCCTCTCTGAACGCCATAATTACCGAGAAGATCAGAAGCATGGGAGCGCGCACCGCAATTCTGATAAGCATCATGAACGACATCTGCGCATAGCTTACGTCGGTCGTCATTCTCGTAACGAGAGAGCTTGACGAGAACTTGTCTATGTTCTCAAAGGAAAAATCCTGAATCTTATCGAACATATCGTGTCGGACATTACGAGAAAATCCCGCAGATGCCTTGGCGCAGGTGACGGCGGCAATTCCGCCGCAAAGAAGCGACAGCATCGCCATCAAAACGAGGGAAAGGCCGTGCTTGAGGATATTACCCATATCCGCTCCGCCGTACTGTATCTCGTTTATTAAGTCCTTAGTTATTGCGGGAATAAATACCTCGATCACCGCCTCGCCCATAATAAATATGAGCGTGAGTATCGCAGGGAGCTTAAATTCCCTTACACATTTTAACAGTCTTTTAAAGCTTTTCATTATTCATCCTCATGAGTCGAGATTTGCACTTATTTTTTCTGCAACGGCAAAAAAAGAGTTAAGCTCTTCCTCGCTTATGCCCTTCTTGAGCTTTTTATCAAGCTCGTCAATGCAGAGAGACATCTGCTTTTGCTTTTCGATTGCAAGCGGGGTAAGTATCAGCTTTTTTAGCCGCTTATCGGTCGGCACCTCTTCCTTGACGATAAGGCCGTTCTTCTCCATAAGCTGTAATATTGACGTCATGGTTGATCTTCGTACCGAAAAGCGTATTTCAAGATCCTTTTGAAAAACGTCCCTGTCCCTATTATCGTATAAATACCGAACGATCCAGCTCTGAACGGGTGTCGCAGACTCACCGAACTGCTTTCCCGAAATGCTCGCTATCTCCCTGCCGATTTTATGATGCAGGCATCTGACAGTCAAGCCAACGTGAGCGTCTTTATTCAAAAAAACACACCTCCCGTTTGTTAGTTTTCGAACATTTTTGTTAGCACCCTAACATTATAATACCGAAGAAAATTATTGTCAATAATATACGCGCAGAAAATAATTAATAATCCGTGAATTTTCCTCTCCGATTTGAGATATCACGAAGTGTGGTAAAAAAAACGGCAAAGCTTATATTTCGCTTATGACGAAAAGCGCAGCGGCGCTGAAAAAATCTCACCAAAAAATAATTATATAATATCTTCCATTTTTAAATTGAATGTGATACAATTTAGATATAGATTTTTCTTATCACAAGGAGATACTGTTATGATCGTTTCGACAACAACATGGGATCTGCTAGGCAAGCACGGCGTTGATGGCGCTATCCGTATTATCGCAGAAGCCGGATTTGACGCTTATGACTTTTCCTTCTGCTCAATTAAAAAAGATAACCCCTTCTTTACCGATTCCTATATGGACTACGCAAAGGAGATAAAAGCACTTTCCGAGGAATGCGGCATTACCTGCAATCAGGCACACGCACCGTTTCCGTCGAGCGTCGGGGATCCTGAAAAGGACGAGAAGATCTTTAACGACATAGTAAAATCAATGGAGTTCGCCGCTTATCTCGGCGCACACGTTATCGTTGTTCACCCGAAGCAGCATCTCTGCTATCAGGAGCACGTTGACGAGCTATTTGAGATGAACGTCGAGTTCTATAACCGTCTTATGCCGTATGCCGAAAGGTTCGGCATCAAGGTTGCGACCGAGAACATGTGGCAGTGGAACAAGTCTGCCGAAGCGATAACCGACAGCACCTGCTCGCGCGCTTGGGAGTTTAACAAGTATATTGACGCAGTAAACAGCCCCTATCTTGTCGGATGTCTCGACATCGGTCACGTTTCCCTTGTCGGAACAAGCATTCCCGACTTCATCCGTCAGATGGGCAAGGAGCATATCTACTGTCTCCACGTCCACGACACTAACCTCAAGGAAGATAATCATACACTTCCCTACACTTTGAAGATCAACTGGGAAGAGGTTACCGAGGCGCTCGGCGAGATCGGCTACGAGGGCGACTTCACCTTCGAGTCGGCCTTTGCAAGCAAATTCCCGAAGGAGCTTTCGCTTGATGCGGAGACGCTTCAGTGCAAGGTCGGCAGATACCTTGCGGCAAAGATCGAGGAACACAGAAAATAATCTTTAGCAAACAAAGCTCTTGAAAGGAGATGACACCGATGGATCACTTTGAGCTGGTTTCAAAATTTCAGCCGACGGGCGATCAGCCTCAGGCGATAGATAAGCTCGTTGAAGGAATAAACAAGGGCTACCGGGGACAAACGCTTCTCGGTGTCACGGGCTCGGGAAAAACCTTTACGATGGCGAACATTATTGCCAAGGTAAACCGCCCGACTCTTATTCTTGCGCACAATAAAACTCTCGCCGCGCAGCTCTGTTCAGAGTTCCGTGAGTTTTTCCCGAATAATGCGGTCGAATATTTCGTTTCCTTTTTCGTCTATTTTCAGCCCGAAGCATATATTCCCGGCAAGGATATCTACATTGAAAAGGATGCGCTTATAAATGACGAGATAGACAAGCTCCGCCACAGCGCAACCTCTGCTCTTTTTGAAAGACGGGATGTAATTATCGTCTCATCGGTCTCCTGCATCTACTCGCTCGGAGATCCCGAGGATTATACGGATCTTATGATCTCGCTCCGCCCCGGCATGCTTATGGAGCGCGACGAGCTGCTCAAGCGTCTCGTTTCGATAAACTATGACCGCAACGACGTCGGCTTTGAGCGAAACCGCTTCCGTGTACGCGGAGACGTCGTTGAGATCTTCCCGCCGTCGTCAGACAGTACCGTTCTGCGAGTTGAGTTTTTCGGAGATGAGATAGACCGTCTGACCGAGGTGAATTACCTCACGGGCGAGATCCTGCGAGACCTGCGTTACGCATCGGTATTCCCCGCAACTCACTACGCAACCACCGACGACAAGCGTGAAAGGGCGCTTAATGAGATCGAAGCCGAGCTTGAAGAACGCGTTGAGTATTTCAAGAGCCAAAACAAGCTTATAGAAGCACAGCGAATAGAGGAACGCACACGTTACGATATGGAAATGATACGTGAGCTCGGATATTGCTCGGGCGTTGAAAACTATTCGAGAGTTTTCTCGGGCAGAGAGCCGGGAACTACACCATATACCCTTATGGACTACTTCCCGAAGGATTTTCTTCTTTTCGTCGACGAGTCGCACGTAACGCTTCCGCAGGTCAAGGGAATGAGCGGCGGAGACAAGGCAAGAAAAACGAACCTTGTAAACTTCGGCTTCCGTCTGCCGTCAGCCTTCGACAACCGTCCTCTTTTCTTCGAGGAATTTGAAAGCAAAATTAACCAGGTAATATACGTCAGCGCAACTCCTGCCGCCTACGAAAAGGAACATTCCGAGCAGGTGGCGGAGCAGCTCATTCGCCCGACAGGGCTTGTTGATCCCGAAATCGAGATTCGTCCGATAGAGGGACAGGTCGACGACCTTATGGGAGAAATTCGCATTCGCGCCGAAAGGGGCGAGCGAGTTCTCGTCACAACTCTGACGACCAAAATGGCAGAGGACCTGACCGAATACCTTGAAATGAATCTGATAAAGGTCAAATATATACACCACAACGTAGAAACCATCGAACGAATGGAGATAATCCGTGATCTCCGTCTTGGAGTTTTTGACGTCCTTGTCGGAATAAACCTTCTCCGTGAAGGTCTTGACATCCCCGAGGTTTCACTTGTCGCAATTCTTGACGCTGACAAGGAAGGTCTGCTCCGTTCCGAAACGTCGCTTATCCAGACGGTCGGACGTGCGGCACGAAACGCTGAGGGCAAGGTCATATTCTATGCCGACGTTATAACAAAGTCGATAAAGGCAACCCTCGATGAAACAAACCGCCGCCGCAAGATCCAGATAGCTTATAACGAGGAGCACGGCATAGTTCCTAAAACGATCGTTAAGGACATTCGTGATCTTATAGAGATCGGTATGTCCCCGAGCAAATCCGATAAGCTCGAAAAGAAGGAAGCAAAGAAGCTCACACGCGAGGAAAAAACAAGACTTGCGGAGGAGCTGACAAAACAGATGAAAGACGCAGCGAAGATACTCGACTTCGAGCGTGCCGCTTACCTGCGTGATAAAATTGCAGCTTTAAGATTAAAATAAAAGGATAATATTAATGTCTTACCCAAAAATTACAGTCAAGGGCGCAAGAGTCCATAATCTAAAAAATATAGACGTTACGATACCGCGTGACAAGCTCGTTGTATTCACGGGGCTTTCCGGCTCGGGAAAATCGTCGCTCGCCTTCGATACGCTTTATGCGGAAGGTCACAGACGCTTCGTTGAGTCGCTTTCCTCCTATGCGAGAATGTTCTTAGGGCAAATGGACAAGCCCGACGTCGACCTCATTGAGGGACTTTCCCCCGCCATTTCGATAGACCAAAAAACAACCTCTAAAAACCCTCGCTCGACCGTCGGAACGGTAACCGAGATTTACGATTATCTACGTCTTATGTATGCGAGAATCGGAGTTCCTCATTGTCCTATCTGCGGCAAGGAGATCCGTCAGCAAAGCATTGACCAGATAATCGACGATCTGAAAACCATACCGACGGGAACAAAGTTCGTCATTCTCGCTCCCGTTGTCAGAAGCAAAAAGGGAATGCACGAAAAGGTGATTGAGGAAGCAAAAAAGAGTGGCTACGTTCGTGTCCGCATCGACGGCAAAACCTACGATATAAACGAGACTCCCGAGCTTGAAAAGAATATCAAGCATACGGTGGATGTAGTAATAGACCGCCTTGTCATGAAGGACGGAATTGATATGCGTCTTACCGACTCGGCGGAAAGCGCGCTGAATCTTTCCAAGGGCAATATGATCGTTTTGGTCATAAATCCCGACGGAAGCGAGAGCGAGCGTATGTATTCACAGAATTACGCCTGCGAGGAGCATAATTTCAGTATGCCGGAGCTCTCTCCCCGTATGTTCTCCTTCAATAATCCCCTCGGAGCCTGCGACAAATGTGCAGGAATCGGAGAAATGAGAACGGTATCGAGCGAGCTTGTTATCCCCGATGACACTCTTTCTATTGCCGATGGAGCAATTAATGTTAACGGCTTCAAGAGCATCGAGGAAAGCACCTGGATGTCTCCCCTCTACGAGGCGGTAGGCAAGAGGCACGGCTTTACTCTTACGACTCCGATAAAGGATTATTCAAAAAAGGCTCTCGATGCGCTTCTGCACGGCACGGGAGATGAGATATACGATATCGAGCGCTCCTTCGACACCCGAAAGGTGCGCCAATCGGTTCGTTTCGACGGTGTGCTTAATATAATCGAGCAGCGCTACAACATGGGACAAAACGACTATTACGACGATTTCTTCGAGGTCATTCCCTGCCCTTCGTGTAACGGAAAGCGCCTTAAGGACTACATTCTTGCAGTCACCGTCGGTGGAAAAAGCATTGACGATTTCTGCTCAATGTCGGTAGATAATGCGCTTGAATTCATCAGCACTCTTACCCTCACACCTAACGAGGAAAAAATTGCGAAGGACATAGTAAAGGAGCTGAAGGCTCGCCTTTCCTTCCTCAAAAACGTCGGACTAAATTATTTGACTCTCACCCGCAGAGCGGGCTCTCTCTCGGGCGGTGAGGCGCAAAGAATACGACTTGCAACGCAGATCGGCTCATCCCTTATGGGAGTGCTTTATATCCTCGACGAGCCGAGCATCGGTCTGCATCAGCGTGATAACCGAAAGCTTATTAACGCCCTGAAAGCCCTCCGTGATGTCGGCAACACGGTCATAGTTGTCGAGCATGACGAGGAAACCATGATGGAGGCCGACTATATAGTCGATATCGGCCCCCGTGCAGGAGTTCACGGCGGCGAGGTCGTTGCCTGCGGAACTCCTTCCGAAATAATGAAAAACAAGTCGTCGATAACCGGCGACTACCTCAGCGGCAGAAAGAAGATTCCCGTGCCCGAGCAGAGACGCAAGGGCAACGGCTCATATCTGCAAATTATCGGCGCTCATCAGAACAACCTGAAGCACATTGATGTTGCAATTCCGCTTGGAATGCTCGTTTGCGTAACAGGAGTTTCCGGCTCGGGTAAATCCTCGCTCATAAATTCGATACTCTACCCCGTTCTTGCGAAGAAGCTGAACCGTGCGCTTATCCGTGCGGGAAAACACGAGCGAATTGAGGGCGTTGACAATCTCGACAAGGTAATTGCGATCGACCAAAGCCCGATAGGCAGAACGCCCCGTTCAAACCCTGCGACCTACACAGGTCTGTTCAACGATATCCGTGAGCTTTTCGCTTCGACGAACGATGCGAAAATGCGCGGTTATAAGTCGGGACGCTTCTCCTTTAACGTAAAGGGCGGTCGCTGTGAAAACTGCGAGGGTGACGGCGTAAAGAAGATAGAGATGCACTTCCTGCCAGACGTATACGTTACCTGCGATGTTTGCCGAGGCAAGCGTTACAACCGTGATACACTTGAAGTCAGATATAAGGGAAAGAACATCTCGGATGTCCTTGAAATGACAGTCGAGGAGGGGCTTCACTTCTTTGAAAACCTCCCACGCTTAAAGAAAAAGCTCCAAACGCTCTATGACGTTGGACTGGGCTATATAAAAATCGGTCAGTCCTCAACAACGCTATCGGGCGGTGAGGCGCAGAGAGTTAAGCTCGCAACCGAGCTTGCAAAGCGCAGCACGGGAAAGACCTGCTATATTCTCGACGAGCCTACGACAGGACTGCACACCGCCGACGTTGATAAGCTGATACAGATACTCCAGCGCTTGACCGATCAGGGCAATTCCGTAATCGTAATCGAGCATAACCTCGACCTTATCAAAACCGCCGACTATATCATAGATATGGGCCCAGAGGGCGGCGATAACGGAGGCACCGTAATCGCATGCGGCACACCCGAGCAGGTTTCGAAGATAGAAGGCTCCCATACGGGGCAGTTCCTGACTAAAGCACTCGCTTGGTAAAAAAATAAAAGCCGACTGAAATCAGTCGGCTTTTTCTTATTTAGTTGCACTCTGCAACGAGCGGACCTTCGAGATCCTTGAGGTAGAAGAGCTTTCCGGGAAGAGTCGGAATAAAGGTGGAGGTGATCCACATATCAGGGCCGTAACGGAGAGTCGTCCAGAAGCTCATGCCCTGCCACTGCATACCGCGGTTGAATGCGCCGTCAGCTCCGCCGATAGCGTAATCAGCCTGAAGGAAGAGGCCGGGGCCTATGGTGTTGGCTCTGCAAGGAACGAGATTCGTGCGTGACTTGAAGCTCGTGATTGCGTTCTGCTCGATCGTAAGGGGATGAAGCTTTGCGCCAAGACGGTAGCACTGCTTCTTCCACTCGTCAACAGACTCAAATTCAGCAGCAAAATGCGGCTCCCAGAATGCGATATGACACATTCTGCCGATACCGTAAACGAGAACGAGCTTTGCGCCCTCGTTTTTAAGTGCTGCTATCTTTTCGGGGTAGGTCGGGAGATTATCTCTCGTTGCGAAGTTTCTCTGATTCTCGGGAACGGTAAGCTCTCCGAGAGGATTGAAGAACGCCTCACGCATTGCGTTCTGGAAGGCCGCAGGATCGGACGCAGGAAGAGTTGTTCCCTCGCCGTCACTCCATTCGTCCATATTGAAGGTGTAAACGTGGTCACACTTTACGCCCCACTCCTTGAGGAAGTAAACTGCCCACTTATACATACCCATAGGACCTACGGGAAGAATGAACGCGATCTTTTCGTTTCTGTCACGAGCAGCCTTGATCTCAAGTGCTATCTCGTGTCCCATATAGGTGTCAAACTCACCTATGTTTTCGCAACGAACGGGGGTGAAGCCGTCATTCCAGAAGGACTGTCTTTCCTCGACCTTGTTTGCGGGATTGCAGCAAGAGTCGATCTTTTCCATATCCCAACCTGCGGGATAGAAGCCTTCGAGCATAGAGCCCTTTACAGTGCTGTTAAAATCCATGATATTTACCTCCAAATATTTTATGCTTTTCCGGCGCTGCCGAAAAGATTCATTTTTCCTACCACTACGTCCTTGACCGCATCCTTTGCGAGGATAAGCGACTTCTCGTAGCTTTCCTTGTTTGCATACGCTTCAGCGTATGCTCTGTATTCCGCTATGCACATTTCGGTGCAAATATTGATCTTTCTGATACCGTTTGCGATAGTATTTCTGAAATCGTCATCACTTAGACCGCTTCCGCCGTGAAGCACAAGCGGCTTCTTCGTCACCTTATAAATTTCGGAAAGACGGCCGATATCAAGCTTCGGCTTCGTCTTGTAAACACCGTGAGCCGTACCGATTGCAACCGCGAGCGCATCAATATCTGCACGGTCAATGAAATCGTTTACCTGATCGACTCTCGTATACATTTCCTCGTGACCGTCATCAGCGCCGCCCTCTGCGCCGCCAACGTGACCAAGCTCGGCTTCTACCGAAACTCCGAGAGCATGTGCGACCTTGCTTATCTCTCTTGTATTAGCGATGTTTTCCTCGTAAGGAAGCGCAGAGCCATCGTACATTACCGAGGTAAAGCCGCCTCTTATCGCCTCAAGTATCTTACCGTAATCGGTTCCGTGGTCGAAGTGAAGGCAAACTGGAACTGTCGATTCCTTTGCTATCTTCATCATAACGTGCTGTGCATACTCAAAAGGAATCGAGGGAAGGTGGACCTCCGCAACTCCGAGGATGAGCGGAGAACGTGTTTCCTCAGCCGCCTCTATAATTCCTCTTGCCATTTCAAGATTAAGCATATTAAATAGACCAACGCCGTATTTTCTTTCCTCGGCATCAGCAAGTATGTCCTTTAAGGTTACTAACATTATTGTTTTCTCCCTTCAATGAATTTTTTTGCTTCTTCATAAGTAGGCGTGCCGGATGTTGCGCCCTTTTGGGTTACGCAAAACGCGCCTGTTGCATTTCCAAGCTCGGCACAGGAGAAGAAATCCTCGCCTCTCGAAAGCGCTGCCAAAAATCCCGAGCAGAAGCTGTCGCCAGCGCCCGTAGTGTCAACGGGATTTTCGATTCTGAATGCGGGAACCATAACGCCCTTTGCTCCCTGCTCTTCTCTTATATAGCTGCCACGGCTTCCGCATTTGATAACGGCTCGCTTAACGCCCTTGTCGAAGAATACGTCTGCCATTTTCTCGACCTCGTCCTCACCCGAAAGCATTTTTGCCTCGTCGATGCTCGGAAGAAAATAGTCGATATACGGCATGGCAGGATCAAGAAGCTCGCTCCATTTTCCCTTTGCATCCCAGCAAACGTCAAGAGCAGTTATCTTTCCCATTTCTTTACACTTTTTAAGGAATTCCGCCGTCTGAATACCGTCGAAGCGATCCATAAGAAAGCTTCCTGTAACGAAAACGATATCGTTTTCCTTTATGACATCGAAATCAATGTCGCCAATTTCAAGAGTAGCGTTTGCGCCCGTACAGTGAAGGATCGTTCTCTCGCCTGTATTTTCATCAAGCATAAGAACGGACGCAGAGGTCTGCGTGCTTCCGTCACGGAAAATTCCGTTGGTGTTTACTCCCTCTTTTTCAAGACAGTCAATAAGAAACTCGCCGAACATATCCTTGCCGACCTTGCCGACAAGGGTTGACTCGACGCCGAGCTTTCGAAGATTGACCGCCGCGGTCATTGCATTACCGCCCGAATGAACGGTTATCGAATCGACCTGTTCAAGAAGCCCCTTTTCGGGATATTTATTCACCGGACGAACTATTACGTCGGCAACGAGAATACCGACACAAGCAACCTTTTTCATATTAAGGAAGAAGGCGGCGTGTCTGCATTTTCGGGTATGCAAGACACTGGGTGAATGCTTCAGCATAAGCGGCGTTACACTGATAGCCTCTGTACTTTGCGCAGGTCTTAACCATATCGGCAAAGTCGATATTATCGTGGTCTCTCATCCACTTGAGCTGGCTCTCGTGGCACTCGAGCATTTCGAGCTTGAGGTCGATCTCCTCGGTTATGTCGACGTACTCGGTCGGAATGAAGTCAACGCCTGTGAGGTTATCCATATAGTAGAGCGGAACGACCTTCGCAGTCTTGTCAACCTTCGTCTTGTAGTGAGGAACACTTGCGGCAAAGGATGCGTCGAACACGAGCTTGCTTACCGCAACGTGGTCGAGCATATAGTCGTTAGGTGCGTGAGTAATGATAAGATCGGGATCCGCTTCGCGGATAACGTCGATCACAAGGTCTCTCTGCTCCTTCGACTGATTATAAACGTCAAGGTCTCCGATATCGCAGGTTACTACCTTGATTCCCGCCATAGCGCCTGCACGTCTTGCTTCCTCGATTCTGATCTTGCGAAGCTCGTCGGGCATAATGACCTCGTGTCCCATGTTGCCGTTGCAAACGTGGCAAACGGTTACGGTGTCGCCACGCTTAACACACTTGATAAGAGTTCCGACGCAGTTGATTTCGATGTCGTCGGGATGGCATCCGATTGCTAAAATGTTCATAGCATGCTCCTTTATTTTATTTCTTTTTAGAAATTTCTTTTTCCTTAAATACTACCTTCATGGTCTCATAGACCGACGAAACGTCTGCCGTTTTGAAGGGCTTGCCGTCGACTACTGCCTCGATAAACTCGGTGACCTCTTTATAGTAGCAGTCTCCGCAGTTTATTTCGGGCTCGAAGGCACAGTCATTTGTATAGACGGTCACATTACCGTCGCGCGAAACGATATAAGCGCCTTCAAATGTCACGCTATAACCGTAGCGGAACTTGAATGACGAATGAATTCCCCAGTCGGTGAGGATCATAACCGCAGTTTCGCCGCACTTATAAAGCGAATAGGTGCTTTCGTAATCTGCCATCTGATGCGTCGACATCGTCATGCAGGTGTCGGGCGCTCCAAAGAGCCAGACCATCTGGTCGACGTCGTGGACGTGCATATCGACGATGCAGCTTCCGCTTTTATCGTCCTTGAGAAGCCAGTTGTCAAACGACCAGGTCGGAAGCGCAGAACGGCGGTAAAACTCCGCCTTTATCGGCTTGCCGTATTTACCGTTCTCGATCAGCTCCTTAAGAAGCTCGTATTCGCCCGTAAAGCGCAGGCACTGACCGACCATAAGCTTCTTGCCGCTTTTTTTCGACGCCTCGATCATCTTCTCGCACTGCTCAAGCGTTATCGCCATCGGCTTCTCGGTATAAACGTGCATTCCATGCTCAAGGCAGTAAACTGCCACCTCGGAATGGAGATGTGTCGGAAGAGCAATAAATACGAAATCAAGATCTTCCTTTTCGACCATTTCCTTATAGTCGGTGTAAAGATTGTACTTTGTAAAGTCGACATCGTCGATATTTACGTTTCCGAGGTTAATTTTGACGCTTTTAGTAATAGATTCAATGTCAGCATTGCAAATTGCTGCCAAGCGGATGTCGCCACGCATTTTCTCAATCTTGAGCAAATTAAGAAAATGTGTTTTGCCAAGACCGCCGAAGCCAATGATAGCAAAGTTCTTCATTTTTCTCCTTACCCACCTTTTTTGCGGTTATTTTTATTAAAATCGCTAAAAAATTTGATTTACGGTTGCCAAATCACTAATTCTATTATATAATATATTCATAGATGATTCTATTATTTTTTTGCTATAATATAGCACAAATTTGCGATTATTTTTGGAGGAAGCAGCTTGAACGACATAATTTTGTACGAAAAAGTACCAAAGGATTCCTTTCCGATTCACCTCGTTGAATATAGCTCAATGCCGAGCGACTTCGATCTTCATTGGCACGAGGAAACCGAAATCCTTTTCCTTCAAAGCGGCTCTCTGACAGTACGCTGCGGCGATAGGACAATGACCGCCCGCGAGGGCGACTGCATCATTATAAACGGAAACGAGCTTCACGAGGGGATCTCGGGGGAATGCAGCTTTCTCTGCCTGTATCTGCCGCCTTTCTTTTTTGAAGAACAGTATTATACCTTCAAGAACGTAATTAAGGATAAATTCGTAAACGATACGGTCATAAGCATATCCGATATTTATAAGGACAAAAAGCATACGAATGTTCTCGCGGTAAAGGGCTACGTCTATCTTCTGATCTCGCATCTGATAAGCAATCACGCCGATGCAGCCTATACCGAGATTCGGTATAAAAAGCATCTGAAAACCTCAGAGAGAATGAACGATGCGATCCGTTATATAGAACAAAATTGCTTTGAGAATATAAGCACGAAGCGCCTGTCGGAAATATGCCATCTGAGCGAAGGTCATTTCTGCCATCTTTTCAAGGCGGCAACGGGACATTCTGCGAAGGAATATATACTGATCAAACGCCTCGATAAAGCCGTAGACCTGCTGACTCATACCGATATGACGGTGCTGGAGGTCGCAATGCAATGCGGCTTTTCCGACGCAAATTATTTTTCGAGAATTTTCAAAAAGCATAAGGGCAGAACGCCTTCCTCGTTCAGAAAATAAAAACCGTGTCGGAGATCCGACACGGTTTTTAACTAATTTAAAATCAGTTGCCGTAAAGATGACGCATAACTACGGGATATGCGCCGTCAACGATGGAAACGACTCTGTTAACGAGAGATACGCACTCTCTGCCACAGGTTTCAGCATCGATGTATGCATCGATGGTAGCGACAACGTCCTCGTCCTTGTCGATATAGAACTTGATCCAACGATACTTGTTGTTGAGCTCGTTGCAGCACTCAACGCCCTTTTCGCGCTTGCTCTTGAAATTAGCGATTTCCCAGCAGAACATCTGAACCATAGCTTCGCCGTCCTCGTCGAAAATAACTACTACGGGAATGCTCTTAAGGTTGTCACCGTTGTATGTTACACGAACAGTAAACTCTCCGGTCTCAACGTAGCGAATGCCTTCACGATCCATATAATTCATGAAAATCTGCTTGTAATTTGCCATAATTTAGCCCTCCACGACTTAAATTTTTTTGTTGTATTTATTATATACTAATATTTTATGTATGTCAAGAGCGATTTTTTAACTATTTCAGGAGTGCGATCTTTTATAAAGATTGTTCGTAACAATTATTTGTATAACGTGCGGCAACGGGACATTCGGCAAAGGATATGTCCTGATCAAACGCTTCGATAAAACCGTAGACCTGCTGACTCACACCGACATGACGGTGCTTGAGGTCGCAATGCAATGCGGCTTCTCCGATGCAATTTTTTCGAGAATTTTCAAAAAGCATAAGGACAGAACGCCGTCCTAGTTTGAAAATAAGATATAAAAATAAATGCCGTGTCGGAAAATCCGACACGGTATTTTAACCAATTTAAAACCAGTCGCCACAAAAATGACGAACTAGATGAGGATATGCGCCGTCAACGATCGAAACGACTCTGTTAACGAGAGATACGCACTCTCTGCCGCAGGTTTCAGCATCAATGTATGCATCGATGGTAGCAACAACGTCCTCGTCCCTGTCAATATAGAACTTGATCCAACGATACTTGTTGTTGAGATCGTTGCACCTCTTAACGCCCTCTTCGCGCTTGCCCTTGAAGCTAACAATTTCCCAGCAGAACATCTGAACCATAGCTTCGCCGTCCTCGTCGAAAATAACAACTACGGGAATGGTCTTAAGGTTGTCACCGTTGTATGTTACACGAACAGTAAACTCGCCGGTATCAACGTAGCGAATGCCTTGACTATCCATATAATTCATGAAAATCTGCTTATAATTTGCCATAATTTATCTCCATAACTTAAATTCTTTGTTGTAATAATTATAAACTGATATTTTATGTGTGTCAAGAGCGATTTTAACTATTTCAAGGGTGCGTAGCAAATAAAATAAATCAAAACGAAGCCTTATATTTGTCTTTAATCAAGCACCGCCAAAGCATCTTCGATCTGCTTTTTCCACTCCTTATTATGCGTAACGTGTATCGGAAAAACAATTCCGTTTGCGTTTATCACGATTTGATTTTTGTTAATGCTAACCGATTGGATAGTGCTTATCGGTATCAAAACCTCCTGCGTTGAAAGATTAAGCTTATGAGGATAAAATTCAAGACCGTATTCGGTCAAAAACATCCAACCGCCGTTTCCGCTGACGGTTGCCGCCCCATCGCAAATGATCCTTCTTTCTTGCGCAAGCTCCAGCCGCTTTTTATTGTATTTCTTTTCTTGAAATTTCAGAAAAATGAAAATCAGCAACGCATAAAGAACTCCGCCGAAAATTCCGGAGATAACGCCGAGCAGCCAATCAAAATAAATAAGTCCGAAAAGAAGCCCCATCGGGACTCCGAACAGAACGCCCGTAAGAATATATTCCTTTACACCGTTTTTGTACGTCATATTTGCTTCCACCTTTCTTTGCTCAATTATAGCACATCCTGATAAATAAATCAAGGCGTTAGCCTTGTATATCTCAATGATGCATCGCCTGCGGCGATATGATGTATTGCGCTGTGCGCAACATGATGTAAATTCGCTTCGCTCATTTATGATGCGAAGCGTTCCTTAATGTTGCGAAGCAACGCATCATTAACGAAGTGACATCATTAGCGTAGCGTCATCATGTTCCCGAAGGGAACGCTTCATTGAAAAAAGCCAAGTCGAATTTCGACTTAGCTTTTTTCTTTTGTCTATGGGCTACAAAAAAGATATTTTCGGCATTTTTGCGTATGAATTTGAACCCTTACACAGTTGCGATTGAAAGAATTCAGTGTCGAGATTATGACATTTTGGCAAAAAGCATTGACAAACATCTATGTGTTGAATATAATGATACATAGATAAACGTCTATGGGAGGTGAATCAAGTGGACGAGAGAAAAACAGCACTCATATTCAAAGCGTTTTGCGACGAAAACCGTATCCGCATTTTGAAGATGCTGACAAGCGGTGAAAAGTGTGCCTGCAAGATGCTTGAGGAACTGAACGTTACCCAGCCTACGCTGTCCCACCATATGAAGATCCTTTGTGATTCCGGTGTTGTGATTGGTCGCAAAGAAGGTAAATGGATGCACTACTCCATTTCAAGCGAAGGCGCAAAGATTGCCGCAGAAAGTCTGGCAAAGCTCACCGCCGTCAACTGCGGATGTGAAAACAAGTCGTGTTGTGAAAAGTAAGGGTAAGTCTTATCTTTTCCGCACGACTTCCTTTAAGGCTTATATATAGATACATTTGAATACGTTTATATAAGAAAGGAGATTTTTATGGAAATCATAAAAACTGCGTGGGATTTCTTTCAAACGGAAATCCTCGGTATGAGTTGGCTAAACCGACTCATAGGAACAATTTTGAATGCTTGTGGACTGGATGCTACAAGCAGAATCGGCGGCAGCGTTCAGTTCTTTATTTACGATATGATCAAGATTATGGTGTTGCTCGGCGTTCTGATCTTGATTATCTCGTATATCCAAAGCTATTTTCCACCGGAGAGAACAAAGAAGATTCTCGGCAGATTTCACGGCATCGGAGCAAACATCATTGCCGCCTTACTCGGCACGGTAACACCGTTTTGCTCCTGCTCGTCGATTCCGTTGTTTATCGGCTTTACAAGTGCTGGACTTCCTCTCGGTGTAACCTTCTCGTTTCTCATTTCTTCCCCGATGGTCGATCTCGGCAGCCTTGTTTTGCTT
>JAZNXR010000036.1:0-17587 GCA_045593985.1 Eubacteriales bacterium
GGAACAGGGCAGTCTGAGCGCTGCGGCGGCGAATACCCTTGGCCTCGTCACAGTAGAGGCGGTCCTTCAGGATATCCAGATAGAAGGAGCTGAGCTCAACAACACAGAAGTCATTGATGGCGTGGGTGATCACATGGAACTCGTAGCCATTGTAAGCCTTGCGAACCAGATTGGTCAGTGCGTTCAGCTTAGTCAGCACCCACTTGTCCAGATCTTCCAGATTCTCCGCGCTGACCATATCCTTGTTGGGGTCAAAGTCAGCCAGATTGCCCAGGCAGTAGCGGGCGGTGTTGCGGAACTTCAGATAGTTCTGAGCCACCTGCTTGAAGATCTCCTTGGAGCAGCGGACATCGGCGTGATAGTCGGAGGAAGCGGCCCAAAGACGGACGATGTCAGCACCGAAGTCCTTGATCAGATCGGCGGGATCCACGCCGTTGCCCAGGGACTTGTGCATAGCACGGCCCTGGCCGTCCACGACCCAGCCGTGGGTCAGAACCTGCTTGAAGGGCGCGCCTCTGTCGAGAGCTCCTACCGAGGTGAGAAGGGAGGACTGGAACCAGCCTCTGTACTGGTCTGCGCCCTCAAGATACACATCGGCGGGCCAAAGCTCGGGGGTATCCTTCATAAGAGATGCGAAGTGAGTAGAGCCCGAGTCAAACCAGCAGTCAAGGGTATCGGTCTCCTTTTCGAAGGTCTTGCCTCCGCAGTGCGGGCAGGTGAAGCCGTCGGGAACAAGCTCCATAGCGGTCTTTTCAAACCAGATGTTCGAGCCATGCTCATCAAATAGAGCGCTTATTTTAGCAATAGAATCGGGGTTAGATACGGGCTTGCCGCAATCGTTACAGTAGAATACGGGAATCGGCATACCCCAGCGGCGCTGACGGGAAATGCACCAGTCTGCGCGCTCACGGATCATGCTCGTCATTCTGTCCTCGCCCCAAGCGGGATACCACTGAACGTTTTCAATTGCTTTTACCGCCTGATCCTTGAAGGATTCAACGGAGCAGAACCACTGGGGAGTTGCACGGAAGATAACCGGCTTCTTGCAGCGATCGTGATGCGGATA
This sequence comes from Eubacteriales bacterium, assembly GCA_045593985.1. Lineage (GTDB taxonomy): Bacteria > Bacillota > Clostridia > Oscillospirales > CAG-272 > Colimorpha_A. The sequence goes on from JAZNXR010000036.1 coordinate 1,067, forward strand.
GGAGTGGATGATTTCCTCCGACGCAAAGAGGGCGCCGGATTCTCTCATATCCTCAAGAATTATAGGATTGGATTCTTCGGTTTTAAGACCTGCATACTTGCCTGCATAGTCGGTATGTCTGCCGTGATCGTCAACAGGAACAACGAGATCCATTCCGTATCTCATACAGGTATTGTAGTCATCGGCACCAAAGCCGGGAGCGGTATGAACGCAACCCGTACCGCTGTCCATAGTAACGTATTCCGCATAAACAAGACGGGAGGTCTTGTCAAGGAAGGGGTGAGATGCCGTCATATTTTCAAAGTATGCGCCGGGGAAGGTAGCAAGAATTTCGTAATTCTCAAATCCACCCATCTTCATAGTCTTTTCGGCAAGAGCCTCTGCCATGATGTAATTTTCGCCGTTGTCCGCCTTGATGAGAGCGTAGCTTTCGCGAGGATGGAGACAGATAGCCATATTGCCGGGAAGAGTCCAGATGGTAGTAGTCCAAATTACGAAATAGGTATTATCAAGGTCGTAGCCTGCGAGCTTACCGCAGTCGTCATTCACCTTGAACTTAACGTAAACGGAGGTACAAGGATCGTCCTTGTATTCAATATCAGCCTCGGCAACCGCAGTAGTACAGAAAGGACACCAGGTAACAGGCTTAAGACCTTTGTAAATATATCCCTTGTCGAACATATTTCCGAAGATCTTAACCTCCTGCGCCTCAAAATGCTTGTCCATCGTGCGGTAGGGACGCTCCCAATCACCGATAACGCCGAGACGCTTGAAGCCTGCCATCTGCTTCTGGATGAAGTCCTCGGCAAATTCCTCGCATGCACGTCTGAATTCGGGAACTGACATCTCCTTATTCAGCTTCTTCTTCGAAAGCTCAATTGCTCTTTCGATAGGAAGACCGTGGTTATCCCAACCGGGAACGTAAGGGGTATAGTAGCCCATCATAGCGTGGCTCTTAACGATGAAGTCCTTGAGGATCTTGTTGAGCGCATGGCCCATGTGAATATATCCGTTAGAGAAGGGAGGGCCGTCATGAACTATAAAGGGAGTCTTGCCTTCATTTCTCTTTTTGATTTCGCCGTAAAGATCCATAGCGGTCCACTTCTCATAGAAGCCGGGCTCACGCTGGGGAAGGGAAGCACGCATCGGGAAGTCCGTCTGCGGCAGGTTAAGTGTTTTTGTATAATCCTGTGCCATAATTTCTAACCTCACTCGGGTTTTGTCTTTTTATTTTTGCCGTCGTAAACTACATCAAACTCATCGGTGCTTGATGATGCACTTGCATCATTTTCGCTCGATACCGAGTCAAGCATCGAAAGAAAATCATCGTCATCTGATGAGTCGCTGCTTATTTTTCTTATCGAGTCAATAATGCTTTCGCCTCTTTCGAGAATTATCGTTCTCTCGGAGAGAAAATCGTCACTACTGTCGCGCGCCTCGGAAAAAGCTTCCTCGTCGGGCTTTTTAAAATCGTCAATGTTATCGGGAATCGGCGCTTCAGCGCTTACCGATTTGCCCGAAACCGTGTCGCCGTCCTCGTTTATCGGCGTGAAAGGATCGTCAGAGCCGGAAAGAAGCTCGCTGCTTCCGACAAGATCCTCACGTATTCTTTCAAGAACCTCGCTTGAAAGCCTTTCAGCAAGCTGTTCATCGTCATTCTCAATTCTGATCTCGGGAACGATCTTTTCAAGCTCGCCGATATGATCACGGTAGGCTTCAAAGAGAGCGGCCTTAAAGGCTGCCGTTTCTCTTTGCGCTGCACGCAGGCGCTCCTTTTCTCTGACAACGTCTGCCTGAAGCTCGGAGATTATTCTGTCGCAGCTGCTTTTTGCAGAGCGCATAATAACGTCGGCACGCTCATTCGCCTCGTTAATGATCTGCGTGCTCGCCTTTTGAGCATTTACAAGCGTCGACTTGATCGACTCCTCTTCAGCCCTGAGTGCTTCAAGCTGAGCCTCAACAATGCGAAGTCTCTTTTCAAGCTCGTCATTGAGGCGGTAAAGCTCGGTATATTTTTCGATTATAAATTCTATATGCTCGTCTACCTCGGCAGTACTGTAACCGCGGAGAGACTTGGAAAATTCCGTATTTTTCAGTTCGTGTGGTGCAAGCATCTGTATTTACGCCAAAATGGCATCCTTTCTTCCGCAGCTAACGCCCCTGCGGAAAGGCAAAAATTATCCCAGAATAGGGATGAGAAGCGCTCTTATAAGCATAAGGAGCAGGTATCCTGCAAATACCGACATATCAAGCGGCCCGCTATTGCTGATTTTAAAGAGAGCGAGGATCTTTTCGCCCAGAATCAGTATTGGCTCAGTAAGAAACGCAGCAAAGCCGAGAAGAACTCCCTCGCCCTCGGGATCGAAAAGGGAAAGTATCATGCGAAGCATAAGCGCAATAATGAGAATGTCGCAATAAAAATCCAGTGCATGCGCTATCATTAAAACGACGTATGGCAAGATCAAACCTTCCTCTCCGATTTTTTAAAAAAGCCAATATAAAGCAAAACAAACGGCGCGGCAGGGAGACACCCGTGCAGCCCGTTTCAGCTTGTTGGAGTGCGAAAACGATAGGCGCAAAACAGCGCCGATAAAACGCAAAACACCCCTTCAAGCCGCCTGATAAGTATGGCAAAAAAAGCACCAAGACCGGATCGCCCCAAAGGACGACCCGGCTTGAATGTTTACTGATTAAAAAATATCGCTTTCTTCCTGCTTGCGAGTTTCCTGAAGCTGTTCGCCGGAAATATCAACGTTCTCGGGAACGATGATGTAGGTGTTGGCAGAAACTCTCTGCATATATCCGCCGATGGAGTAAGCAACACCGGAAAGGAAGTCGAGAAGTCGTCTTGCGGACTCCTTGTTAGTAGACTCAAGGTTAAGTACTACGGTGCGCTTGCTGGTGAGATGGTCAGCAATCTTCTGTGCTGTCTGGCTGTCGTACTTTTCAGGCTTAACAACCTTCATCTCAAGTGCGCCGGAATTAAGTCCCATGCCACGGCCCGCCTTGGGTGCGGCAGCGGGGGAAGCGCTCTGCGAGTAAGCAGACTCTTCGTATTCGGGCTCGTCGTAGCCCTCCTCGTCGTAGTCCTCGAACTCGTCGTAGTCATCTTCCTTAGGACTGAATAAGCTCTTTGCTTTGTCAAAAATACCCATTTTGAACCTCCAAATATATGAATTCAATTTTCAAAATCAATCGGTGAAATCTACATTTCACTATACATAGTAACATTATAGCACACTTTTTTGCATAACGCAACCGTTTTTTAAAAAACCTTTACGAATATTTTGCGCTTTTTTTGTGCAAACGGCGCAAAAATTCGTTGAGTGCGATTTAACTGTAATTACGTGCGCCGAAAATAGCGCTTCCCGGACGAACGAGAGTAGATCCGTGCTTAACTGCAAGCGAGTAATTATCAGACATTCCCATACTGAGTATCGGACTCTCGGAAAGAAGCCCCTTAAGAGAAAGAGAATCAAAGAGCGCCTTCGTTCGTTCAAAAAACGGGATATAATCCTCGGGATTTTCGCAGTGAGGGCCGATGACCATTATTCCCCTTATTCTGATTCCCTCAAGGTGAGAAACGCTCTTAATAAATTCCTCGGCAAAATCCTCGTTTATACCGCCCTTTGCATCTTCGTTTCCAATGTTGATTTCGCAAAGGCAGTCTGTGACTATACCGATTTTGAGCGATCTCTTTGAAATCTCCTCCGCCAGCTTCAAGCTGTCAAGAGAGTGAATAAGACAAACCTTGCCGACGATATATTTTACCTTGTTTGCCTGAAGCGTTCCGATGAAATGAAGGTTTACCTTATCCCTTCTTAAGTCATCATATTTTGAAAGCAGCTCCTGAACTCTGTTTTCACCGATGTCGGTAAGTCCGCATTCGGTTATGGCATAGTTTATTACTTCAACGGGGACTGTTTTCGTTGCAGCCATAAGAATGGTAAGTGATCCGATTTCCGATCTTATTTTATCAATATTCGCCTTAACTGCGTCCTTGACGGTGTCGGGAATATTACTCAATGATCTTTCCGTCATATAGATCCTTGCCTTTCGTAACGATGAAGTCGTTTTTTGCAATGTATGATGAGTCGCTTTCCGAGCGATCGGCAGAAATTATATAACCGTCATACTCATAAAGCGGCTCTATTCTCTTGAATACGATCTTCGAGCCCTTCAAAACGTAAACGCCGGGCTGACCGTTTTCAACACGGAGAGCCGATATCGGAATACGGCAACCGGTGTAATATTCTCTTACGATTTGTACCGTTTGATGGCGAAGATAATTAAAGTTAGCAGGAAGCGTTCCCGTTTCGAACACGAGAACGACCTTATCCGATCCCGCTTCGGAAAGAATACGGTAAAGCTTCATCGTAATGGTCGTATCGTTGTTATATGGGAACTTTATGCTGTATGTTTTATCGGTCTCGTAATTATGAAGCTCCGAAACATCAATTTCACAGGTGACGTACCAAAGATAATCGGTAACGATTTTTCCGACGGGATAGCCCTTATCGCTAACGCTGAGATCCTCGGCGGGACGGGAAACAAGAGTGAGGTAATCGCCAAGGGAAATTGATGAAATATCCTCGGAGGAAAGCACGTTTTCATAGCCGTCAAGCGAGGAATAGAAGTATCCGCCGCTCGGAGTTTTAACGGTGCTTTCGCTACCGGGCAGAGAAGCGGCAAGAATTCTCTTTTCCTCCTTAAGCTCGGCTATTCTCTTGTTGTAGTTCATTACGTTTTTGGTAATAATTCTTCGCCTGTTAAGCTGAACGAGCAGATCCTCCGATGCAATATGCGAACCGGATATATTTCCGTCATCAGCGTAGTCGAGGATCTTATAGATGTTGTTTCTGATAAGCATGTCCGTGCTTGCGGTATCGGTACGCTTTTCGGCGTCGGACATATTGCTCTCTTCGAGCAGACGAATGGCGAGGTCGACCTCCATGATTCTCTGACGGATATCGGACGAGCCGTCCTGCGGATAAACCTCGGCAACGGCGGTGTTGATGGCAACCTTCTCGCCGTCGGTGTGGAGATAGCTGATATCACCGTTTATCGGCGAATACAGTAAGGTTTCCTTGCGGAATAGCGTAACGCCCGTCGTGTAGGTCGATTCAACCGTCACAAGAGAGGCGGGAGTAGTGCCTATTTCGGTATGGAATCCACCTGCGAGGTGGTAAATAATATAAGCTATAAGAATAAGGCAGAGAACTGCCGAGAGCATATATTTAACTACGTTTTTTAAGTATTTCGTATCCACGGCGGCTCTCCTTTCGTTAGTTTAATAATATTAACTCAATCAGTATAGCATAATTTCCCGATTAGTTTAAGTGCTTTTTTGCAATGTTTACAATATTTTCAAAAATGTTGTCTGAGTTATCCTCGTCCGGATAGGACCAGATTACACCGTCAACCCTCCTGAACCACGTAAGCTGGCGCTTGGCATAATTTCGGGTGTTCTTTTTAAGAAGCTCAATGGCATCGTCGTAGGAAAGCTCGCCGTTTAAATAGAGGAGAATTTCCTTATAGCCGATAGCCTGCGAAGCGGTTTTTCCAAGCCTTTCGGCAACGGCTCTTACCTCGTTTTCAAGCCCCTCCGACAGCATAATATCAACACGGCGGTTTATTCTCTCATAAAGCGTGTCTCGGCATCTGTAATCAAGCCCGAAAATCAGCGCATCGTAAGGCGATTCGACTTCAAGGGAAAGCTTGTCCCATTCGGTCTTTGTCTTTCCCGTTCCGTGGTAGATCTCAAGAGCGCGAATGACTCTTTTGGCGTTATTTTTATGCGTATGACTTGCGGCCTCGGGATCGACTGAAAGAAGCTCGTCCCAGTTTTCGTCAATCGAACGCTTTTCAAGCTCTGCCCTTATTCCGTCGGGAATGTTTGGCGAAAGGTCTCCGCCACGGAGAAGGGAAGATAAATAAAGCCCCGTGCCGCCGCAAAAAATCGGCGTTTTTCCACGGCTGACAACATCCCTTATCGCTTCCTCGGCGTATGCTCTGTAATCGGCGCAGGAAAACTCGTTTTCGGGCGAACATATATCAAAAAGGTGATGCGGAATACCGCGCCGCTCGTCAAGGGAAGGCTTCGCAGTACCGATATTCATATCACGGTATATCTGCATAGAATCGCAGGATATTATCTCGCCGTCAAGTGCCTCGGCAAGACGAAGGGAAAGATCAGTCTTTCCCGACGCAGTCGGGCCGACTACGGCTAAAACCTTAATTTTGCTTTTCAAGTTATTTCCTTTCTAACCGAACACCTCGCATGCGGCAATGAGGGAAAAACGGTCGAAATCGATATCGCTTCTTCCGTAAGCGTCGAAAAATATGTCCTTGTATCTGTCTGTTTTGAGGTTGAATTGAAGCGTCCATGCGCCCCAGAAAAGATCTATGTGACGGTCGGCGACGCCACCGTTTCCGACGTCGATAAATCCGGAGAAAAGGTCGCCGTCAAACATGATATTCGGCAGACAGTAATCGCCGTGAAGAAGCGTGTTACACTCTAACTCGCATCCTCTCTTTTCAATAACGCTCCAAGCCTCGTCAGGAGAAGCGTAGCCCCAATTGTCGGGAAAAAGAGTATCGTCGTAACGCTTGATTTTGTAGCCGTGTTCGGCGTTCTTCAGATAGCTCTCTGTTCTGTTAATAGGACAATCATCGAACGGCAGAGAGTGAAGCATTTTCAGCGTCGTGCCAAGCTTTTCAGCAAGGAATTCGGGGCGTGAAGTGTAATTATCGTGTGTAAGATCCTCGCCCTCGACGGCACTTGTCAAAAGCCAGTCGTGTGTGTCCGAGGCATAGGACAAAACCTCGGCGCCAAGACCTATTGATCCGAAATAACGAGTCAAAATCGCCTCTGCTTCAAGCGAGCCGAGAGGGGCTCTTTTGAGATATAAATTCTTGTCGGAAATGTAGTACACGCGAGCTTCGCTCGAACAGCTGCTGTCGAAAATATCTCCCGAAATAAGAGAACGGAATTCGGTCGGAAAACCGTTCGGATCGGGTGTTATAAGTGTCTTTTTCATGTCTTATTCGATCAGCATCGCATCTCCGAAGGAGAAGAATCTGTAACCTTCCTTTATCGCTTCGTTATAGGTCTCGATCATAAGCTCACGGCTTGTCAAAGCCGAAACGAGCATAAGAAGCGTGCTTTCGGGAAGGTGGAAATTCGTAATAAGGGCATCGGTAATCTTAAAACGGTAGCCGGGATAAATGAATATGCCGGTATCATCGGTTATGGGATGAACGATTCCGTTGTCGTCCGAAGCACTTTCAAGCACACGGCAGGACGTCGTTCCAACCGCAAAAAGACGCCCCTTGCGGTTGTTTATAATGTCAGCAGATTCCTTTGAGACGGAGATAAACTCTGCGTGCATCTCGTGATCGGTGATCTTATCTTCTTTAACAGGACGGAATGTGCCGAGTCCGACGTGAAGCATAACGGGTGCGATTTTAACGCCCTTCGCCTTGATCCTTTCAAGAAGCTCGGAGGTAAAGTGAAGCCCCGCAGTAGGAGCAGCGGCAGAGCCCTCGTCCTTTGCGTAAACCGTCTGATAACGGTTTTTATCCTCTAATTTTTTTGTAATATAAGGCGGCAGAGGCATATTTCCGACCTTGTCGAGAACCGAGAAAATGTTGTCGCCCTCATATTCGAATTTTATAAGTCGGTTTCCGCCCTCAACGGTTTCAAGCACCTCGGCACGGAGAAGTCCGTTTCCGAATATAATTTTAGTACCCGGCTTGCATCTTCTTCCCGGGCGCACAAGCGTTTCCCAGACATCAAGACCGTGCGAACGGAGAAGAACGACCTCGATCTCAATTCCGCTGTCCTCCTTGATTCCGTAAAGGCGCGCAGGAATAACCTTGCTGTCGTTTATGACGAGAACGTCACCTTCGTTAAGATAGTCAATTATATCGGAAAAGACTTTATGCTCACGCTTTCCGCTTTCCTTGTGAAGCACGAGCAGACGTGACGAATCGCGCGGCTCGGCAGGAGTCTGAGCAATAAGCTCGGTCGGAAGATCGTAGAAGAAATCACTCTTTTTGAGGTCGGTAGGGGATAGATTATTCTTTATCATGGCTGAAATTCTTTCAAATAGGTATTATCCACTCAATTATATAACAAATCAGACGGAATTTCAACCGTTTTCGTGAAATAAATATAAAAGGAGAATTATAGTGAAAAAACCGCTGTTCAAGGGCGCGGCAACCGCGCTTGTAACGCCGTTTTGCGACGGCAAAATAGATATAGAGACATTAAAAAAGCTGACTGAATTTCAAATAAGCGAGGGCATCGACGCACTTGTCGTCTGCGGAACGACAGGCGAAGCTCCGACACTTACAAAAAAGGAAAAAATAGAGATCACGGCAACCGTTGCCGAGGTGGCAAACGGCAGAGTCCCGATAATAGCAGGAACGACCTGCAACGATACGGCCTCCTCGGTCGAGCTGTCAAGAGAAGCCGTCCGTGCGGGAGCCGACGGAATACTCGCCGTTACGCCGTATTATAACCGCCCGGGCGCATCGGGACTTCTTCGGCATTTTCTGACGATAGCAGAGGGTGCAGGAGTGCCGACGATCCTGTATAACATACCGTCACGCACGGGAACAGATATACCCGAAAGCGTCTACGAAGGCTTCGCCTCGCACCCGATGGCAGCAGGGGTAAAGGAAGCATCGGGAAGTATATCAAAATGCGCCAACATTGCAAGTAAATACGGCTCGGAGCTTCCGTTATACAGCGGAAACGACGATATGACGCTCCCCGTCCTCGCAATCGGCGGATACGGCGTAATATCGGTAGTTTCAAATATGTTCCCGCGGCAAATGTCGGAGCTTTGTAAGCTCTATGAAACCGATAGGGAAGAGTGCAAAAAGCTTTACCACCGCTTCATTCCCCTGATGCGCTCACTATTCACCGAAACTAACCCAATGCCGATAAAAAGCGGAATGGAAAAGCTCGGACTTTGCCGTCACGAGCTTCGCCTTCCCCTCACACGAGCTAGCGCAAAATGCGAGGAAACGCTCTTTTCGGAGATTGATGATTTTTTGGTATAAATACGTATCATTCCTTCTATGGCGGGGGGGATTCGAAAGGCTCCCCCTTTGGGGGAGCTCCGCCGGTAGGCGGTGAGAGGGCAATTTGACGTCCCCCTCTCCGCCCCTTCGGGGCACCTCTCCCGAAGGGCGAGGCAAGATAACGTCACAAAGCTTCCCAAAACCGAAAGGGGATTCCAAAGGGGAAAACGTTTGAAAATTTGCTCTCGCAAATTTTCATCGGTTTGCCCCTTGGCGTGTTTCTTTGCGAGCGTTTCTTTTCACGAGAAAAGAAATGCGAAAAGAAAAACTACCTTGACAACCTTTCTTTTTTGTTATATAATATTATGAAATTATGAAACAATCTGCGAAAAGAAAGGAAAAACTATGGCACAGGACAAAAAGCTCGTCGAAGCAATAACCTCAATGGACGAGGACTTCGCACAGTGGTACACGGACGTCGTTAAAAAAGCAGATCTTATAGATTATTCAAGCGTAAAGGGCTGTATGATATACCGCCCCTACGGCTATGCAATTTGGGAGCTTATACAGAAGATTCTTGATGCTCGCTTCAAGGAAACAGGACACGAGAACGTATATATGCCGATGTTCATTCCCGAATCCCTTCTCAATAAGGAAAAGGATCACGTTGAGGGCTTCGCCCCCGAGGTTGCATGGGTAACTCTCGGAGGAAGCGAAAAGCTGACCGAGAAGCTCTGCGTTCGTCCGACGTCGGAAACGCTCTTCTGTGAGCATTATGCAAATGTTATCAATTCCTACCGTGACCTTCCGAAGCTCTATAATCAGTGGTGCTCGGTCGTAAGATGGGAAAAGACCACCCGTCCCTTCCTCCGCACAAGAGAATTCCTCTGGCAGGAAGGACACACGATGCATGCAACTGCCGAGGAGGCGCAGGAGGAAACGATCCGCATGCTTAACATCTATGCGGACTTCTGCGAAAACGATCTCGCAATGCCTGTAATCAGAGGCCCCAAGACCGAAAGCGACAAGTTCGCGGGTGCGGTGGCAACCTATGCAATCGAGGCCCTCATGCACGATGGCAAGGCGCTCCAGGCAGGAACCTCTCACTACTTCGGTGACGGCTTCGCAAGAGCATTTGATATACAGTATACCGACAGAAATAACCGTCTCCAGTATCCTCATCAGACCTCTTGGGGCGTAACGACTCGTCTTATCGGAGCAATCATAATGACACACGGAGATGATAACGGTCTCGTTCTTCCTCCCGCTGTTGCTCCGATCCAGGTCGTTATTATCCCTGTCGCTCAGCATAAGGAGGGCGTGCTTGAAAAGGCAAACGAGCTTAAGGATCGCCTGACACGTGCTGGCTACAGAGTAAAGCTCGACGATTCCGATAATTCTGCAGGCTGGAAGTATTCCGAATACGAAATGAAGGGCGTACCGGTACGCCTTGAGATCGGCCCCCGTGACATCGAGGGCAATCAGTGCGTTCTCGTATCCCGTCACGACAGAAGCAAGAGCTTCGTTTCGCTTGATAACCTTGAAGACGAGGTCGCAAGCAAGCTCGAGGCGGTCAGAGCAGGAATCTATGCAAAGGCGCTTGAAAACAGAGCCAATAAAACTACCGAATGTGAAACCGTCGAAGAAATAATCAAGACGATCGAAGAAAAAGGTGACGGCTTCATCTCCGCCCTCTGGTGCGAAAGCGAGGAGTGCGAGGATAAGGTCAAGGAGCTGACGGGCGTTGGCTCACGTTGCATCCCCTTTGATATGCAGGGTAAGGAAGGCAAGTGCGTCTGCTGCGGAAAGCCCGCAAAGACGACAGTCCTTTGGGCAAAAGCATACTGATAATAAAAATCCACCCGTTCGGGTGGATTTTTTGATTATTGACAAATATCGAGTTGTTCGGTACAATATAACTAATGAATATTAGGAGAAAACAAAATGACCGATAAGAAAAATGCAAGAAAATATTTTATATCCGGTGCGATAGTGTTCGTTTTATTTGCAATTATGACCTTGCTCGTCAAGACCGTTGACGTAAAAGCGGTAGGCCCGCTGGGCAGCGAAATAGGTCTTTCGGGAATAAACACTTATTTCCATAAGCTGATAGGCGCCAACATGACTCTGTACGATATAACCGAGATCCTCGGATATATCCCGATAGCGGTTGCGGTATTTTTCGCAGGATTTGGACTCGGTCAGCTTGTAAAAAGGAAGAGCTTAAAGGCAGTAGACAGTAATATAATAATTCTCGGCGTGCTTCTCGTTGTTCTCGCCTGTGCCTACGTGCTTTTTGAGATCGTTATTGTAAACTACCGCCCGATAATCATGGGAAACGAGCTTGAAGCATCATTCCCGTCCTCGCACACGATGCTGTCCGTCACCGTCCTCGGTGCCGCAATTTATCAGCTTCTGATCAGGATCAGAAGTAAGGCTTTGCGTATCACCTCTGTCTCCGTATGTGCAGTTCTGATCGCCGCAACAGTCATCGGACGACTCCTTTCGGGAGTTCATTGGTTTACCGATATAATCGCAGGAATCCTTTTGAGCGTTTCGCTGCTTCTCTTTTACATTGGAGCATGTAACGTTTTTGAAAAAAAGAAAAATTAATTATTAAAGTTTTCGGGAAGAGAACATACATCTTGATCTGCGGAGGCGAAGAGTTGAAAAAACAAAAATATATAATCCTTTCGATCGTCATCTTCGCCTGTCTTTGTATGGGGCTTGTAGATGCAGTGATCCAACCCGGATATATAACGAAATCTGCAATTAAAATCGTGCTATTCCTGCTTTTGCCTGTGCTTTATTCATTGTACGACAAAAATTGCAAGTTAAAACGCCTTTTTGTCCCCAAGGCTAAGGGATTTTGGATAGCACTTGCGCTTGGCGCGGCGGTGTACGCAATCATTCTGTGCGCGTATTTGATCTTTAAAGACGTGTTCGACTTTTCTTCGCTGACCGAAAGCTTGACCTCACAGACGGGTGTGAACAAGAATAATTTCATATTCGTAGCACTTTATATATCATTTGTCAACTCCCTGCTCGAGGAATTTTTCTTCCGCGGCTTTGCCTTTTTGACGCTGAAAAGACTTTCAACGAGAAGATTTGCGTACGTTTTCAGCGCGGCTTTGTTCGCACTTTACCATATAGCTATGATGATCGGATGGTTCGCTCTGCCCGTGCTACTTCTTACCCTGCTCGGACTTTTTGTCGGAGGCGTGATATTCAACTATTTCAACGAAAAATACGACAACGTCTATATGTCGTGGCTGATACATATGTTTGCGAATTTCGCGATAAATACCATTGGCTTTATGCTTTTCACACATTAAGTTAAAGGTCGGACTCAAAAAATTAATATAAAAATTAAAAGGTCACATTTCCGTGTGACCTTTTGATTATTGTAAATGAAAACCACGCGTGAGAAGCGTGGTAGAAAATAGGTTTACCGATGAACAGAAATGATGTAAAGAAAAATGCAGTTAAATGGTAGTATGTGCCAATGGCTCCCCTGTGTAAGGGGAGCTGTCTAAAGTAGGTTGCACAAAGTGCAACCTACTTTAGACTGAGGGGTTGTAAGAAGTTAGAAAAGCTTATATTCAATCCCTCCGTCCGAGGCTCTGCCTCTTGCACCATCCCTTTACACAAGGGAGGCCAAGATCGAAACCCGTTTACGGGTAGCAAGTAACAGATGCATGGCTGGCGGGTGGGACTGATGCGCACTTGTGCGCAGCCACAAGGATCAGGGCTACGCCCGAAAATGAAATCTCCCCGTTTTACGGGGGTGTATTTATTGCGTTTTTGCGCCGTAAAAAAATAGTGTCCGAATTTGTATATTGTGCTGAAAATTCATAAGCACTTTTTTAAGTGTATTGACATTTTAACGTATATATGCTAATATATATAAATGGGTGAGGTGCGTTCACCACAATATTTGGTATATGCCTGCGATATGGGCAGGTGTTTCTACGATCCACCGATAATGGTCGACTACCGGTTGCCGATAGTCGGCTATTTTTACGTTTTTTGGAGATAATAATTATTATGATCTGGCTTGAAATTTTCGGTTATATAGGAACGGCTCTCGTTCTTATTTCAATGATGATGACGAAGCTGTCCATGCTTCGAATATTTAATATCTGCGGCTCGGTGATAAGCGCAATTTATTCCTACCTCTGCGGCGCGATGCCCGTCGTGCTGCTTAACGTCGGGTTGATAATCATTAACGTGTCGCAGCTCGTAAGAGAGCTTAAACGCAAAAAACGCTTCACAGTCATCACTCTGGATGAAAATGACACTCGGCTGGACGATTTTTTGAGTTTAAATAAAAGTGATATAGAAAAGCGCTTTCCGAATCACGTGTTGAATATCGGAGAGAATGCCAAAATATATATGGTATATTCCGGAAAGGAAGCAATAGGACTTTTCGTTGGCAGAGAGGAAGGGGAAAGCTTGTATATAAGCTTCGGATATTCTGCTCCGGGATATAGGTACAGGGAGGTCGTTATGCGCTTTTTGACCGAACTGAAAGAAAACGGCTATTCTAATCCCGGAAGCGAGATTTTCATGCCGTACAAACGAAGCATTTAAGATTGGAGAAATATTATGAAATTGCATATTGAAGGTCACGAAGTAGTTGTTAACCCGGACGAGTCGCTGCTTGATATCGTAAAGCGTCTCGGACTCATGAACGGCAAGCTGTCAAACGATCCCATCGCCGCTAAAATTGCAGGCGAGGTGTTTACGCTCAATTACGTACCCTTGCGTAGCAAGGACATAGGGCAAATAGGTGAAACCAAGCGCAAAGCGATGGAAGCATCGGGCGGAAAGATCAAACTTCTGCGCTATACAGATCCCGCAGGCTACGACGTATATTTCCGTACGGCGCAGTTCGTCATATTCCTGGCTCTTCGCCAGCTTTGGCCGAACGCAAAATCGAGAATGCACTGCACGGTAGGTGACGGACTGTATATCGAGATAATGGGCGCGCCTGATTTCGACGCTGATATTCTCGAAGCGAGAGTTCGTGAAATAGTCGAAAAGGATATAACTCTGCTCCGCCGCAGAATAAGCACGTCAGACGCAATAAAGCACTATTCAAGCGAAGGACAGAACGACAAGGCGCGGCTCCTTTCCTATCGCCCCATTCCAACGCTTGACGTCTACGAATACGGCGATTTTTCCGACTATTATTACGGCGAAATGGCGCCTTCAACGGGCTTCCTGAAGGTATGGGACATTATTCCTGCGCCCGACGGCTTCGTATTCATTTTCCCCGGCAGAAAAAACGCAGACGAGGTTGCTGAATACCGTGAAATGCCCAACTCCTTTAATGTCTATATTGAAGGCAAAAAATGGGGCGAGCTTATGGAATGTGAAACCGTCGCAGACCTGAATGAGCTTACCGACTCGGGCAAAATAAGAGAGCTTATCAGAGTAAATGAAGCCCTCCACGAAAAGCGCTTTTCCGCAATTGCAGACATGATTTGCACACGGGGATGTAAGGCCGTAATGCTTGCAGGCCCGTCCTCATCGGGAAAAACCACGTCAGCAAACCGCCTTGCAACACAGCTTCGTGTTCACGGCAGGAAACCGATTCTTATGAGCCTCGATGATTACTATATAGACCGTGATAAGATCCCCACAGGCCCCAACGGCGAGGTCGACCTCGAGCACATAAATACTATTGATACCGAGCTTTTCGGCGAGCATCTTTCCGCCCTTCTTCGCGGCGAAGAGGTAGAAATCCCGTCTTTCAATTTCAAGACGGGAAAAAGAGAAAATAACGGACATCTTCTGAAGCTCGGAGAAACCTCTGTAATTATAGTCGAGGGACTTCATGCCCTTAACCCCGCAATGCTCCCCGAGGGACTTCCCGAAGAAGCTGTATTCAAGCTCTTTGTCTGTCCGTTCCTGCCGCTTAATCTCGACGATCATAACAGAATAGCAAGCAGCTATCTGCGCCTGCTCCGCAGAATAGTCCGCGACTACGAAACCCGAGGCTCGTCGGTGAGTAACACTCTTTCAATGTGGCAGTCGGTAAGACGCGGGGAAGAGAAGTGGATATTCCCGTTCCAGGAAAAAGCCGATGTCATATTCAACAGCTCGACGTTATATGAGCTTGCCGTCCTCTGTAAGCATATTTTCCCCCTTCTTCTCGCAATAGGGCCGGAGGACGAATATTACGACGAGGTCAGAGCAATCGTAAAGGTGTTGAATTTCGTCCATCCGGCATCGGTGGACGATGAAATCCCTCCTACAAGCCTTGTGCGTGAGTTTATCGGCGGCAACGCATTTTACAGAAAATAAAAAAATAAGAAAAATTGATAAAAACAGACAATTTTATTTAAAAAGGTGTTGATTATTACCCCTTACCTGTGTTATAATATACGGGGAAACTAACGGGATAGCTATGCCCAAACGAGAGGGAAGGAGTAAAGGTATGCTCGATCTGCAAAAAGCGAATATGTTAAAGCGCATTTCGGCGGCGATATTCGACTTTATTCTTCTGATAACCCTCGCAGTCGGACTTATGTGGGGAGCTTCCTCGCTTCTTAACGTTAAAAAATACAGCAAAATAGTTGATGAACGCGGAAAGTTCTATCTTCAGAAATACGGATTTGATGAGCCTTTGACCGAAGATGAGTACGCAAGCTTAAGCGAAGAACAAAAGGCAGCGTACAATGCGGCGGATAAAGAATACAAAAACGACAAGGAAGCTTTATACGCAAATTCAATGCTGCTTAACCTCTCCTTGCTGATCCTGACCTTCCCGACGCTGATCTCCTATATCATTCTTGAGTTCGCCGTCCCGCTTCTTTTCAAGAACGGACAAACGGTCGGCAAAAAGATATTCGGAATTGCAGTCATGCGCCGTGACGGCATAAGGGTAAACGGTCTGCTCATGTTTGCACGAACCGTGCTCGGCAAATTCACGGTAGAAACTATGATCCCGATGCTCATTTTACTGATGCTTGTGTTTGGAGTAATAGGCGTTTTCGGAATAGTAATAGTTATCGGAATGATCTTTACTCAGCTGCTGCTTCTCATTATAACGAAGGAGCGCACGCCGATTCATGATAAGCTTGCGCAGACGGTGACCGTCGATATGGCGAGCCAGATGATATTCGATACACACGAGGAGCTTGTCGCTTATAAAAATAAGCTTCAGGCGGAAAGCGCGGATAAAGCCGCATATTAACTAAGTTACAAAAAATAAAGAATATACAAAAGAAGAAAGGCTAAACGTTATGAAAGTTGTTTTGGATAATCTTACCAAGATCTTCCCGAGCAGGAGCAAGAAGGTCAAGGAAGAGGTGGTTGCTGTCAGCGGCTTCACCTTCGAGATTCCCGACGGAAAGCTCGTCGGACTTCTCGGCCCCTCCGGATGCGGAAAGAGTACTACGCTTTATATGATAAGCGGTCTCCAGAAGCCTTCGGACGGTAGAATTTTCTTCGGAGACGATGACGTAACCGAGCTTTCGG
>JAZNXR010000037.1:0-6920 GCA_045593985.1 Eubacteriales bacterium
AGTCAAGCAGTACCATGAGCACTGCAAGATACCATTTCATGCTTCCGGGTGCAAATGCTGCGGAAATTGTTCCTCCGCCTAACAGCATCTGAATCAGACTGTAGATTACCGACGAAAATATGCCCCACTTTAGTCCGCGACGGTAGCCGATGATAACAAGCGGCAGCATAGAAGCGGCAGTGATGCTTCCTCCCCAAGGCATCTCGAACACCTTAATGATCGACAGTATCGTTGCCAGGGCAACGAGAACTGCACATTCGGTCATCGCAACAGTTTGCGATGAAAACTTGATTTTGCTTTTCATAAAAACCTCCATGTTATGAAAATATAATTTACAAAGAACATGGCAGCTATAATAAAGCAAGTAAAAAGTGCCTCTTCAAAATGAGAGAGGCACTTATTGCGCTATTGCGTAACAATGATCTCCCTACGTTGGCATTACCCATATCAGGTTAAAGGGACCGCGGTGTAAACCGACATCTCAGCCGTTAGGCGCCCCTGTCATGTTCTGTTGCAAAGCAATTATAGCACAATTCAGTTTTGCTGTCAATAGATATTATTTCTTTTTGCGAAGATTCTCTTCGGCATCAAGATCCTCCTCGGGATCGTCTGCAAAGAGGGATTCAATATTGATCTCACGGGTTTCGAAGTCGGGAATAATGATCGTCTTTGCCATTTCGTCAGGCATTTGCGGCTTTTTCTTTGCCGCGCTTATCGTTCTGCCGGTCTCCTGCTGCTGCTTTTTCTTCTTATTGTTGAGATAAATAAGGATAATGATAGCCGCAATGAGTGCGATGATCAATATAACAAGCAATACGGTAATTAGCACCTTAGTGCCCGTGCCGCTTCCGTTGCCCTTGCCGCCGGGCGAGTTGTTGCCGGAAGCGTTCTTGGTATAAATGAACTCAATCGTAATATCCTCGTTTGCAACTACTCCGCTGAAGGCATACTCGTTAGGAGTACATCCGGTAATGTTTTCGGCCGTAAAGCGGTATTGAGCTCCGCTTGTTGCACGAACAATAACGGAATCCTTAGCGGTAGTGCCGTCCGAGTAGAGATAATTGATCGTGATATTATATAGATTCGTTAGATCTACGGTTGTTATTACATATTTACCAAGCGTGGAATTGCTAAAGCTGATCCTTCCGTCACTGTTCGTGAAGGTCATGCTTATAAAATCGCCGTTACTGTCGACAGCATAAACATAAAGAAGCTTGTTTGTCATTCCTTCGGGAATTGTAAAGGAAATTTCTGCGCTTCCGTCAAACCTTGCGGGGTTGTCGTTATGATTCAGAATGATCTCATAAAGGAGTATTGCCTGATCGGAGGGGATTATCAATTCGGGCGTGAAAACCGATTCAAGCTTATTGAACTCAAGCTTGTAACCGAACTGAGAGTCACCGAGAATCGAAACCTGACAGTTATTACTGCTGTCGGTGATTTCGATATATCCGTTTTCCATGAAGTCTATGCGGTTTTGTTTTGCGTAGGACGACGCAATGCTTCCGTCAATTCCTTTGATCTTGAAGCCGTTAATTATGGAATTATCGCCGTTGAAGCCAACTGCATTTGCACCGATCTCGGTGACGCTTTCGGGGATAAATACCGACGTCATTATATTCGGCCCACGGAAGGCGGCTTCGCCTATACGCTCGAGCGTGTTAGGAAGCGACACCTTGTAAAGGGACGGACAGCCCTCAAAGGCATTGTTGGCTATTTCCTTGACACCGTTCGGAATATTTGCGGTTATTATTGAGGTTCCTGCAAAGGCGTAGCTTTCGATAATTTCAACCGTGCCGGGTATATCGAATTTCTCAATTGTTGAGCAGCCCTGGAAGGAACAGCTTCCTATGTTAAGAACTCCGTTCGATACGGTCACCTGTTTAATATACGAGGCATATACGTACCAAGGTGTTTCGTCGAAGGAAAGGAAGCTCGGCATTGTGCCTGTTCCAATAATGTTCAGAACTCCTGTCGAAGGACGGAATTTCCAGACAATCGTTTCGGTAAGGTTACCAATGTCGGTATCAACAGTCTTGTAGGGAACGAAGGTTATGTTGTGTTCTTCAGCGTAGAGCTTTGCTATCGAGGGAGTGAAGCCTTTGATTTCAAGCTCTACACCGGCCATCGGAACATATCCGTTCTCGGTGTAGCTGTAACCGAGGGCATTAAGGCCTATGTGACGTATTTTATAGGAGATAAGGATGCTTGTTAAATTGCGACAGTCAACGAAAGCATAGTTTCCAATTTTTTCTATGCTGTCTCCGAGTGTAATTTCGGATAGGGACGTGCATCCGTAGAACATACCTTCGGGAACTACTGTAACAGTATCGTTGAAGATAAAGGAATCAAGACCTGTACAGCCCTTAAAGCAGTAATATCCAAACTCATTTACAGTTTGAGCAAACTCAGTATTAACAAGGGCGGTACATCCGTCAAAGGCATAAGGGCCAACTGAGGTTAGTGCATCCGTTCCGCTAACGGTTGATAGCGAAACACAGCCTTCAAAAGCAGATTCGCCGATTGAAGTAACGGTTTCGGTAAGAATAACGGTTGTAAGGGAAGAGCACTCGGCAAATACTCTCGGAGGAACGGTCTCGCAGTTTATTGTAGCTTCTTTTAGATCTGTACAGCCATAAAAAATCGTTTCGCCGGTCGAGGAAAGCGAGATGGGAAGATTGATCTCGGTAAGGCCTGACTGCGAAAATGCCTTATTGCCAATAGATTCAAGGGCTTTTCCGAGTGTAATTGACTTGAGCGAGGTGCAGTATGAGAAGGCTTCTTCTCCGATTTGGGCAACATAATCAGTCATGTTAACGGTGGTAAGCGCCATACAGTTTGCAAAAGCTCTGTCTGAAATTGTTGTAAGGGACTCGGGAAGCGTTACTGTTGTCAAAGATGAGCAGCCGTAAAACGCTCTTGTACCAATGCCCGTTACACCGTTAAGGATTCTGACTTCCTTGATTATGTAATCGCCAGTGCCGCTAATATAGTTGCTCCAGGGAGTGTTTCCTGCAGGATAGGAGTAGATTTCTCCTTCGCCGCTGATCGTCAAAATACCGTCAACAGTAAGCTTGTACGAAACGCCGTTACCGCAAGTTCCCTCAAGCGATGCGGGTGTTGTTGACTTAAATTCAAACCCATTATTCTCGGCATAGAACTGAGCAACTGAGCCTGATGCCGCTGTGATCTTGAAGCCGGGAATTTTGCTGTATTCGTTACCGTCATGAGAATAACCGATAGCATACGATCCGATATCTACAACTGAATCGGGAATCGTGATTTCGTCAGCCTGAATATTAACGAAAGCATTATCACCGATAGAGGTGACGCCTTCATTTATGACGATATTGAATATTGACGAGGAGTAGGATGCCCAGGGCATATCGGTGGTGCCGTAGTCGGGCATCTCGCCGCTTCCTCCTATTGTTAATGTTTGGTCGGCACCAATCTGATAGGTTAAGTTCGACGAACCGAGGCTACCGCTTGGCAGCTCGGCAAAAGCAGTAGCCGAGAGGGATAGCGATAACAGCACAGTTAAAAACAGAACAAAAATACTGCCCTTGAGTTTCATTTATTATTACCTTTCCGATGTATAGCATCAAAAACCATATTTTACCCTAAAGTAATGCATTATAATTATACTACAATGAGGTTATGTTGTCAACCGAATTTCATTTCGCAAATGTTAATTCTCTGTTTAGAAATATGATATTTTCTTACAAAATTAACATAAAATCATTGACAAGGTTGATGCGCTGTGATAGAATTTTTATAGTAAATTTTATCGGTTGCAACCGATTTATTATAAGGAGAAAATACTATGATTTATGGAGTTTTCAGCCAAAACGAATGGGTGTTTCCCGACACAAATGCTGCCGACGGCAAGAAAAGCGTATCGCTGTCGCTTCTGAAGAATCAAACAGGCGCTTTTCAGGTGGTTTTGTCGAATATTCCCGTTGGTGAGGACATATCGTACAGCACAAGCGGTCTTTGCGGCTTTAAGGTCAAGGCGTATAGAGAAAAGGACGTTTGCGTCAACAGAAACTCGAATAATGTTCATAACGGCGCTCTTACAACCGATAATTGGGAAGAGGTTTGCCGTGATAGAGTTCGTCAGGCGCCATACAGAACCTATGATGCTCTCCTTCCTCTTGACGGACTTTCATCGCAGGCCGACAAGGAAGCATATTACGTTGAGCTTTCTCCCGGTGACGAAGCAGCATCGGGTGATATTTCCGCTTCCTTCAGCTTCAAAATCGGAAATGATACTGTAACTATTCCTCTTGAAATTTACGTAGGAAAGAAGAAGCTTCCCGAGTCAACCCTCTCTCTTACAAACTGGTATAATATCAGCGCAATGGCTTATCGTCACGGCTTAAGCGTTAATTCCCCCGAGCATATTGAAAAGGTTAAGGAGTATTTTGCGCTTCTTACGGAAGCACATAACAATGTGTTCTGGTGTACCTTCAACGGAACTAAGACAAAAGTGGAAAACGGAAAGCTGGTGTTCGATTTCAGCGAGCCTAAGAAATGGGCACAGCTTGCTCTTGATTGCGGTGCAAAAACCCTTGAATGGGCGCCCATAATCAGCCGACCGACCTGGGAGGATCCGCCATTCCTGATTTGGGATTATCGTAACGATACTCGTGGCCCTAATGTACTTTCTACCGGTGGCAGAAAGTATATGACAGCATTCCTTTCGGCATTTAACGATTTCCTTACCGAGAACGGCTGGAGAGATATTTCAATCGTCCACGTAAGTGACGAGCCTAAGGAGCTTTGCGCTGCTGATTTCCGTATAATTTGCGGTATCTTCCGTAAGTATTTGCCCGGAATCAAGCTTCTTGATGCGGTTGAGATATACTTCCTTCAGGATGCTCTTGATATTTACGTTCCGAAGGACCATTATTTCCAGATGAATAAGAATGATTTTGAGGATCTCAGAGACGATAGAAACGAGCTTTGGTTCTACACCTGTAATATGCCGGGCGGACGCTGGCTTAACAGATTTATCGATGCACCGCTTCTCAACACACGTCTGCTTCACTGGGGCAACTATCGCTTCAATCTTACAGGATATCTGCACTGGGGCTTCAATCACGTCCGTGACGATCAGGATCCGTTTGAAGAGACAAGCGGTAATGCTTGGCTTCCAGCAGGAGATACGCACATTGTTTATCCCTACGAGGATAAGGTTCTTCGCTCGCTTCGATATATGCAAATGAAGTGCGGCGTTGAGGACTATGAGATTCTACGTGCGCTGTCTAACTCTGATAAGGCTCTTGCCGACAAGATTTGTCGCAGTGCAATGGTTGCTTTTGACGATTATATTAAGGACGTAGATGAATTTGACAGAATTCAGTCGGAGCTCGTAAAGGCCTACGATAATATTTAAAAGAAAAAGCCCTCGGCTATTCAGCCGAGGGCTTAATTTATATTTCTGCTATTACTTCAATTTCCACAAGCACGTTTTTGGGTAGGGTTCTAACAGCCACGCAGGAGCGTGCGGGATTGTTTACGAAATATTTCGCGTAGACACCGTTAAACGGTGCAAAATTTTCCATATCAGAAAGAAAGCAGGTCGTCTTTACAACATTCGATAGGGAGGCTCCTGCTTCATTCAGGACTGCTTCAAGATTTTTGCAGACCTGTTCCGTCTGTTCTTCAATTGTAGTTGCTTCGACATTACCCGTTTGCGGGTTAATCGGTATTTGACCGGATGTAAAAACAAGCTTCCCAAGTCTAATAGCCTGAGAATAGGGGCCAATTGCCTTCGGCGCTTTTTCGGTATAAATCTTTTCCATGATTGTCTCCTTGCTCTTTCTCTTTCGGTTAGTTTACCATGCAATACAAAATAAGTCAAGTCCCTTGAAATTTTCACAAATACGTGATATAATCGTTTTAGTTGTAACTTAAGTTATGAAATTAGGCTCTTATACTTAAAAACATAAAGGGTAAATCGGTTTATGACTAAAAAAATCAAATCAAAGCTGTCTACAACGCACATTATATTGCTAAGCTTTTTGTTTACGATACTAATAGGCAGTTTACTGCTTTCGTTACCAATCAGCTCAAAGAGCGGCGAGCCTGTTCCGTATATAGATGCGCTGTTTACTGCGACCACCGCTAACTGTGTTACGGGACTTGTAACAGTACCTACCGTTTCTACATGGAGCTATTTCGGACAAGCCGTCATTTTGGTATTGATACAAATTGGTGGACTTGGCGTTATTACGGTTATGTCCTACATTATGCTCCTGATAAACAAAGAAATGGGGCTGTCAGACAGACTTCTTATTCAGGATTCCTTCAATCTCAATACGATGCAGGAGCTTGCAAAATTTGTTAAAAGTGTTCTGCTCGGAAGCTTTTTGATCGAGGGAATTGGCGCCGCCTTGTATATGACGGTTTTTATTCCTGAATACGGCGCAAAAGGAATATGGATTTCAATATTTAATTCCGTTTCTGCCTTTTGTAACGCAGGAATTGATATTATCGCTGAAAACAGCCTGTGCAACTACGTTTCGCATCCCATGATAAACATAGTCACATCTGCGCTGATAATTCTCGGCGGCTTGGGCTACATAGTGTGGTGGGATGTTATGCGAGTCATAAGGGATAAATCCAAAACAGGCAAAAGAATGCTTCAGCACTTGACATTGCATAGCAAAATTGTAATATCCGTAACGCTTGGGCTGATATTTGTAGGAGCGATCCTCATATTCATCTTTGAATATAACAACCCGTTGACGATTGGAGATCTGCCTTTGTTTGAAAAAATTCAAGCGTCATTCTTCCAATCCGTGACAACGCGTACAGCAGGCTTTGCCACCGTTCCTCAAGAGAATCTGACAAGCGCATCTACAACAATATCAATTCTACTTATACTAATAAATGACTCTCCCATCAAAACAACA
>JAZNXR010000038.1:0-9587 GCA_045593985.1 Eubacteriales bacterium
CAAAAGCGGTGTTACATCAGTTTGTGTTACCCTCTCCGGCACTTCGTGCCACCTCTCCCGGAGGGCGAGGCAAGAAACGTCTCGATGCTTTGCCACGTTGTTCGTAGGGCGGTGCCTTGGTGCCGCCGTTTCCAAAGGAACAACTATATTAAACACAAAACAGGCGACCGACATGGGAGTTCCCAAGGGGCGCCTGCTTCTTATTATTCGGGAATTTTGGGTGTCGATACGATATTAACGAATCTGACCTCTGCCATCGTTTGAAGCTTGGTTGCCTTTTTGCCGATCTGACTTGCTGCGATCTTATCGAGCGTGCCATAGCCTGCAAGCATCTTTCCGAATGCGGCGTAATAGTTGTCAAGGGATTCGCTGTTACGGAGCGATGTTTCGGTAACGATAAAGAACTGGGTTGATGCGCTGTTGAATGCCGACGTGCGAGCCATTGAGATAACGCCACGCTCGTGCTTTATCGAATTCATAACGCCGTTTGCGCGGAATTCGCCCTTTATTGTCGGTCGGTCGCCGTTTGATATACCGTCACCGTCGGGATCGCCGCCCTGAATTACGAAGCCCGGCTCGATGCGGTGGAAGGTTATTCCGTCATAATATTCTTCGGCAACGAGGCTCTTGAAATTCGCAACCGTTTCGGGTGCTTCATCGGGATCAAGCTCGATGAGCATAGCATCGCCGCTTTTCATAACGATACGGATATAGTTTGTCGGAAGCTCAGTTTGCTCAACGACGTAGCCGTCGATCTCGGTCACGTTATAATCGACCTTTTCGCCACAGGCAAAGAGCGAAAGCATCATAACAAACGAAAGAACAATAAGAATCAGCTTTTTCATAATTACCCCTTAATAATTTACTGACACCATTTTAACACACGCAAAGCAAAAAATCAATTAACGAAAGGTGAATTTAAGATATAAATACGGTGTATAATTAAATCAAAGAAATACGGTGAGGTGAATTATGGATCTGCCGCCGAAGGGATATAAAAGAAATCTCGTTCTTATTGCCTATATTGCGTCCGCCATGCTCGGCGCATATATTTTTATAAAATTTCTGCTCGCTCCGCTTTTGCCGTTTATAATTGCGTACACCGCTGCGCTGTTTTTGCATCCGACGATCGACAGGATCTGCAAACGGACGCACCTGAAAAGAAAATTCGTTGCCTTTTGCACCGTTTTCGTTGTTTTCGGCGCTGTATTTGCGTTATCGTGGCTCTTTTTCGGAAGAATGGCGTCGGAATTAACCTCAATGATGTCGGATCTGTCAGACGGCGGTGCGGAATTTATTGAGAATATGATCAGCTCGGGCGACAGCGTAATGAAAAAGCTTCCTCTGCTTTCGAAAATCGATAACAAGGAGGCGCTTAACGTGATTCGCCGTGCGACGGCTAATATGCTTGAGGGGGCTCTATCCTCCCTTTCGTCAAAAATTCCGAGCGTCATTATGAGCTTCGTTTCGTCTCTGCCCGGAATTTTACTGTTTTTGATAACGCTTGTCGTTGCGACGTTCTATCTCGGGGCGGATGTTTCGACACTAAACTGCTCTATCACAAGGCTTTTGCCAAGAGAAAAGCGCCCTCGGCTTTTCAAAACGAAGGAAAAGCTCATGAGCGCCGCAAAAAAATATATAACCGCATATCTGATTATTTTGACGATCACCTTTGCGCAGCTTTATATCGGCTTTTCGATATTGAAAATACCGTATGCCCTGACGCTCTCGGCACTTATTGCGCTTATTGATATTCTGCCTGTTCTCGGAGTCGGAACGGTGCTTGTTCCGTGGGCGATAGTGCTTTATCTTGCGGGAAACAGCTACACGGCGACCGGGCTTCTGATAATTTTCGGAATCATTTGGCTCGGACGCCAGATCTCCGAGCCGAAAATTGTCGGCGAAAGCATAGGTCTATCGCCGCTTTTAACCCTTGCGGCAATGTATATCGGATTTAGCCTGATGGGGTTCTTCGGACTTTTCGTTTTTCCGATTGCCGCAATAATCGCAAAATGTGTCTTTGAAGCAAGCAGGGAGTAAAAGGGGAGTAATATCGGTTATTTTGCGGGCGACCGGTGGTCGCCCATACACCCTCTCCGCCCCTTCGGGGCACCGTCTCGCTGCGGCTTCGGTCACGCCGCGGCTCTGACTGCCACCGGCAGTCATTCACTACCGCGCCGCCGCTTCGCTACCCGAAGGGCGAGGCAAGAGGGCGTGGCGAAGATTTGTTATGTTGTTGTAGGGCGGTGCCTTGGTGCCGCCGCAAAAAATCGATGTAACTACAAATACATTATGCGGCTTTTTCACCGCAGGACATTGGTCGGCACGGCGTAGGTGGAAAATTTGACATCGAGGTCGGTATTGAAGTTATCGACGGCTTTGATAAGTCCGACACAGCCGACTTGAAAGAGGTCGTCGACGTTTTCCTTTCTATTCAGAAACCGCTGAACGATGCTTAAAACAAGGCGAAGATTTCCGTCGATCAGCCGTTTTCTTGCTTCCACATCTCCTACCTTTGCTTTCAGCAGCAATTCCCTTTTTTCTTCGTCGGTGAGTGTTGGCAGGTTTGCCGTATTCACTCCGCAAATTTCTACCTTATTATAATACATAAAACTCCTCCGCATAATACTGTTTTAAGTATTGACACGGAGGAGTTTTTATTATACAGTTTTTGCCTTAAGGGAAAAATTGTCAGTTCTTGAGGCTATGGATCGGGGCGGGAATTCTGCCGCCGCGAGAGATAAACTTTTGGCAGGAATAGGGGTTTACATTGATTATCGGTGCATAGCCGAGAAGTCCGCCGAAGTTTACGGTTTCGCCGACTCTCTTTCCCTCAACCGGGATAACGCGGACTGCGGTAGTCTTTGTATTTGCTACGCCTATTGAGATCTCGTCTGCGATAATTCCGCTTATCGTGTCTGCCGTTGTGTCGCCCGATACCGCAATCATATCAAGTCCAACGGAGCATACTGCAGTCATTGCTTCGAGCTTCTCGATCGTGAGTGCGCCCTTTGCGACTGCTTCGATCATTCCCGCATCCTCGGAGACGGGGATGAATGCGCCCGAAAGACCGCCAACGAAGCTTGATGCCATTACGCCGCCCTTTTTGACCGCGTCGTTAAGAAGTGCCAGCGCCGCAGTCGTTCCGGGTGCGCCTACGCTTTCGAGTCCCATGCCTTCAAGTATATGTGCTACCGAGTCACCGATTGCAGGTGTCGGAGCAAGAGAAAGGTCAACGATGCCAAAAGGCACGCCGAGTCGGCTTGATGCCTCGCAAGCAACGAGCTGTCCCATTCGGGTTATCTTAAATGCTGTTTTCTTTATAAGGTCAGACAGCTCGGAAAAGGAGCAGTCGCCTGCACGATTGATCGCGCTCGATACAACTCCCGGGCCTGATACACCGACGTTAATTACGGTTTCGGGCTCGCCTACGCCGTGGAATGCGCCTGCCATGAAGGGGTTATCCTCGGGAGCGTTCGCGAATACCACGAATTTAGCACAGCCTATTGATTCTCTGTCTGCGGTGAGCGCTGCTGTTTTCTTGATAATATGTCCCATTCGAGCTACGGCATCCATATTGATTCCTGCCTTGGTCGATGCGACGTTTACCGATGAGCATACACGCTCTGTTTCGTTCAGCGCATAAGGAATTACGTTCAGTAGGCGCTCTGCTCCTTTGGTCATTCCCTTCTGAACGAGCGCAGAATATCCGCCTATAAAGTTTACTCCGAGGTCGGATGCAGCGCGGTCGAGAGTTCTTGCGAGCTTAAGATATCCGTCCTCCGAAATATCTCCGCCAACGAGAGATATAGGGGTTATTGAAATTCTCTTGTTTATAATCGGAATTCCGTACTCCTTTTCGATGTCGCAAGCTGTCGGAACGAGCTTTTCCGCGGTTTTCGTGATCTTATCGTAGACCTTATCGCACAGCTTGTCCTCGTCCTCACTTACGCAATCGTAGAGCGAAATTCCCATTGTGACGGTTCTTATGTCAAGGTTTTCCTCGCGGATCATATTGATCGTTTCGAGGATATTTTTCATATCTATCATCGAGCCACCTCAAATATTATGCATTGAGTTGAAGATGTCCTCGTGCATCGTATGTATGACGAGATTATTCTTTTCTCCGAGCTCGGTCATTTCGTCGATAAAGGATGCGAAGGGAATCGTCAGCGTACTGATGTCAACGACCATAATCATTGCGAAATATTCGCTTAATACCGACTGCGAAATATCAACGATATTCGCCTTGTGCTCTGCGCAAGTGGCGCTTACCTTGGCGATAATGCCCATGCTGTCGCGTCCGGTTACTGAAATTACTGCTTTCATAATATCCTCCGAGATTTAATGTATACATAATACTCCTTTTGGAGCATAAAATCAATAGTTTTTCTGCCTAAAAACCTCAAAACCGACAACTGTTGCCGCTGATGCCGCTGAAAGAGATGCATCAAATTCACGGCCGTACTCGATTCTGACTATACTGTCTGCCTTTTCGAGAATCGCCTTTGAGATTCCTCGCTTTTCACCGCCGATTACAAGGAGGATCGGATAAGACAGATCCGCTTCGTAGATCGGTACGGATTTTTCAATATCGGCGCAGACGATCCTGTAGCCTTTATTTTTGAAGATTTCGACTGCGTTTTCAAAGGATTCGTCAGAATAGACGTGAAGCAGCTCCGATGCGCCCGCAGAGGCTCTGCAAACAACGCCTGACGCTGTCATCCAGTTTCGCTTTCCGAGAATCACTCCGTCTGCGCCCGCAGCATAAAGGGAACGGAGAGCGTAGCCGAAATTATAGGGATCCTCGACGCCTTCTATCATAACGTAGAAGCCGTTATCCTTGATGCTTGTCAGCTCTGTAGGAAGAAGCGTTCTTTCGGTGCAATCTGCGATAATGCCTCCGTGTGTATTCCCCGTTGCCATTTCGTCGATTTCTTCTTTTTCGGTCAGCTTGATTTCGAATCCCAGCTCGTTTGCTCTGTGAGTCAACCAGCTTAATTCTTTTTTCTCTTTTTCGGCACGTTCTAATGAGTAGTAAACGGTTTTTATTCTTCTGTCGTTGCTTCCGTTTTTTTCCGAAACCGAAATAAGCGTTCGAAGTGAGACTATTCCCTCAAAGAGGTTGCTTTCCTTAAATCTTGAATACTCTTTTTTCATTTTTTCTCCGTTTCGGATTTCAACTTCTTTTTGTCAAAATAGCGAATGAGTGCGACTATTCCGAGCGTTACCAGGGGATATGCCAAAATCGAGCAGATTACGAAAATTACGGTATCTGACGCCTGTGTTTTCGCCTTTACAAGTGTTCCTTCGTTTGAAAGAGTTAATCCTGTATTGCCGACATGGAGCATAAAGCGCTCACCTACGTTTATACTGCCCTTGATATCAAGAAGCTTGTCGTTCAGCGAGTGCGAATACGAGTATTTGCCATCGCTGAAAATTCCGCATGAAACAGACACGGGCTTCGCTTTATACACCCAGCCGTCTGAAATTACTATCGCGTGCTCATTTTCAGGCGTCAAGACAACAAATATATCGTCGCCTCTTTCGCAGTAGCCATACCCTGTGAGAACGAGCCTTCCGTGATTGAGAATTCCCTCTCCGACCTCGGCCTTATTTGCGTAAACGCCGCCCTGCGCCAAATTTACGGTTCCGAGATTATAGATTCCTCCGCCGTAAACAGCGCTGCCGAGCGTAATACTGCCGTAGCTTTGTGTGAATTTTCCAAGCTCTGAATTATAGATATTACCGCCCTTTTCGGTAGCGATTCCGTTCGAAAGCGAAAAGCCTTCGCCTGTGGTTACGGTATCAGTATTGTAGAGGTTTCCGCCGTTTTTTGCAGAGTTTTCTCGCAGGACAGAACCGGAAAGGTCAAGGGTGTTGGCATTATAAATTCCGCCGCCGTCGCCGTTTTCGGCTTTATTCGAGTGTATCGTTCCGCCGCTGACTACTGCTTTCCCCGAATTATATATTCCGCCGCCCTTGCTTGCGGAGCAGGCCGTCAGCGTGGTTGCAAGAAACTGCATTTCGCCTTCATTATATATTGCGCCGCCGCTTATTGCATTGTTATTTGACATTTCGACGGCAATGAAGCTCGATTTGCCCTTTGTATAAACTGCGCCTCCATCGTTTGCAGAACAATTTTTGATCGTTCCCGATGCCAGAGTCATAGTTCCTTCGTTATATATTGCGCCGCCCAATGACGAAGCTCGTGCATTCTCTATTTCGCCGCCGTAGACGGTCAGCTCACCAAGGTTATAAATGACAGCGCCGGAGGTCGATGTTGCAAAATTCTTTATTACAACGGTATTACAGATTTCGAGCCTTGCGCCGCTTTCAACACGGAAGGCGCTACCCGCTCTTATAGTATTCTCACCGTCAAGGACAAGATTTGTCCTGTCCATCGGTGCGGTACGGTCGCCGATAACCAGCGTCGTTCCCTCGCCCGTGAGAACAAAGAGATCGCCACTAAAGCTTCCTTTTATGATTGCGCCCTCGCCTGTTACCGTATAGCTTCCCGAGGTGATATTGATGCTTGAGGACAGTGTGATATCCTTAATTATAGATATCACGCCGTTTTCATAAGAGATTCCCTTGCCGCCGAGCGCCGCAATCAGCTCTTCGGGAGTTGAAACATTGCCGCCGGGAGCGCTTACTTCAGATGTTTTTTGCGATGCAAATGTCGATATATTTATTGTTGATAGCAGCAAAACCGATACGAGTAATGCAGAGAAAAAATTTTTAAGCATAGATGCCTCCAATATAATTGCCTTTATTATATCATTAATTGAGGTCAATGTCAAAGCGAAGGCGCATTTTTTATAAAGTATTTTAAAATATTTTATTAAATTAACAATTAATTAACCATTTGGCGTGAAAATATAGTATAATTAAACTGGGGGATGTTGGAAAATATCTTTCCCGTTTGAATTGAAAAATAAACTCATTATAAAGGAGACAACTCTAATGACAAAGAATGTTCACGTTTTAAGTTGGATCGATGAAATGGCTGCTATGACTCAGCCCGACAAGATCGTTTGGATCGACGGCACTGAGGAGCAGGCAGAGGCGCTTCGTGCTGAAGCTTGCGCTACCGGCGAGCTTACCAAGCTTAATCCCGAGCTTCTTCCCAACTGCTACCTCCACCGCACCGCAATAAACGACGTTGCCCGTGTTGAGGGACGCACCTATATCTGTACTCCCACAAAGGAGGAGGCAGGTAATATCAACAACTGGATGGAGCCTTCCGAAATGTATGCAAAGCTCAAGAAGCTTTACACAGGCTCTATGAAGGGACGCACCATGTACGTTATTCCCTACTCCATGGGAGTTGTCGGCTCCGATTTTGCCAAGTACGGCATTGAGCTTACCGACTCTATCTACGTTGTTCTCAACATGCTTATCATGACTCGCGTTGGCGTAAACGTGCTTGAAGCACTCGGTGACAGCCCCGACTACATCAAGGGCCTTCACGCAAGAGCTGATATCGACGAGGAAAACCGTTACA
Source organism: Eubacteriales bacterium (assembly GCA_045593985.1). Classification (GTDB taxonomy): domain Bacteria; phylum Bacillota; class Clostridia; order Oscillospirales; family CAG-272; genus Colimorpha_A. The sequence continues at coordinate 7,508 of JAZNXR010000038.1, forward strand.
TCACTCACTTCCCCCAGGACAACACCATTATGTCGGTTAACTCCGGCTACGGCGGAAACGTTCTTCTCGGCAAGAAGTGCTTTGCTCTCCGTATTGCTTCCTACCTCGGACGTAAAGAGGGCTGGATGGCTGAACACATGCTCATCCTCGGCGTTGAGTATCCTAACGGCGAGATCAAGTATGTTACCGCTGCTTTCCCCTCTGCTTGCGGAAAGACCAACCTTGCAATGCTTATCCCTCCGAAGATGCTTGCTGACAAGGGATACAAGGTGTGGTGCGTAGGTGACGATATCGCTTGGCTCCGTGTTAACAAGGAGGACGGCCGCCTTTACGCTGTCAACCCTGAAAACGGCTTCTTCGGCGTTGCTCCCGGAACTAACAGCAAGTCTAACCCCAACGCTCTCGCTACCTGCATGAGAGATACGATCTTCACAAACGTAGTTCACGACACCAAGAACAACACCGTCTGGTGGGAAGGTCTTAACGACAATCCTCCCGCACCCGGTGATGCTATTGACTGGAAGGGCAATCCTTGGGACTGCACCAAGTATGACAAGAAGGATAAGTCTACCTGCGGCGCTCATCCCAACTCCCGCTTCACTGCCCTTGCTCAGAACTGTCCTTGCATCTCAAGCGAGTTCAACTCCCTCAAGGGTGTTCCCGTTTCCGCTATCGTATTCGGCGGCAGACGTGCAAAGACTGCTCCCCTCGTATATCAGTCCTTCAACTGGCAGCACGGCTCCTTCGTTGGTTCTATCATGGCTTCCGAAACTACTGCGGCTGCAGCAGGCGCTGTCGGCGTAGTTCGCCGTGACCCAATGGCTATGCGTCCCTTCGTTGGCTACAACATGGGTGACTACTTCCAGCACTGGCTTGATATGGGCAAGAACATTCCCAATCCTCCCGCTATCTTCCACGTTAACTGGTTCCGTACCGATGACGAAGGTCACTTCATTTGGCCCGGCTTCGGTGATAACCTCCGTGTTCTTCTCTGGATCCTCGACCGTTGCGAAGGCAAGGTTGATGCTGTTGAGACTGCAATCGGTTACGTTCCGAATCCTGCCGACATCAACATCGAAGGACTTGAGGACGTTACTCTCGACACCATCAAGGAGCTTCTCTCCGTTGATACCGCTTCCTGGAAGGAAGACGTTGAGAATATCAAGGAGTTCTACTCGCTCATTGGCGATCATGTTCCTTCTACCATGTATGAGGAGCTTGAAGCGCTCGAAAAGCGTCTTGGCTAATAAAGAAAATCGACCGCATCGAAGGATGCGGTCTTTTTTTCATAAAAAATAAACCGAGCGACATGCTCGGTTTATTCCGTTACAATATTAACGCTTGACTGAAAGCCTGCGCCCGGTTTATCATCGTTCGCAGTCGTTTCGGCAGCGTAAAGCCTCTCAATCGCCTTATCATAGCTTTTAAGAGCGAGATATGCGAATACAATGAGGAGAATCAGCGAGATTATGACGGCGATGATCGCCTTAAAGCCTCGATGCTTCTCTGCGCTTTTTTTATTTTCTTTATGGTCGTACGAAAGACGGTAGGTCGAGCCGCCGTATGACGAATCGGCAGAGTTGCTTTCTAAATCTCTGTTTTCAGATGCCACAAGGATACCCCTAAATGTTTATTTTCCGACTATATGATAGCAGGTAATTTTAAACTTTTCGTGTATGGTTTGTGGATTTTTTTGCCCGTCCTTGTAAATAAACAAAAAATTCGGTCGTTTTTATAGCGGTTCTGAGAGAATTCCTGCCGTTTTCAAGGTTTCAAAGCCGTCCTGACGAAGCACCTCGTATGCGGCGATCGCAACGCAGTTTCCAAGGTTTAGCGAGCGAAGCGACGCTCGCATGGGAATTCTTACCGTATCATCGGGACGGGTTCTTAAATAGTCCTCGGGGAGCCCGCAGGATTCTTTGCCGAAAACGAGATAGCACTCCTCGGGATATTCTATATTGGTATAGCAGTTTTTCCCCTTTTGCGAGAAGAAAAAGAGGTTATCGTTTTCGTGCTTTTTTAAAAATTCGTCAAAGGAATCATAGTAGGTTATATCGAGCTTGTCCCAATAATCAAGCCC
>JAZNXR010000039.1:0-1706 GCA_045593985.1 Eubacteriales bacterium
GAAACTACCAATGTCGAAACTACCGTCGAAGAAACCACGGTTGAGGAAACGACGATCATAGAAACTACGGTAGAAACAACCGAGGAATTAACTGAAACTAAACCTGAGACTACCGAGGAGACTACAGAAGAGATAACAGAAACAGAAGCGCAAACCACCGAAGAAACAACTGAAGAAATTACTGAGACCGAACCCGAAACTACCGCTCATATCCATATGTATTCCGATTGGGTAGTTGAAAAAAAGCCTTCATGTGAGAAGGAAGGCTTAAATTCGCGTACTTGCGAATGCGGCGAGGTTCAATATCTTAGCGTAGCGGCAAGCGGTCATAAAACCAAGAAGTTGAAAGCTGTATCCGCCACTTGTCTGAAAACAGGACTTACCGAAGGTGCTGTTTGCACCGTATGCAATAAGGTTACGAAAAATCAAAATATCGTTCTTAAAACAAAATGCAAATATAAAGGAGCATTTTGCATTTATTGCGGAAAGATTGACGGAGATCAGCTTTCGCTGACAGCCCCTTTCGCGGGACTATATAAGGCGGACACGCTGGAATGTCTGTTTTCTTTGTCTGCAGATGTAAAAACGCCGCCTGCAAGTCTTACTAAAATGCTTACGGCTTGCGTTGCTATTGCGAATATGCCGCTTGATCACGTAATAACTGTCGGCAGCGAGCAGGATATAGTGCCTAAATATTCGAGCCTTTGCTATATTTATAAAGGTAACAGAATCAAGCTTTACGATCTCCTTACGGGTATGCTTCTCTGCTCCGGAAACGACGCGGCTTATGCGGTTGCTGTAAACGTAGCGAGATACGTGACGGGAGATCAGAATCTGAGCGATGAGGCTGCAATCGTATACTTCAGCGGCTTGATGAACGAATACGCTAAAAAGATCGGAGCTGAAAATTCTTGCTTCAAAACGCCCGACGGTTATGATAGCGAAGGTCAGTATTCAACGGTCAACGATCTCGCGATCATCACTTCTCACGCAATGAAAAACAATACTATCTCGAAGATTGTCTCTACAAATTACGTTAAAGTAGTATTTGCTTCAGGTCAGGTTGCAAGATGGACGAACACCAATGAGCTGATCAATCCCGATAGCGAATATTACACAGAATGTGTCACAGGATTCAAGACAGGCGGTACAGTTGAGGCAGGAAAATGCCTTTCCGCTACCTTTGAAATCGACGGAAACAAGTATATTGCAATCGTTATGGGTTGCGAAGACAACGACGCAAGATATGAGAATATTCTTGAGTTCATTAATATTATTAAGTAAAAAATACTCCGCAATGCCGATTTGACATTGCGGAGTACGCTTTTATTCGGGAAGAACGTCGCTGAACATAATGAGCTGCGAGGTGATCTTCTCTTCCTCGGTCAGAGGCTTGAAGGTGCCGTTGGAGTAAAGGATGTCGAGGACCATTAATGCTATTTTCTCTCCAAGAAAGTTGTTAACTCCGTAATATACGATGAGATCCTGCATTTGCGGAGGATATGACTTTGCATCGATCATCGCTATTTCAAGTGCAATATCAGCAAGCCGCTTCATAGTCGATTCGTCAAGGCCGGGAAGCTTCTTAACAAAATCTTTTTTGTAATCGCCTTTCATAATCATTATCGTAGGCTTATTTTCGGAATTTATATATCCTCGTTTCCTGAGGCGCGCAAATTTCTCACTGTTTGCAGACGTATCGGAAA
>JAZNXR010000040.1:0-18552 GCA_045593985.1 Eubacteriales bacterium
CGACATGGCTACGATCCGACTTCCTTCGAAAAGGAGACAGACACGCTTGACTGCTGGTTCGACTCCGGCTCAACTCACTACGCCTCCCTTATGCACGACACTCCCGAGCTTTGGCCTGCCGACGTATATCTTGAGGGCGCAGACCAGTACCGCGGTTGGTTCCAGGCTTCGCTTCTTACCAGCGTAGGTGCGCTTGACAAGGGCGCTCCCTTCAAGCAGGTACTTACTCACGGTTGGGTTGTTGACGGTCAGGGACGCGCTATGCACAAGAGCTTAGGAAACGGCGTTGATCCTGCCGACCTTATTAAGGATTTCGGTGCTGATATAGTTCGTCTTTGGGCAGCTTCCTCTGATTATCACGCTGACGTTCGCTGCTCGAAGGAGATCTTCTCGCAGCTTTCCGAGTCTTACCGTAAGATCAGAAATACAATTCGTATCCTTATGGCAAACGTAAGCGATTTCGATCCTGACAATGACATGGTGGCTCTTGCCGAGCTTTACGACATCGACAAGTGGGCGCTTTCCCGTCTTAACAAGCTTATCAAGGTCGTAACCGACTCCTACAATACCTATGCATTCCACGTAGCATACCACGAGATAAATAACTTCTGCTCCGTTGAGCTTTCGAAGCTTTACGTTGATATTACGAAGGACCGTGTTTATACCGATGCGAAGGACGGAAAGGGACGCCGTGCGGCGCAGACCACGATGTATATCATCCTCTCTGCTCTTACCCGCATGCTTGCTCCTATCATTTCCTTTACCGCAGACGAGGCTTGGCAGATGATGCCTCATTCCTCGAGCGACGATAAGAGAAACGTTATTCTTAACGATATGCCCACATGCGTTGACAGCTACAATTTTGAAGAGCTTGAAAGCCGTTACAACGCGCTCTTTGAGCTTCGTGACGACGTTATGAAGGTGCTTGAAAGCGCAAGAGCTGAGAAGACTATCGGTAAGTCGCTTGACGCAAAGGTTGAAATTACCGTTTCCGACAAGGAAAAGCTTGAGCTTCTTCGTTCCTTCGGTGGCGACGAGCTTGAAACAGTATTTATCGTTTCGGGCGTAAGCGTAAACGAGGGCGAGGACGAGATCAAGGTTTCTCCTGCTGACGGCTGCAAGTGCGTTCGTTGCTGGAAGTTCAGCGATAAGGGTAACGAGACCGAGGGCGGATTCCTCTGCCTCCGTTGCTCCGATATTCTCGGTATTTAAAAAATGCTGATTGTTTCTTTTGCAGTTATCGCTTTGTCGATTGTGCTTGACCAGATAACGAAGTATTTCGCTTTGGTAAATTTACAACCGATTACATCGCATCCGCTTATAAACGGTATTATCGAGCTTCGTTATACCACGAACCCCGGCATTGCTTGGGGTATGCTCGAGGGTAAAAAATGGTTATTCATTCCGATATCAAGCATCGCGATAATTCTCGTCATATTTATTCTGATATACTATCGCAAAAAGCTTTCGCCGCTCCTTGCAATTGCACTGTCAATGATTGCGGGCGGTGGTATCGGCAATCAGATTGACAGAATCTTCCGCGGCGAGGTTATTGATTTTCTGAATTTTCAGTTTATTGATTTTCCGATATTCAACGTAGCGGACTGCTTCGTAACAGTCGGCTGTGTGCTTGCGGCAATTTCGATATTATTCATAGACAAATGGATACTATCCGACAGCGATAAGGATAATAAAAAGAGAGATAAAAATGACAAATAACGAAAGCGTCGGCGTTCGTCTTGACGTTTATGTGGCGGAACGCGAGGGGATTACGCGTTCCGCCTCTGCAAAATTGATAGAAAGCGGTGCTGTCACCGTTAACGGCTCTGCGGTAACTAAAAATTACCGTTTGCGCGAGGGGGATATCATTAATACCGTTATTCCCGAACCAACGCCCGACAAGGCGGAGCCGGAAAATATTCCTCTCGATATAATTTATGAGGACGAGGATCTTCTTGTAATTAACAAGCCCAAGGGGATGGTTGTACATCCTGCGGCGGGTAACGAAAGCGGAACGCTCGTAAATGCGCTGCTCTATCATTGCGGCAGCTCACTTTCGGGAATTAACGGGGTTATCCGTCCCGGAATCGTCCATCGAATCGACAAGGACACGTCGGGACTTCTCGTTGTTGCAAAGAACGATGCTTCTCACGTTTCTCTTGCCGAGCAAATTTCTTCTCACACCTTCGACCGCTTCTATCATGCGATTTCACTCGGACATCTTAAAGAAGAAAGCGGAAGAATAGATAAGCCGATAGGACGTCACCCTGTCGACCGCAAAAAAATGGCGATCGTGAAGGACGGACGAAATGCGGCAACGAATTACAAGGTTCTGATGCCGCTTGATGGCGCCGACTATATCGAGCTTAAGCTCGAAACCGGGCGCACTCACCAGATCAGAGTTCACCTCTCCTCTCTTGGTCACCCGATAATGGGAGATACCGTTTACGGCGGAGGAAAAACAAGATTTGAACTTCAGCATCCCTCTCTTATTTCGGGACAGTGTCTGCACGCAAAGACGATTTCGTTTGTTCACCCGAAAAGTGGCGAGCTGATGTCCTTTGACTCTCCCCTGCCCGACTATTTTAAAAAGCTTCTGGCTCTCCTCGGAGGAACGGATCTTGAGTAACAAATTTAAGAATATATTGATATTAAGCGATTTCGACGGCACATTTGCGGGAACTAAAGGCCGTATGGTCGAACGAAATTTAGAGGCAATCGAATATTTCAAGGCAAACGGCGGTCATTTCACAATGTCGACAGGACGCCTTCCTTGCATGCTGAAGATCGTATTTCCCGATTATAAGCAAGTTGTAAATTATCCCCTTATTCTCGCTAACGGCTCGATTCTTTTTGATCCTGAAAGCGATTCTGTACTGAACGAGCTATTCTATGACGGCATTCAGGCGAGAATAGACCTTAATGACGTAATCGGCCGTTTTGACGTAATTAAGTTTGCCTGCTATACCGACGACGGTGAGCTTCAAACGGGAATTACACCGAATGCTGCTGTCGGAAACAAATGGAGAAAGGCAAATCTCACCTACTCCTCCGACGATGAAGCAAAACGTGCTCGTGACTATATCAACAGCACCTACGGTGACCGATACGCATGCTATCGCTCTTCACAATGCTTTACCGAGGTCGTCGGAATTGACTCGGGCAAGGAAAAGAGAATACCTCAGCTTCGCAGTTATTCTTCCGAGCCGCTTACCGTTTGCTGTATAGGAGACTTCGAAAACGACATTGCGATGCTTAAGGCAGCCGATGTTTCATTCTGTCCGTCAAACGCCATCGACGAGGTCAAGGCGATATCGAAGCATATTGTTTGCCACCACGACGAGGGAGCGATTGCGGATATGATAAGGATAATAGAGGAACAATACATTTGATTCAAACGCCGCTCATTTGCGGCAAGGAGGATAAATATGAAGGAAAAGTTTTATATCACAACAGCGATAGCTTACAGCTCACGCAAGCCTCACATCGGCAACACCTTTGAGGTCATAATGACCGATGCTATTGCTCGCTACAAGAGAAAGCAGGGCTATGACGTATTTTTCCTTACCGGTACTGACGAGCACGGTCAGAAGATCGAAAACTGCGCTAAGGAAGCAGGAATCACACCGAAGGAATACGTTGATGGCGTTGCAGGACAGATAAAAGAGATCTGGGATCTTATGGATTCCTCTTACGATCACTTTATCCGCACGACTGACGATTATCACGAGGCGGCAGTTTCCGCCATCTTTAAAAAGCTCTACGACAAGGGCGATATATACAAAAGCGAATACGAGGGCTGGTACTGTGAGCCCTGTGAAGCGTTCCTCACCGACAGCCAGATAGTTGACGGCAAATGCCCCGACTGCGGCCGTGAGGTCAAGAGAATGAAGGAGGAATCCTATTTCTTCCGTATGAGTGCATATCAGGACCGTCTGATGAAGCACATCGAGGAGCATCCGGAGTTTATCGAGCCTGAAGCAAGAAAGAAGGAAATGGTAAACAACTTCCTTAAGCCAGGACTTCAGGATCTCTGCGTTTCAAGAAGCTCATTTAAGTGGGGAGTTCCCGTTTCCTTTGACGATAAGCACGTTATCTACGTTTGGATCGATGCGCTTTCAAACTATATCACGGCTCTCGGCTACAATCCCGAGCTTCCCGAAACCGAGGCGTTCAAGAAGAATTGGCCTGCCGACGTTCATATAATCGGCAAGGACATCATGCGCTTCCATACCATTTACTGGCCTATTATTCTTATGGCGCTTGATCTTCCCCTTCCGAAGAAGGTGTTCGGTCATCCCTGGCTTAACGTCGGCGCAGACAAAATGAGCAAGTCGAAGGGCAACAGCATTTATGCAGACGATCTTGCAAATATTATCGGCGTTGATGCGGTAAGAGAATATGTGCTTGCGGAAATGCCCTACCTTAACGACGGAAGCATTACCTTCGACAACATTATAACTCGTTATAACACCGACCTTGCAAACAATCTCGGAAATCTCGTCAACCGTACTCTTGCCATGACGACAAAGTATTTTGACGGTATCGTTCCCTCCCCTGCTACTGAAAATGAGGTCGATGCTGACCTTAAGGCGTGCGTACAGAAGGCGTATAATGACATGGTAGCGCAGATGGACAGCTATCATATTGCTGATGCCGTTGAGACTGTATTCGGAGTTTTCCGCCGTGCTAACAAGTATATTGACGAGACCACTCCTTGGACACTCGCAAAGAACGGCGATACCGAGCGTCTGAGCACCGTAATTTACAATCTTCTTGAAGCTATCCGTGTTGGTGCTGTAATGGTTGAGCCGTTTATGCCTTCCACCTCGAAGAGCATTCTTGACCAGCTTGGCACAGACGTTGACTGCTATGAATTCGGCAAGCTTGAAAGCGGCAAGCCGATAGGTGAAGCGAAGGTTCTCTTCTCCCGTCTTGACGAAAAGGAAACTCTTGAAAAGCTTGAAGCGATGAATCCGCCCAAGGCTCCTGCCGTTCCCGTCCCTGATGATCAGGAGAAGCAGATAGGAATCGAAAGCTTCGGTGCTGTTGAGCTTCGTACGGCGCAGGTAATCGCTTGCGAGAGAATCCCGAAGGCAAAGAAGCTTCTTAAGCTTCAGCTTGATCTCGGATACGAAACGAGACAGGTCGCATCGGGAATTGCGAAGTGCTATGCTCCCGAGGATCTTATCGGAAAGAAGATTATTGTCGTAGCAAATCTGAAGCCTGCCGTGCTTTGCGGAGTTGAGAGCAACGGAATGATCCTCGCGTCGGGCGAAGGCGATCAGATCAAGGTAGTTTTCCTTGATGATGATACGCCTCTCGGACAGAGAATAAGATGATAATTTTTGATTCCCACGCGCACTATAACGACGATAGGTTTGGATCCGAAGCGGAGCGTGATAGGACGATCGGGGATATAATGGACTGCGGTGTAAAATACATTATAAACGCCGGAACAAATCCCGAATCCTCTTTATGCAGCTTAAAGATTGCAGAAAAATTCGATGGGTTTTATGCTTCGGTCGGCATTCATCCATCTGACCTTTACGATCTTAACGATCCTTACGCTGCACTGAAGGAAATCGAGTCAATGGCTTTTCACCCAAAGGCAGTTGCAATAGGCGAAATCGGTCTCGACTACCATTGGCACGAGGATCGCCACGATTTTCAAAAGGAATTTTTCCATTTGCAGCTTGATCTTGCAGAGAAGCTTGATCTCCCTGTTATAGTTCACGATCGTGAGGCACACGGCGACTGCATTGATGCAGTATTCGCTCATCCGAACGTACGCGGTGTATTTCACAGTTACAGCGGTAGCGCAGAAAGCGCTCGTGAGCTTGTAAAACGAGGCTGGTACATTTCCTTTTCAGGTGTTGTTACCTTCAAAAATGCCTCGCTGCTTGCTGAAATCGTACCAACGATACCTGACGACCGAATTCTTGTTGAGACCGACTGTCCGTATCTTACGCCGCATCCTTTCAGAGGCGAGCGCAACGATTCGAGCTACCTTACCTACACAATAGAAAAGCTTGCCGATTTACGCGGAGTAACTTCTGATGAAATTGCAGCTTTAACTCTAAATAATGCCGCAACACTATTCAGCAAATGCGGAATCAATACGGAGGGATAAAAATGTATAGCTATTTAAGAGAAAACTACACGATGCTCTTTGACTTCTATGAGCTGACGATGGGTAACGGATATTTTCTTTCGGGATACGAGGATAAAATATCCTATTTCGATGTCTTTTACCGCAAAAATCCCGACGACGGCGGATTCGCTATCGCCTGCGGCCTCCAGCAGGTAATTGACTATGTCAACGATCTTAAGTTTACCGATGACGATATCGAGTTTCTTCGTACCAAAGGTTGCTTTGACGAGAAGTTTCTCTCATATCTTAAGTCCTTCCGCTTCACGGGCGATATTTGGGCAGTTCCCGAGGGAACTGTTATATTCCCCGGCGAGCCGATCATGACGGTTCGCGCAAAAACGATTGAGGCGCAGTTTATCGAGACATTCGTTCTTCTGACTCTTAACCATCAGACGATGATTGCAACAAAGGCTTCAAGAATCGTTCGTGCTGCCGAGGGCAGACCTGTAAGCGAATTTGGCTCACGCCGCGCGCAAGGCCCTTCGGGCGCAATTCTCGGAGCAAGAGCTTCCTATATTGCAGGCTGCTCGGGAACAGCGTGCGCGATTGCCGAGGAAAGATTCGGCGTTCCAGCTACCGGAACGATGGCTCACTCCTGGGTGCTTATGTTCGACTCGGAATTCGAGGCATTTGATACATATTGCTCGCTTTATCCTAACGCCGCTACCCTGCTTGTCGATACCTACAACGTCCTTCAGAGCGGTGTTCCGAACGCTATAAAGGCGTTTAAGAAGCACGGAATTACAAAGTGCGGAATCAGAATCGACTCAGGCGACCTCGCTTATCTCTCCCGCAAGGCAAGAAAGATGCTTGACGAGGCAGGTCTTACCGAATGCAAGATCATAGCGTCGAATTCCCTTGATGAGTATATTATCCGTGATCTGCTCAAGCAGGGCGCTAAGCTTGACGCCTTCGGCGTTGGTGAAAGACTTATAACCTCGAAGAGCACTCCTGTTTTTGGCGGCGTATATAAGCTCTGCGCTATTGAAAACGACAAGGGCGAGATCATTCCGAAGATAAAGATAAGCGAAAATCCCGAAAAGGTTACAACTCCTCATTTCAAAAAGGTTTACCGTCTTATCGAGAAGGAAAGCGGAAAGGCGATTGCAGACTATCTGACTGTTTATGATGAGACTGTTGATACGAGCAAGCCTCTTACGATTTTCGATCCTATCTATACCTGGAAGGAAAAAACACTTACCGATTTTGATGCAATCGATCTTCTTGTACCGATATTCAAGGATGGCGTTTGCGTTTACGAATGTCCTTCAACGGAGGAAATTCGCCGTCACTGCGCAGAGGAGCTTGACCGTCAATGGGACGAGGTAAAGCGATTTGAAAATCCTCATAATTACTACGTTGACCTATCCCCCAAGCTTTGGGATATCAAGCAAATGATGCTCCACCGTCTTATGAAATCGGAGGATAATCAATGAGCAAACGTATAGCGCTTATAGCGCATGACAACATGAAGCCCACAATGATCGAATGGTGCAAGGAAAACAGAGAGAAGCTATCGGAGCATTTCCTTTGCGGCACCGGCACTACTGCAACGAAAATTAACGAAGCCACAAAGCTTCCCGTTAAGGCCTACTTAAGCGGCCCGCTCGGCGGTGACCAGCAGATCGGCGCAAAGGTAGCGGCAGGAGAAATTGATATAATCATATTCTTCTCCGATCCCCTTACCGCAATGCCTCACGATCCCGACGTCAAGGCGCTTCTTCGTATTGCGCAGGTTTATGATATTCCGATTGCAAACAATCGCTCAACGGCTGATTGCATACTTAAATCACTATAAAAAATACGCTTCAAGAATTATTTCTTGAAGCGTATTTTTTTATAACATAAGCCCCCATGGTTGTCCATAGGGGCTTTTCTATTAACCTATAAAGATATACTCTTATTCCCCAAGTCCGTTAAGATCGGGAAGGACGATTGAAATACCTCCGAAGGAGATAGTGATAACATCTTCGTTATCGAAAAGTATAACTTCGCAGGTCGGAGAGGTGAATTTCTCGTTCATATTTATGACCATCCTTTCATTTAACCTTTTATGATCCGAACGTGATGTCCGGCAAGTTGATACTTCCATGTTCATTTGTTTCAAAATCGCCTGCGGTCGTTGTTTGCTCTACGGTGGTCGAAGCCGCTGTCGTTGAATCGGCTTTCGATGTATCTGCCGTTGTTACGTCATCAACTGTCGTATCTGACGGCTTATTCACTGTTGAGCTTGTTCCGCTTTGATTTGAATTACTATCTGTCGTTCCTTCTGTGCTGTCACTTGGGCCGGTTGTTTCGGTCGGAGAGGTGGTGGAGGACGTTGTCGTTTCTACCTTCATACCGCCCTTTTCTTTGCCGACACATGAAACAGCTGTCATCATTAACACTGTAATCAGAAGGAATATGCTTAACTTCTTCACAGTGCAGATGCGTTCAAGTACGCCTTGGCAGCAACACCGTAGTTATAGGTTGCCGTGATAATGTTGAGATTGAGTGCATCTGCTTCGGTAGAATAAGCAAGCTTGAGATAAGAGTTAAACGAGAAGGTGATCTTAGCTACTTCTTCATCTCCGTTCATTATCGTAACGGTGATAACGTCAGCAAAGTTTGCGGGGCGAAGATTCTCAATAAGAAGAACTCCGTCAGTCAGATCGTTTTCAAGATTCTTAACACCCGTTGAGAGGCTTCCGAGAGTTGCAACGTAGGTGTAGTTCTCCTGTGCATTGATCTTCAGACCAATGGTTGCATACTCGCCGAGAACTACGTTTGCAAAGCCGCCGAATACGCCGTTTTCATCGTCAAGAACATAATCGTTGACGCCTGTGAAATCGGGAGTAGCGAGATCCTGCTGAACCTTTGCTGCAGCCTTACCGTAAATATCGATAGCATCGAGAAGTGCAACGAGCGCCGTATTATCAGCAAAAGCAGCCTTAGCCTTTTCGATGTATTTCGAAACGCTTACGTCTGCACTCATTTCACCGAGATTAACGGTGATTGTCGAGCCGATCTGACCGGGAGTGAGGTCGATCTCATAGACGTGATTTGCATCGTTTACATAATCAAGGGTTGCGATATCTCTTGTTCCGTCGTTAAATACAACCTTTGCACCGGGGTTAGCCTTAAGCCAGAGGTCGGTAGCTGTTGTCAGCTTGACTCTTACGGTTACGCCCTTATTAAGCGTGATACCGAAGGTATTGAGTGTAGGAGCTGCTCCGCCGTCAAGCTTGTAGAGGGTAACAGCCTTCTGAGCCGCTGCACTTGTTGTCTTGTAGTAGCGGAATCTCATCTGATTGGATGCACTGTTGAATCTAAGCTGCGCTCCGGATGCGTCCGCTATTACAGCATTACCGTCGGCATCTATCGAAATCGTACTTTCATAAGCGGTTTCGGTGCTGGTCATAAGTCCGTTTGCATCGGAGGTCTGTCCGATATAGTAGCCGGAAGCACTGTAAATCGTATAGGCGCCTTCGGGAGTCTTTGTTACAGTAAAAGTATAAGCAAGGAAATCGCCTGCAATTGAGCCTTCGTCGATAACGACGTCGATTCCGTTCGAGGCATCATCAAGATCATCAAGGGAGCCGTTGAATGCAAGGCTGCCTGCCTCATATACTATCAGGTATGTACCTGTAAAGTCGTTAAGGTCAGAGGTTACCTTGTTGTATGTCTGTCCTGTCAATCCGCAAACGGTACATGCGCCGTTTTGCATATCGTGAGGAAGCATCGGAATAACTTCCTGAATTACTATGTCTTTATCACATACAGTACAGTGAGTACCGTCTGTAAGACCTGTTTCCGTGCAGGATGCAGGCTTGCCTGCTACAGGAATTTCGCTGTGTCCGGGAGCTGTGATAGTCTTGTTTTCACCGACCTCACCGCAATTATCGCAGACCTGAGCGACGACTCTGTCAGTTACGCAGTCGCCTTCGATAATTACTTCGCCATCAACCCAAACGTGATTTTCGCAGAGGTTAATTCCGCATTTATCGCACTTGCTGTCGGCAGGCTCTACGTCGATGTGTCCGGGAGCCGTGATAGTCTTGTTTTCACCGGGCTCACCGCACTTGTCGCAGACCTGAGCGACAACTCGGTCAGTCGTACAGTCGCCTTCGTTAATTACTGTGCCATCAACCCAAACGTGATCGCATGCAACAACGGGGAGGTAGTAAATCTGGATATCCTTCTGTGTGGAGGTGGGGCCGTAACACGAGAAAAGTGAGCTTGAGAGATTGTAACGCAGCCAGTTTCTTGAGTTCGTACCCTGTGCCGTAATGGTTGCATTGCCGCTACCGTCAATTGTTATTGCCCAGGAGCCGTTCGCATCAAGAGTTGTCTTTGATTTAAGTTGGTTACCACTGCTGCTCGCAGCATAGAGGTAACCTTCGGTTCCTACGTTAAATGCATAGGTTCCGGAGACTGCTCCCGCCTCAAGCGTTATAATCTGAACATTATCAGAAAGGCCGTCAAGAGCGATGAATTTGTTCGAGATCACAACTGCTTCCTGAGCTCTATTGCTGGTATTTTGGCCGGCAAGTGCCACACCATTTTCGGTATTAACGATTATAATACTGTATCCAGCCTGGAGATAAGAAACGTCGGTAAGAAGCGAAAATCCGTTAGTAGGAAGGGTAGGCTTGGGAGCATCGCATCTTGTGCAAACGTCATTAACGAAGTTATGACCGAGGGCAGGAATTTCCTGGGGCTCTTCAATCACCTCACCGCAATCAGAACACTTTGTTCCTGCGGTCATACCGGTCTCGGTACAAGTAGCGGGAACTTCTGCGATCGGTTCAGTATTAGCGTGTTCGCATCCTGTGTCTCCGCTTTCATTTACGATGTAAACGTACATTCCCGTATAACTGTTGCTAATACTGGTATAAAAGCGAACGTAAGAACTATTTATCTGAAGGTATCTGCTATTACAAACAATCTGTCCGTCACTTTGAACTGTAATTACTCCGGCAGCTCCGTACTTAAACTGATTTGAGCTACCAGGCGATGCAATATACGTATTTTCACCTTCATCATAAAACGTGTAGCCGGAACCGCTAATTCCAACGGTATACTGTACCCACGTACTCTGATCAGTAGAAAGAGTTGCGTCCTTGTTGCCGTTCCATCCGGTAACACCCTTTGACTTATCGGGCGTAGCGATAACGACCTTATCACCTTCCTGAAGAGTACCCGTACAAAGGGTTAAGTCTAAATCAGCAGCGTTTGTGCCGATTGCAATGGCAGGAATCATGGCAACGACCATGAACACGCCGAGGAGAAGTGCTAGCAATTTCTTCGAAAATTTTGTTTTCATTGCAAATACTCCACTTTCTTTTTTATTTATACCGTCCTTCACGACGATATATAAATTCACATTAATTCTATCATTATTGTCGATTTTTGTCAACCTATTTGAATGATATATTTTCATTATTTTATTAAAATATTGACATTCCGTCGGTCGTGTGTTATATTCGGTTTATAACAAGTGAAAAAGGAGCTGAATCTATGCCAATCAAGGTGGGTTTACAGTATATCGAAATTTGGAAAGAATCAATGGAGGAGGTCATCTGCGAATACGAAAAGGATCCTGTTCAGAAAGGCAAGATCGTTTTCTACGGTCCTTCATACTACACCCGTTGGTCTACAAAATGGGGCAACAAGCCGCTAAGCGAATGCGTTCTCGGTAAAAGCGGCGAACAGTGCTGCATAAATCACGGCTTCGGTTCGAGCTGTCCTGAGCATCAGCTATATTATTACCCTCGCATGATACGCCCTTACGAGCCGAAGGCTCTCGTTTACGGTTGCTTCGGTAACTCCGAGTCGTTCGGATACACAAACGAGGAAGCATGGGAGCTTGCGCAGAGAGTTATCATGTATACCCTCACAGATTTCCCCGAAGCCGAGGTCTACCTCGTCAGTGCGGTAAGATGTCATGATATTACCGATGAGCAAATTAAATATCGCCGCCAGCTCAATTCGTACATCAAGGAATTTGCCGAAAAGACACCGAGATGTCATTATCTTGATGCTTTCGACTATGCTCCTCTTACTGAAAACGATATTTACATTCCCGACGGCGTTCACTTTAACGAAAAGGGTTATGCGGCTTTTGCCGATTTCTTTACAGAAGCGCTCAAGGACGAGCTTGCAAAATTCTGATGTTTTTAAAGCTAAAATCCCTCCGCATCAGCGGAGGGATTTGTTTTTTATTCGAGGGTTATAAAGCAGGGCTCAGCGCCGTTAAGGGTAACGGTATAAACGCCGTTATCGGACGAAAGGACTGACACATTATCGGCGGTATAAAGCGTTACCTTGCCGTTTGCCTTGATCGTAAGCGTGTTTTCCGATACGGAATCATACTCAACGGGTGAAACAAAGATCGCCGTCTTTTCGCCGTTTACGAACTTTCCGACAAGCGTTTCCTTTGCGCTCTTGATGTATGTAAATCCGCCGAAGGACGTTTCTTTGGCTCTTACGGTCTCGGTGCAGTTATACTTTACGTATTCCTTGGAAAGCGAGATCATCTTATGATTGACCTTCTTCATTTTCTCGTACTGCTCGGTCTTGTTTCCGTCTGCATCGAGGACGAGATTATGCCACCAGCCCGAAGAATAGCAAGCCCACGATACTGCCATAGCGCCGTACGCCATTGCGGAAAACGCCTGGAACGCAAGCTCGTCTTCGGTAACGTAATGCTCGGGATCAAGCGAGTTTACCTGAAGGACTGCATAGAGCTTTTTGCCGTTTGCCTTACAATAAGCGGCATTTGTCTCAAGGTCAGAGAAAAGGCGCTCAGGGCTTGAGGTGAGGTAATAATGGTCGAAGCTAACGTACGGAAGGTCGATATTCTTGCCGTATGCTTCAACATAGTCCTTGTACGTTGGAACGCCAAGCTCCTTTTCGGTCTGCGCTTCGTCGTTTGATGCGAGCATTCCGTAGGAAGGGTAGATATTAAGATAAGGGAATTTACTCGGCGCAAGCTCCTTCATAAGCTCGATCATTTGTCCGTAATAGGGGAAGTCAACGCTTGAAGGCTCGTCACCTGCGTCAATACCGACGATAGCGGGGTGATCAATGAAGGCGTTTATTCCGTTTATATACGCTTCCCTTTTGTTTGTTACTGCCATCGTGCCTGCGTTGTCGCCGTTTCCGCCGAACCAGCCGGGAACGATACCCGCCACTACTGCATTTACGCCGTATTTATAAAAGAGGTCAAGCATTTCTCTATCGTTATCTACACCGAAAACGAGATCGATGCCGCTTTCGCTCAAGTCCTTTATGCCCTCCTCTGTTCTTGCGTTTTTCTGAAAATAATAGGTTCCGATATGGAATTTGTCAAAAAAATTGTTCATCTTGTTCTCCTTTTTGCGCTTTGCGAGCTTCTTTCGTTATTATATCATCAAAAAAACTTAAAGGCAAGGATTTTGTGCAAAAAAAGCGCCGATTTAACGGCGCTTTTCTTTAGTTGATCTTGATTTTTATATCACCCGTGTCGGTTGTGATCTTACATATACCGCCCGAGGTTGTTGATGGGACGCTAATATCTCCCGTATCCGTTCTTGCGATAAATATCTTTTCGGAAAGGAGCGTTCCCCTGATATCGCCCGTGTCGGTCCTGATATAGATCTCCGACGCATCGGAGGCGTTTAATTCAACGTCGCCCGTGTCGGTTTCAATATCGAATTTTTTGGTTGCGATCACGTTTTTCAACTCGACGTCACCCGTGTCACCGTTTACGGTAAGTTTTTCACATTTGATATTTGTTAATTCCGCATTACCTGTTGACATTTTGGTTTTGATTTCGCCTACACAGTTAATGTTATTAAGCCTTATATCTCCCGTGGAGGTTGTAATATCAATATTCCCTGCCGATGCGTCATTTACGCTAATATCGCCTGTCGACGCCTCGAGCTTCAAGCTACCCTTTGCAGATGCACCGCATTTTACATCACCCGTCGATACTTTGACGTAAATCGTGTCAAAGGTAAAATCGCCTGATATTTTAACGTCACTTGTATCGGATTTGATATTGAGTGAGCTATACTCTTCTTCGGGAAGGTAGACTGTGATCTTGGGCTGTCTGAAGTTAAGCGAGAAGAACGTCGACCAATTTAAGTTGCCGTCGCTTTCAACCCAAAGCGTATTTTCAGATAGCTTTACAGTATGCTTTTCTCCTTCAGGCAGATACGTCACGACCTTGATGTTTCCGTCATTCGACTTAAGGACGGTTATATCTGCGGTATTTGATTTTAGCGATATATTTTCGATATCTTCTTCAAAAACATATGTATCGGTTTCATATTTAACGGTGGTCAGCTTTTTAAAATCCCAGCCGTGAGCAGTCATTGCTGATGCAAAAACTATGCCGCCTACCAGAATGAGAACAGTCGCAATTATCATTGCAGGCTTCATTTTCTTCATGACTCCACCTCCTTTTTGGTAAAGAGCCTTTTAATATACTTGCTGATGCTTACGGTAAGCCTGATAATCAGCTTTGACAGAGCCAGGCAACCGTAGAAAGCAAAGACGGTAAGACCGGCAATAATGAGCGATGCGCCGATAAGCGCAATTCCCGTTATCATCTCGGATTTGACGATCTGAACGGCTCCGAGTACAAGCAAAGAGGGACAAACGGCCGCAAGCGCGCCAAAGCAAGCCCAAATCGATATAATGATCGACCACACGGACACGTAAAGCGAGATGCCGACGACGAACGCCGCAATTACAAGCGGCACCCAAACCGGGATTCCTAGTATGATGAGGGCAATTTCCCATCCTTCAAGCTTTCTTTTCGGCTTTGATTCGGGCTTCTTGTCGGGTTCGGGCCTCACTTGTGCAGATTCAGCCATTATACTTTTTGCAATTTCGTCTATATCGCCGACTGCCGCTACCGCTTCTTCCTCGGCAAGTCCCTCCTCCATTCGGTCCTCGATCATTTCGCTGTAAAATAGCAAGCGTTCATTGATCTCGTTTTCGGCAAGTCCCGAAAGCTTTTGACCGAGCGCATCAAGAAATTCAATTTTGGTCATCGCTAACATCCTCCTTTGCGACGAAATTGTATATAGAAACTATTTCTTTCCATTCAATCTTAAATTCTTCAATTCTTTTCCGCCCGATGTCTGTTATTCTGTAATACTTGCGAAGGCGTCCTCCGTGCTCTGCCGACCAAACCGTCAGCATATTCGCATTCTCAAGACGCTTCAGAATCGTATAAAGAGTCGATTCCGAAAGCTCGATATACGGCTTCATATCCTTGATTATCTTGTAGCCGTACGAGTCCTCGTTTTTTATCGCCGCAAGCACGCACACGTCAAGCAGTCCTCTTTTTAACTGAATGTCCATATCATACCTCCCCTTACATAATACATCATAACACGAAGTATTATATTTGTCAAGCGGTTTTAAAAAAGTGTTGCAGGATTTCGCCTTTTGTATTATAATAATGAAGAAATCTTTTAAGGAGTACAAAAATGAATCTTCCCGAAGCTTTCTGCGCGCGAATGAAAATGATGCTCGGCGATGAATACGAGGCGTTTCTATCTTCATATGACCGTCCGAGTACTCCGTCTTTGCGCCTGAATCCTTTGAAAAAGAATGATATTTGCTTGAGTGACATTTCGGGGCTACCCTGCGTGGGCGAACGCGTACCGTGGGCAGAGAACGGATACTATTACGATCCCGATAGCGACATCCGTCCCGGAAAACACCCGTATCACGAAAGCGGTGCGTACTACATTCAGGAGGCAAGCGCGATGCTACCCGCTTCCCTTTTTCCGCCGTCGGAGGGCGATAAGGTGCTTGATCTGTGCGCCGCACCCGGCGGCAAAAGCACTCAGCTTGCCGCTTCGCTTAACGGCACGGGGCTTCTTGTCTCAAACGAAATTCATCCCTCGCGTGCTGCAATCCTTTCGCAAAATATTGAGCGAATGGGAATAAGAAATGCTGTTGTTGTTTCTCACGCTCCGAAGGAGCTGACGGCGTTCTTTTCAGATTTCTTTGACAAGATTATCGTAGATGCGCCCTGCTCGGGAGAAGGAATGTTCCGAAAAGAGGAGCAGGCGCTTACTATGTGGAGTCAGGAAAACGTCGATCTTTGCGCAGACAGGCAAAAGGATATTCTTGAATCCGCATCCAAAATGCTTGCCCCCGGCGGATATATTACCTATTCTACCTGCACCTTTGCGCCGGAGGAAAACGAGGGCGTTATACTGCATTTTTTAAGAAATCATCCCGATTTTGAGGTTGTTCTGCCTAAGAATCCTGCGGTCATCGACTGCATTGACCAAGGGCTAATTGACAGGGGAAATCCCGATTATGTTGACGGCAATGACTTTGCCGAGCAGATTGTAAAAACCCTGCGTATTTTCCCGCATCACGCAAACGGCGAAGGGCATTTTGCCGCACTTCTTCACAAATCCGAGGATGCGCCGACAAGTGTCAAAGAAAAACGCAAGGAGAAGAAAAAGAATGACAAAAGGCAAGCTTCTCCCGACGGAGCGTTTAAGCTGTTTTCTGAATTTATAAATAACGTAACGATAGAAGCGCTAAACGGTGTCCCCTCTCTTTTCGGTGATCAGCTATATCTTTGCCCGAAGGATCTGCCGTCACCTGTTAATGGGTTAAAAACGCTTCGTCACGGTCTGCATCTCGGCAGGGTTATTAACGGTAACCGTTTTGAGCCGTCACATTCACTATCATTGGCTCTTGATTTGACGAAGGCGAAGGCTGTTTTCGAAATCGATTTTGCATCCGCTTGCTCTTATCTTCGCGGAGAGGTTATTCCCTGCGGCGGCCAAAAGGGCTGGCACATAGTGACACATAACGGCTTCCCTCTCGGCTGGGGCAAAGCGAGCGACGGAATGATGAAAAATCATTATCCCAAGGGTTTAAGAAAGCCTTAAGTGTAAATTATACACTATAAAAATCCCCATGGTCTGAATAGACCATGGGGATTTAGTATTTTCTATTTATATTGACTTGCGTTCTTTGATTCGTCTTGCAGGGACTCCAGCGTATACTCCGTATTCCTCTGTATCATGGGTAACGACTGCTCCTGCGGCAATAACACACCCGTCTGCCACGCTTACTCCTGCCATAATTTGCGCGCCGTATCCGATCCAAACATCATTACCGATTGTAATATCCTTTTCGGTATGTCCCTGTTCACGGATCAGAGTGTTTTGGTCTATATAATTATGCATATCTGTGCGAAGGTGGACGTTATATGAGATAAGACAATTATCGCCAATCGTGATTTTCGCATTTGGCGATGCCTGAAGCAAACCGCCGTTTACATAGGAATTTTCTCCAATATAAATATTGGCAGGATAAACCACTACGCAGTTTCCCGATATAACGCTTCCGCGATTATTGACCGACGAGCTGTTTTTCTCTTGCAGATACTGTATTCTGGCGCTGTGGATCTTATCCGCAACCGCGCCTATAAGCCTCTTAATAGGATTCATAACGTTACCTCGTCATCGTTTGGCTTTGATTTGAGAAGGGAGAGCGCCTCTTTAACTTGCGGCAAAGCGCCAATCGCAACAACAACTATACTTATTACCGACACGATATACGGAACGGCACCGCTCATGAAGGTATGAAGGGCGCAGTTAAGAATAACGAGCGCGGTGTAGAAAATAAGATTGACGATCGGGAAAGAAAACCATAGCTTTCTCGATATCAATGTACGAAGCCAGAAGAACAAAATATATGAGCTTCCCGTCGCAATAGCTGCTCCAACGCCGCCAAAGACAGGAATCAACAGATAGTTCAAAAGGATATTTGCTCCGCCCGATACAGCGGAAATCAAGATATTATATCCGGTCTTTCTTGCGAACGGAATGCCTACCATTGTTATTTCCGACATTGTATACATGATAGGATACAGCATAAGGAACGGGAACACGCTTATTGCCTGAACAAATGCATCTCCCAAAACCCATCCGACAACCGTTTTGCAGATAAGGATCATAATGCAAACACCGACCATAAGGGCGGAAATCAATCGCATTGTCAAGGTAAAGTACTTTTTATCTTTTCCCGACTCATGCCACTGGAAAGCAATCGGCAGCCAGATCGTTGTAACAACGCTCTGGAATATTCCGAGAACAGATACGATCTTTGATGCTGCAGAATACAGACCAAGCTCTTCATACGTACACATTGAGCGCATCATAAACTTATCTGTTGAGGTTAAAACCCAGCTGATCATCGTCGCGGGGACTAAGGGCAAGGCAAACTTCAAAAGCAATTTGATCTTGCTTAAAGACAGCATTTTTAAAGAAAGGCGTTTCTTCGAAAATACTATAAAATACAGAATGATTCCGTTAAGGATCTCAGACAGCGCCGCTGCATATACAACACTGCGGAAGCTTTTTTCGAACCCCAAAAGGAATGCAACC
>JAZNXR010000041.1:0-8653 GCA_045593985.1 Eubacteriales bacterium
CCATCGCAAACACGGGTGATATTCCCGAGGACAAGACCTACGACGATTATCTTAATCCCGAATCGGCGCAAAAGGTCGAAAATGCAAAGGTTGAGCCGTGTCTCATGGACGCAAAGGCGGGAGAAAGCTTCCAGTTTGTTCGTACAGGCTACTTTACGCCTGATTCGAAGAATCCCGGAACATTTATCCGCACGGTTACTCTTAAGGACGGATACAAGGTTCAGTAATTATAAAAGACAGAGGTATAGCGAGACTTCCAATCAGGAAGTCTCGCAGTTTTATTCGCCAAAGGCGAGTTATATTGCTTCGCAGTGATATTCGGCTAACACCGAGTGATATTGCCTTCGGCAGTTTATAGGCGAATAAAATAACACTGAAACCGCAAGGTTTCAATAGCACTATTGCCATAAGGCAATAATATCACTCTGACAAAGTCGGAATACCCCTTGAATAAAAACACGACAGACCTTGAAAATCTGTCGCGTTTTCGTTATTACATACTTTCGTATTCAGCGCCGAGCAGCGAATAGAGCTGCGGGAAATAGCGCATTATTTGCCAGATCGAGATTCCTCCGAGAGAGTATTCATTTACGAGGTCGAGCCGTGCCTGAACGCTTCTTGCGTTTTCGAACCAGACGATATGCTCGACGCCGTTTTCGTCGTAATAGTTAAAATACGGAGCGTTATATTCTTCATCAAATTTGATCTCTGCGCCCTTTTCGTATGCGAGGTCGAATGCGGCGGTTGTAGAGAGTCCTTTTGCCTCGCTTTCGCCCTGAACGAAGGGCAGCGGCCAATCGTAGCCGTAATTCGGAACACCGAGCAGGATCTTTTCGGGCGGAATAACGCTTACGGCGTATTTTACGACCTCCTCGACGTTTTTGATTGGAGCGACGGCAAGGGGCGGCCCAAACTGATATCCCCACTCGTAGGTCATCAGTATTACGAAATCGGCAATTTCGCCGATTCCTGCATAATCGTGTCCTTCATAGAGAAGCCCAGGTTGAGTGTCGGAGATTTTCGGCGCAAGCGCCACAAACAGCGGCAAATTCGCTTCATTCATTGCGCTTTTGAGCCGTGAAAGGAAGCTGACGTAGCCCGCTTTATCCTCCTGCGGAATAAACTCGAAGTCGATCTCGATTCCCTCGAATCCCTTTTGGAGTGCGGTGCTTATAAGCTCCTCGATCAGTACGTCCTGGAATTCGGTATCGTCGAAGAGCTTGCCTGAAAGCGTATTATTGAACACGCCTTCGTCGGTAAGAGTTGACAGGAGCATTATCGGTGATACCCCGTAGCTTTTTGCTATCTCTATTATTCGTCCATCGTCCGGCTCGATAAGTGTTCCGTCCTCACGGAAGCCGTAGGTGAATACCGTGAGGTAGCTTAAAAACGGAAGCGCACGCCGAAGCTCGCTTTCGGTAATAAACGGATAAGCGTAGCCGTTTACTACTATTTCGTTTTCGTTTGGCTCCTCTATATAAAGCGTTTGTCCCGGGAAAATCAAAGGATTTCCCTTAAGTGACGGGTTGCTTCTGAAGAGCGCATTTACTGATGTTCCGTTATTTTTCGCTATCGAATAAAGGGTGTCGCCCTCCTTTACCGTATAGCTTTTGCCAGTATTATTTATGACAAGATCCTCGCCTATTACGAGATATCTTCCCTTTTTTATGCCGTTGTCGGCTTCGATCCGGCTTATCGGTGTATTATACATTCTCGACAGCTTATACAGTGTATCGCCTTTTTTAACCGTATGTATTATCATGATTTCCTCCTTGCATTTTTCGTTACAGTATATGAGGAATACTCAAAAACGTCAAAATGTAAAATTTTATTATAATATTGATTTATCCTCTGTAATATGCTAAAATGAAAAGTGTAATTTTCAATTACCGCTTAACATATACTTTTAGCGGTGATGAAAATGAAAGCAAATATAAAATATTATCTCTTTTACGCCGCAATTTTTATAATCGGCGCATCGATCTCGGCGGGATTGTATTTTGCCTATGGCGCAGAGCTTTTCCCGTCTTCCGAGCTTGATATTTCTGCGAAGTTTTCTTTTTATGAGCTTATCAGGCTTGCTTCGACCGTTCTTGAGCCGCTGACACTCTTGTTTTTGTCAGCTTATACGGTTTATGCTTGCGCTGTCGGCGGTATTACTACCCTTTACGTCGGCGCAATATTCGGGCGCTTGATTATACGGTACTGTATGTCGGAGCATATTGTATTTACACATGCGGCTGCCTTAATCATAACCGTTTTTATCGGAGCGATCTTCGTTATTCTCTCAAAGGAAGCAACGGTTTTGCGAGGTAATATGAAAACGGTTTCTCCCGAGCCATCGCTGCTCGTCAAGAATCCTGCTTGTGTTAACGTATTTAAAACTTATCTTTCCCTTTCGATTACCGCCATTGCGGTTTCGATCGGAGCTTACATATTACTGCTATATTTCAAAATTTAACCAAAGGATGTATAAAAGTGGCACTAACGGACAAGAAAAAACCGAAAAAGCATCTCTTATATGAAATGTTCAACCCTCGCGGAAACGGCAAGGGGATCACAAAGGAAGAGGCGGCAAAGCCCAAGACCATCGGCAGGTTTTTCCGCTATTTCGGTACAAATTTCAATATGATGTTTGCGCTGAACATTTTTATGTTCTTGGGCAACTTCCCTATTCTTTTCGGTCTTTATGCGCTCACCGGAAACCTGAATATTCATACCACGGCACCTGCATCCTCGCTCTTCGCTCAGATATACGGAGCATTTACTGCGGGTGATATTCGCAATCCCGTTTCTGCCGCGCTTATGGGAGTTCACGGCGTTCAGACCGAGATAACGATGATGACCACTGCGACCAAGATCCTTTTCGGTCTCACTCTGCTCATTGTCTTTACCTTCGGAATCGTTAACGCCGCTGTTTGTTACGTCATGCGAAATATCGTCAAGGGAGATTCCACGACATTTATCTCCGACATAAAATACTGCATTAAGCGCAACTGGAAGCAGGCAATGCTTCTCGGATTCTTTGACGTTCTTATGATTGTGATCATCGCCTGTGATCTCTTATTCTTCTTTACGGGCAGCTTTGGCAGTGCATCGGGCTTCCTTTTCGGCGCTATGCTTATCGTTGCGATGCTTTACGTCATGATGAGAAGCTATATGTATATCATGCTCGTTACCTTCGATTTGCCGATCAGAAAGATCATTAAAAACTCCTTTATCTTTGCGCTTCTCGGATTTAAGCGCAATATCGTTGCCTTTCTTGGTGGACTTGCTGTATGGGTGTTTGACTTCATGCTTATGTCGGTCGTTTTCCCCATCGCTCTTGTTCTCCCTGTGATATTCCTCGTGTCGTTTACGACCTTTATGGGAGTTTATGCGGCGTATCCGAAGATCAAGGAGGTTATGATCGATCCCTACTACGTCAGCGATGACGTCGGAGCGAAGGAGCGTACCGATGACGATGACGAGGAAGATGAAGAGCTTCCCGAGCCGATATTTAAGGACAGAGGTTAAAAAACGATGCCGTATCGCCGTTTTACGGTGATACGGCTTTTTGGAGATATTATGAAAATTCTCGAAATCGGAAAAAACGACGCAGGTCAGCGCCTTGACAAGTTTTTGATCAAGGCGGTTAAAAACATGCCTATGTCGCTTATGTATAAGTCTATCAGAACTAAAAAGATCAAGGTTAACCGCAAGCGCGCCGAGATCTCTCAAATGCTGAACGAGGGCGATACCGTTCAGCTTTTTCTGCCGGACGAGCTGTTTGAGAGCGGCGACAATATCGAAAGCACGCTTTCTCACATTACCCCTATTTTCGGTATTGTTTACGAGGATGAAAATATTATTCTTTGCGACAAGCCGGCGGGACTTTCGGTTCATTCCGATGAGGAAAACGATACGAATAATCTTATAACGCAGGTACAGGCTTATTTATTTAAAAAGGGTGAATACGATCCAAGCTCGGAGCAGTCGTTTGCTCCTGCACTTTGCAACCGTATTGACCGAAACACATCGGGAATCGTTATTGCGGCGAAGAATGCCGAGGCGCTTCGTGAAATGAACGCTGTGATAAAGGAGCGCAAGCTTATAAAGAAATACCTTTGTGCAGTAAACGGCATACCCGAAAGGAAAAGCGGAACTCTTAAGGGATATCTTATTAAAAATTCCAAAACGAATACGGTTAATGTATTTGAAGGCTATCGCAAGGGTGCAAAGGAAATTATCACGAAGTACCGTGTGCTTGCAAGCAAGGCTGGCGTTTCCCTTCTTGAGGTTGAGCTTCTCACGGGAAGAACGCATCAGATCAGGGCGCATCTGTCTTCTATCGGTCACCCGCTTATCGGTGACGGAAAATACGGTGTTAACAAGGAAGCAAGACGCGAAGGGTACAAATATCAGGCGCTTTGCTCATATTATTTATCCTTCGACTGCGACGGATTCTTTTCCTATCTTAACGGCAAGGAATTTACCGTTAAGAAAGATAGCGTTTATTTCCTCGAGCTTTTTGATGGGATCAAGCTCCCTATATTCGGGGGTAATAAATGAGTTATTTTATAATGCTGATCTGCGGTATGCTGACCGCAATGCCGTATATATTTGATTTTCTGTTTTTTCTGCCGTATTTTTCCCTTGCGCCATTATTTATTTATGCGCTAACAAGGAAAAAGGCTTATCTTCACGGTCTATGCTTTTCGCTCGGTTATTTTGCCGTCGTTTATCATTGGTTTGCCTATCTCTATCCCCTTGATTTTGCCGGCTTGAACGAGCTTGGAAGTGTTGCCGTAATTATAACGGCAATCGTCGGAATGTCGCTTTTGCAGGGCGTTGGAACGGCGTTTGTGCCTATGATATTCCGTCATGCTCTCAAGGGACGTCACCCGCTTTTTGCGCCCTTTGCGGCGGCAGGTCTTTGGATTATTGCCGAGTGGGGACAGAACTTCTTTTGGTTTGGCGTTCCGTGGGCGAGGTTGGCGGTTGGACAATGTAAAATTTTACCGATCGTAGAGAGCGCATCGCTTTTCGGATCGCTTGGAGTCAGCTTTATTATCGTACTGATAAGCGGTTTTATTGCTACCGCAATACTAAATCGGGAAAAGATAAAATCTGCTCGCATTTACGCTTCGGTGGCTGCGTTTATTTTCGTCTTTAACTTTCTTCTCGGCACTGCTCTTTTGAATGTCAAAAATGAGCCGAATGCCGCTTTCCCCGTTGCCGCAATTCAAGGTAATATCGGCTCGGCGGACAAGTGGGCTGACACCTCGGTATACAACTCGTTTACAGTATATGAAAAGCTATCCGAGGAGGCGGTGAAGAAAAGCGGAGCAAGGCTCGTCGTCTTCCCCGAAACCGTTTTAATTTGTGATCTGACCTATGACAAGACGCTTATTTCTCGCCTAAAGGCGCTATCTTTAAAGCTTGATGCTTATATTGCAGTTGGCGCATTTTACTCCGAGGAAGGCAACTCTTACAATTCGATATACTTATTTACTCCAGAGGGCGAAATGGTCGACACGGTATATTCAAAATGTCACCTTGTTCCTTTCGGAGAATATTTACCTATGCCGAAGGTGATGAACGCAATTCTGCCGCACCTTACGGAGATAAATATGTTTGACGATCCCTTGACGGCAGGTAACGGCGCTGTTATTTTCGACACGAAGCTCGGAAAAATCGGCTCGCTGATCTGCTTCGATTCGATTTATGAAGCGCTTACGCTTTCAAACGTTCGTGAGGGTGCCGAGATCATTATTCTCGGAACAAACGATTCCTGGTACAAGGATTCCGCCGCAATCTATCAGCACAACGGTCATGCCGTTCTTCGTGCAATTGAAAGCGGCAGATACGTCGTCCGTGCAGCAAATACCGGAGTATCTTCGGTTATAACGGACAAGGGAGAGATCATTTCACTTCTTGGCCCGTTGAAAACAGGCTACGTGACTGCGAGCGTTAATACCTATTCGCATCGCACCGTTTATTCTTACATCGGAAATCTCGTAGTATATCTTTCGATTTTGTACGTCATATTCCTTTTCGGCTTCAAAATTGTCGAAAAAAATCGAAAAGGCATTGAAAAGTCTAAGCTACCGTGATATAATTTAATTATCAAAGCTAAGGAGAGAAAAAATGAAAAAGTTTCTTAAAAACACCACTACCGGTCTCACTTGTTTAATTGAGGTAATCGTCGGAATTTTCCTTCTTGTTAATGCACACGCTTTTCTTCAATATCTGATGCTTATTGCCGGCGTGATCGTATCCGTTCTCGGTGTGATCTCGCTTATCAAGTATTTCGTTGCCAAGCCTGAGGATGCAGAAAAGGGGGCGCTTACTTCTGCGCTTACTATGCTCACTCTCGGAGTAGTTCTTATAATCTATCAGGGATTTATCGTAAATCTCGATGCGTATCTTGCATACATAATCGGTGCGGTTATTCTTTACTCGGGTTATCAGAAGCTTGAAAGCATGGTTGAGAAGATCAGAAACAAGAAGTTCTTTATCGTTTCTCTTATCAGCGCACTTCTTACCATTGCCTTTGCGGCAATCGTATTCTTCCTTAAGGGAAATGCAGTATGGATCTTCGTTGGTGTTACCCTTCTCGTTGAGGGAGGCATTGACCTCGTTGACATGATCGTCGGAGCTGTCAAGGGCAAGGAGAAAAAGGAAAACAAGCCTATTGAAGCGGAAGCAGAGGAAGCTCCTTCGGAAGAAGAATAATTTTCAACTCAAAAAGAGCGCAACGATGTTGCGCTCTTTTTTTGTAATATATTCCTCCTGCGGAGGGGCAATATTTTTGGGGGATTTTTTGTCTGTATATAATATAATTGATAACATTTAATATTTTTTCAAAAAATCTATTGACAGTTTGCACAAAATATGAGAGAATATATCAGGTAGTCGATATATTATTATCCAAGGGCGAAAAATCGCCCTTCTACCTTCTTTTGCTATAATCTCCGAGCTTGCGATGAGATATGGGGTAATCTTTGAGCGGGCAAGGATGAGTATAGATTTTTTCATGAAAAAATAAATACTATGAAAGGAGAAAAAACTTTTTTATGAAAAAACGCATAATCTCACTTCTTATAGCGTTTGTCATGGTTGCGTCAACCTTCATAATCTCTAAGCCACTTGTAGACGTACATGCGGTCGAAACCGGAGAATTCGTTGAAGGCGTTAATCAGTGGACAATGCCAACAGACTGGTCGACAGAAATCGAACGTGATTCAAACGGATGGGATATACCCATTAAAGGAAACTGGTCAATTCAGGGATTCAGTAACCTTGACACCGCGACGTCCACTAAACAGGCGTCTACCGGTGCCGTCACAAAAGGATCGGCTTCCGGACACCCTTATCCATATCTCGGAAATAACTATAACGAGAGCAACGTCCAGAACAAGACTGTAACCGCTAACAACGCTACCGGCTGGTATGTGAACTACAAGAACCGTTGGGGCGGCATAGTCCTGAAGGGCAGATCCAGTAGCGGAATCTCCGTAGTTGCTCATGCAAACAAGGACGGAGCAATGGTATTTACTGCTCCCTCTGACGGCTTGTATTCATACACAGAGACAGTAAATGCAGTTCTGTTTGCTACCTCTGTAACAAATGCTCCCCTTGAATATGAGGTAACAGTCAGAAAGAATGGCTTGATTCTTGACAAGTTCGTTCCCACAGATAGCACCGAAAAAACACTGAACGGTTCTATCTACCTTAAGGAGGGCGACCTTCTTATGTTCGCCTTTGCTCAGACCACAAGCATAGGATTTGTAGCTGACAAAACCTCAGCAAGCTATAATCACAGCTCTAACGACCCCGAATGTCTTGTGATGAAGGACGTAGTAGTTAAGAAGATCAGCGACACCTCCACTAACTATTCCATGCCCCTTACATGGAATAACGAATGCGAAACCGATGCTAACGGCTGGGCTATCGCAAAGCAGGGCGCATGGCGCCTCACTTCCTTTGACAATCCAAGTGAAATTGGTACAATCACATGGTCAAACTCTTCCAAAGCGTTTAACACGGACGCTTCCGGTTGTCCCCAGCCGTGGATGAACAACGCGCAAAACGTCACCGGCAGAGCCGGCTTCTACCTTAACAACGGCGGAAGATATTCTAACGGTACCATCTTCAACACGGGCGTAGAAGGCGAATATCTCTTCGCAATTCCTTACGGAACACACAGATATGATGCAAATTCTTCTACCAAGACGTCAGCACTCAGCAAAAATTCCAACCCGACAGCGCTGTTCACCGCTCCCATAACCGGTGAATACGTATACAGCGAGATCCTGAAGGGCGTAACGATGACCGACGTTAACGGCACTCCCGTTACGGTTACCGCTACCGTAAGAAAGAACGGTACTGTTCTCGACACCGTTGTAATCAGCGGCGACGAGCCTTATGCGAACATTGCCGGCACCGTATCTCTTGACGAAGGCGACTTCCTCATGTTCGTTTTCGTTCTTGATCAGCGTGATGCTATAATCAAGGACCACACCGACTTCATCCGTATCTACGGAATCGACGTGGCTCTCGTTCAGACCGATCCCAACTACAAGGGCACTGTTGAGATCCCGATCATCTTTGACGGCGTTTCTCTTACCGATAAGCTTGGAAATGTCAAGCTTATGGGTTACGACATGAG
>JAZNXR010000042.1:0-14252 GCA_045593985.1 Eubacteriales bacterium
CGACAGTGCTAACGTATACTACTTCGATACATACTACGAAGCAGGACAGTACCACGTAGGACAGGATATAGTTATCAACGGCGACGCTTATAACGTATCCCTCTATTCCTACATCAAGCGTGCGCTCGAAGGCGAGGTTGCTGACCTTGACGCTTCTGAGGAAACCTTCCTCCGCGCACTCTACGACCTCAATGAGGCAATGAGATAAGGAAAGGAGAACATAATAATGGAAAAGAATTTTGAAATGCCTACAATGAACGTAGTAGTATTTGAAAACGAAGACGTTATTACTGCCTCCGGATTCCTTAACTTCAGCTTCGGTAGACTGGCTCTGCCGGCACTTAACCCCTTCGGCGAGTAATAACAAACAAGAAAAGCTACACCTTCGGGTGGAGCTTTTTTGTGGTTCTTGAAAGGGTCGTCGAGGCGCCGACCCCTACCTCGCAAATTTTACTTAATGAAATAGCAATTTGATCAAAAAAACGCGCGAAAATTCGGCGCGCCGTCCGCAGGCAAACGCTTGACAATCTTTTCGGATAAAGGGTATAATTATTATGTATAAATATCACCAAAATCTTATGGAGGAAGATATTATGAAAAAACGCGTATTATCAGTTATACTTGCGTGTTTGATGATCGTATCGACGTTCATAATCTCAAAACCGCTTGTAGTGGTGCATGCGATAGAAGAGAATAATGACGGATACCTCGATCTGACACCTGTATTTGACGGTACGTCTCTATTCGACACAACGGGAAACGTTGAGCTTGTCGGATACCATAGAGACACAGGTATTTACAGGGATGGCATCGCAATGACTCTTGAGGGCTCGGAATGGTACGTCCGTGACTACAGATTCAGCAGCACTTCTCACCAGCGCCTCTGGAGAGGCGTTGCAAACGGCAAGATAAATTATGCCGGCGGACATCACTGGACCGAGAACTCGACGCTCGGTGACGGCATTGGCTCGGCACTCATATTCACCGCTCCCAGACAGGGTAAATACGAGTTTAATTACTCGCAAACCATCGACTGGGCGGGATCGTTTGGCTGCGGAGTTGAGCTTCGTCTCGAGGACGCTAACGGAAACGTCATCAAATCCGTCAGCGGCAAGACCAATAGCGCAACACTTGTTTTGAATGCTATCGTATATCTTGACGAGGGCGAGGCAGTACACATTATCAGATGCCCTATGAAGAAGGGCGAAAACGGTATTACGGCCGAGAACAGATCGACGAACGGCGTTGCAGCCATCTCGATCGCCCAGCTCGACTACTATCCCGATGTTCAGGGTGAGCGTCTTGATATGACTCCCGTCTTTGACGGCACGTCCCGCTTCGATACCCTCGGCAACGTCGAGCTTGCAGGATATAAGCGAGACGTCGAGGGAGACATCGCGGATAAGATATATACTGACGGCGTCACCGTATCAAGCGACGGCTCCGCGTGGAACGTTCTTGATACGAGCTTGCCTAACAGCGGCTCCGTTCAGCGCCTTTGGGGCGGTTCCGTCGGAGGTAACATAAATTATCACGGCGGACACCATTTCGTCAGCGGCTCTACCGTCGGAGACGGCATCGGCTCTGCGCTGATATTCACGGCGCCCAGAGGCGGTCGATACGAATTCAGCTATTCACAGCACACGCTTCATTGTGCAAACTGGGCTCCTGCCGGATTTGAGATCGTCATTATGGACGAGGACGGAATCGTTATTGATTCCGACACGTATCTTCGTGCTACCAAATCTGCTACCACCTTGAGCGTGACTGCCGCAGTATATCTTGCTCGCGGAGAAAAGGTATATATTTACCGAAGCCCCATAAAGAAGGGCACCGCCATTCCGGATACGGACAAGGTCGTAACCGAGGAAAACCGCTCCTGTAACGGTTCAGGCTCCATATCTATCGCCCAGCTTGATTACGTTTCCTGCGACAACGGATGCGTGCTCGATAAGCTTGTAGCGGTTGAAAAGGTTGAGCCCGACTCCTACCTCGTTCCCGGCTATGCAGCACACTATGAGTGTACCAACTGCGGTAAGCTCTGGGCGGATGCCGATGCAACTATTCCGACCACGAAGGAAGAGCTTGAGATCGTTATCCCCTCCTTCACCGAGCCGGAAAAGGTCGGTCAGACCTTCTACGCATACAAGCGCTATAAGGCGGAAAAAGCTCTCCCCGAAAGGCCGAACACCTTTGAAGCGTGGATAAAGGTTCCCGAGGATGCGACTGACGCAAGAATCGGTGCTATCTATTCGAACCACGAAGCTGCATATCAAAATGCGGTCAACTTCGAGATCGAGGCGGGCGGCCATCCGCAGCTTCGTTGGCAGATCGATTATAGCAAGGCAGATCAGATCACGTTTGATGAGATCGACGTAAGAACGGGCGAATGGCTCCACCTCGTTATCGTCCGCGATATCGACAATAAGACCGGCTACTGCTACATTAACGGTGAGCTTGCACAGACCGCAAGCTTCCTTAACGGCAACGGATACATCGAAAGCTCTACTGCTTCGATGTGCGTCGGCGGCGGTAATACGGGCGGAAACAGCTATATGTTCAAGCAGAGCCGTATTCATTCTGTTGCGGCATACAGCGATATGCGTACCGCTACCGAGATCGCCTCTGATTACGCAAACGGAATCACCGACGTCGAGAATCTTCTCGCGTATTACATCATTTCCCCCGAAGGAAATGACCGTCTGCGCGACTATTCTCCCAATAAGAATCACCTGACAGTAACGAATCAGGCGATGTCTTCTGTTGAAGAAAAGTATATCCCGGAGCTGACGAACGAAAATTACGGCACGAAGTTCGGCTGGAACGATAACTATATTTTGGGCAATACCCTCGCGAATCTTCCTCGCAAAATAAACGCGACGGTATACTTCCCCGAGCAGTTCCTCGATAACGTAAGGGGCGGCGTAATCGTCAGTGACTATCTCGGAAAGGTGCCGACCTTCTCGTTTGAGATCTACAGCAGCGGATATCCCCGCCTGTATATTCAGAATAACGCGGGCGCTTCTCACGATATCACGTTTGCGACCGTAAACGTCTATAACGGAAAGAAGACGAACCTTGAAGTCATTATAGAGGCAGATGCAGTCAAGCTTTACGTAGACGGCACTCTTGCCGAAACCAAGTCGGTAAGCGGAATCGGTGCATTCGTTGACGCCATTAAGCCGACAAGAAATATGATCGTCGGCGGTGACTACCGTGAAAGAAACGATCTCTATTTCAAGGGCCAGCTTATTGATCTTGAGATCGACGGCGTCGGTAAGTATAACTTTACCGCCGCAGGCGAAACCGTGACCGATCTTTCGGGCAACGGCAACGATCTTAAGAAGTCCGGCTACCTTCTCGACTACGAAGCACCCGAGGACTTCGCATACTCGCTCCTCGTTCTCGGCGATACACAGTATATGAACGACCGCTACCCCGAAAACTTCGTTAAGATCTATGACTGGATCCTCGAAAACAAGGATACACATAAGATTCAGTACGTTATGGGCGTCGGCGACATCACCGATACCGATGACACAAGCGAATGGAATAGAGCTAAGAAGCAGTTTGACCGTCTTAACGGCAAGGTCCCTTATTCTCTTGTAATCGGTAACCACGACGGCTCTGAAATGATGAACGCTACGTTCAATAACGATGCGTATAACGCAACTATCGACGGCAAGTACGGCGAAGGCATTGAAAACAGCTACCGCCTCATAACTGTCGGCAAGGTCAAATACCTTATCATGACTCTCGAATTCGGCTTCAGAGATGAGGTTATCGATTGGGCAAACGAGGTTATTGCGGCACATCCGACCTATAACGTAATTATTACAACACACGGCTATCTCTCGTCTAACGGCGCAGGACTTCTTGCAAACGGCGCAGATTCTCAGCCCAGCAGCTACGATGCAACCCTTAATGATGCTGACGTGCTTTGGGATAATCTCGTAAGCAAGCACGCGAATATCTCCTTCGTTATCTGCGGACACGTTGGCGCAAGCACCGTTCACACTCTTGACGCAGTCGGCGACAACGGCAACGTCGTTAAGCAGATACTCGTCAACCCGCAGGGCTTCGACGCACGTCACCCCGGCGGCTTCGGAATGGTAACGCTCCTTTACTTCAACGAGGACGGCAGCGAAATGGAGATCCGCACCTACTCGACCGTATACGACGGCGAGCATCACGATGAGGTCTCCTACGATCCTGACGTAAGCGTAGTCGTATGTACTCATACGGGCTTCTGGAAGGACGGCGTCTGCTCCGAATGCGGCAAGGTGTGCGATCATGATTATATCGCAACACTCGGCAAGGCAGAGTGCCTTATCTGCGGATATAAGCCGAGCGGCATATATGTCAAGCACGTTTCGAATCTTCTCCGCGATAACACCGTTGACGGACAGTTCTTCATCGGCGCTCTTGAATTTGCAACCAACAAGGTCTGGGCGGTAGAATCCACTCCGAGAGCAACCTGGGGCGGAGTTGATACCTGGGCAGGAAACTGGATCGACGGATATAATGCATATGTAACTCAGACCTCCGAATGGAATAACGCAGGCGATACAACCGATACGAGAATCAGATTCGATATGTACTATACGGGCGATGAGAAGTTCGGCGGTCTCGTCGGATTTACGGCTCCGGCTGACGGCGTGTTCAGTATTAGTGCGCTCTTCAGAAAGGTCTGGGGCGGAAACCCTGATATCGTCGTTATGAAGAACGACGGAACGGTTATTGAAACCTTCGCCGCAGGCGGCTACGGCAAGGAGACTGCAATCAACATTGACGGCATCGAGCTGAACAAGGGCGAACAGATCCTTCTCGTAATGCAGAAGGGCGCAAACACGAGTGGCAAGAACGTCGGCTTCATCTCCTTCGATGTTGAGGCTATCTATGACGAGTGTCCTCACACCTACGGCGACGACAGCACCTGCGATTACTGCGGTGCAGCTTGTACTCACTCCTACGGTAACGATAATGTCTGTGATAACTGCGGATACGACCGCACGGTCGAAGTAGAGACAAACGACCTTAAGGGCGCTATCAACAACATCGTAAACGGCACCTCCAACAACATAAATGTTGTTGGTCCTGACGGCACGATGGCAGATGACTACCTTGTAGAGAAGATCGAAGGCGTAGCATACGAGTACAAGTACTTCAACATCGCATTTGACGACGAGGACAACTTCTTCCTCCGTCACCATATCGTATGTGACGGCACGCTTACCGTAACCGTAAACGGCACTCCCATTGAGCTTAAGAGCGACAGTGCTAACGTATACTACTTCGATACATACTACGAAGCAGGACAGTACCACGTAGGACAGGATATAGTTATCAACGGCGACGCTTATAACGTATCCCTCTATTCCTACATCAAGCTCGCACTTGAAAGCGGCGTAAAGCTTAGCGATGCCGAGGAAACCTTCCTCCGCGCACTCTACGACCTTAACGAAGCATTAAGATAATGAAAGGAGAAAATAATAATGGAAAAGAATTTTGAAATGCCTACCATGAACGTAGTAGTATTTGAAAACGAAGACGTTATTACTGCCTCCGGATTCCTTAACTTCAGCTTCGGTAGACTCGCTCTGCCGGCGCTTAACCCCTTCGGTGAGTAATAGCAAATAATTAACGAAAAACCTCCGCACATATTGTGCGGAGGTTTTTTATTAAACTATATGATAAAGTTCACAAGGGAAAAGGAGTGTTTTGATTAATCCTTTCCGTAGGACTTTTTAATTTGACCTTCGGTAGCCTTCTTTAGGGTAAATACGAATTCGCAGTATTCGCCGTACTTGCTCTTAACCCAAATTTCCTCGTTATGCGCATCAATTATCGACTTCGCAATATACATTCCAAGTCCAACACCTGTCTTGTCAAGGCTTCTGCTCTTGTCGTTTTTGTAGAAACGCTCGAAAACGTGAGGAAGCTCGTCGCTCGGGATACCGATACCCTCGTTGTAAACCGAAACGAAAATTCTCTTGTCCTTTTCGCTGATCTTGATGCGGTATTTTCCGCCCTCGCGCGAGAACTTTACGGCGTTATCGCAAATATTATAAAGAATCTGATAAGTTGCATCTCTGTCTGCGCTTACGAAGATATTATCACTTTCGACGTCAAACTCAACGTCAAGCTTTTTCTTTTCAATTTGCTGCTCAAAGGAGATAAGAATGACTCTCGCCATCTCGCATATATCAAAGGCGCTCATCGTAAACTTCCGTTCGCCTGCTTGAATTCGGGAAATATCAAGAAGTGCAGAAACAAGACGGGATAGGCGTTTAACCTCGTTACTTATCAATTTGAGATAATATTCGTGCTTTTCCTTCGGAATCGTACCGTCAATCATTCCGTCAATAAAGCCGGAAATAGTCGTCATAGGTGTGCGAAGATCGTGCGATACGTTTGAAAGGAAGGAGCTTCGCATTTTTTCAAGATCCATCATTGATGCGGCCATATCGTTAAATGCGACAGCAAGCTCGGAAATCTCGTCTCGCCCGGTAACGGGAACACGAACGTCAAGCTTGCCGGAAGCAAAGGATCTTGCCGCCTTCGACATAGCCTTAAGCGGAGAAATAATGCGCTCGCTGATAAAATATACAGCAACCAGAGTTGCAATAAGCACCCAAACGCAAATAGTGACGATCGCCCGAATGGCAGACTCGATAAGCTCGTTTATCGAGTCCTCGGTCGAGCAGACGAAAACTGCACCAACGGTCATCTCGCCCGCCTTAAGCGGTATTCCTCGAACCGCACGCTTGCTCGGAAGAAGTCCTCCAAGATCGCTGTGAGAGGAATAAGGCTGGTCAAAAAGCGAGAAAATCAGCCTTTGAGGAACAGAGCGCTCCGCAAAATCGGAAGAAAACTTGTCGGTATCGTAAACCTTGATTTTACCGAACTCGTCACAGATGAATACCGCAACGTCGCTATGATATCTCGTAACTGATGCGATATAGGTTTTGACCTCGCTCTCGTTGTCACGAATGAACGAGCCCAGCGTTGCGCCCTCGTTGTTCAGTCGTTCCTCAAGATAATCGTGCGCCGTATTCGAAACCGCTTCAAGCGTTTTCTTGTTCGTTTCGGTGTAGAAGCTCGCCATCATCATACCGACGATAACCGAAAGAACGGTAAAGCTGACTATCATAATAAGTATGAAAGCCGTAATGTATTTTGTAAATATACTCTTAAACATATATTTTACCTTTTAAAAGAATTACGGCGGGCGATGCCCGCCGTAGGAGTGTTTTATGAGAGAAGCTCGAATTTGTAGCCAACGCCCCAAACAGTCTTAAGAAGCCACTTGTCAGAAACGCCCTCAAGCTTTTCGCGCAGACGCTTAACGTGAACGTCAACGGTACGGGAGTCACCGAGATAATCGAAGCCCCAAACCTTGTCAAGAAGCTGATCGCGAGTGAAAACACGGTTGTAGTTTGATGCAAGGAAGTATAGAAGCTCAAGCTCCTTAGGAGGAATATCGACAGCCTTACCGTTGAGCTTAAGCTCGTACTTCTGACGGCTGATTTCGATATTATCAAACTTGATTGCCTCGTCATCATTGTTATTGTTCGGGGAAGAGTAGCGGCGAAGAACAGCCTTAACTCTTGCGGAAAGCTCCTTCATATCGAAGGGCTTAACTACGAAGTCATCTGCGCCAAGCTCAAGACCAAGCACCTTATCGAAAACGTCACCCTTAGCGGTAATCATGATTATCGGCTTGCTCGACATTTCACGAATTTCGCGGCAAACCTGCCATCCGTCCTTTTTAGGAAGCATAATATCGAGAAGAACGAGATCCGGCTCGTACATCTTGAAGTAGTTGATACCCTCAACACCGTCGGATGCGGTCTTTACCTCGTAGCCCTCTTTTTCAAAATAGATTTTAAGAAGGTCGCAAATGCCGCTTTCGTCATCGACAACAAGAATTTTAGTTCCCATATTTTAACCTCTTTCTCGGCAAAAGCCGAATTTATTAACTTCGTTATTTTTTTAACCAAGTTCATAATAACACATTTTGCGATAAAGTGTGTTAACAAAGTATGAATAAAAGGCGATTATTTAACAAAAAAATTGAAAAAACGGCGCATAACGCCGTTTTTCACTTATTTAACAACAAGGCAGGAGGTGATTCCGTAATACTCAAAGCACCGTATTGCGTGGCTGTCCAGCTCTTCACCGCAAACCAAAATCGGTACGGCGGGAGGACACCCGACGGTAGGCAGAGCCAAAACTCGCCCCAAGCATTGCTCAACAGGCAGAATCTCGGAAGGGGAGAGCATAGCATCTCTTATGCGCATTGCCTTTTTTGCGACATTTAAAGTCGGAGCCGCTTCCGCGATCGGAGACTTTTTGGTAATGCCTTTCAAAACAGCCTCAATGCGCTTCGTGACACTTGAATCAAACTCCGCCGAAAGCATCAAGGTCAAATAGTCAGGATCGGCAAATTCAGGCTCAATATTCTCGGAACGCAAAATCTCCGCAAGCTGATATCCCGAATATCCGTATTCCTTTGCCGCAATCGTGACCTTAAGCGGCTCGTCTCCGTAAAGGGAATAACCGTATCGTAAAAGCCGAGCCTTTAATTTTTCAACCTCGGAAACCAGCTTCGAAAGCTTTTCGGGGTAAGCATCAAGGAACTGATTTGTCGCATCAAGCGACTGAAGAACAATATAAGAGGGACTCGTCGAGCCGTATATCATAAGGGCGTTTTTAGCCTGATAGCCAAGCTCCTTATCAAACTCATTCGAAAGATGCAGATAAGCCCCACCCGTCAGCGTCGGCAAGGTCTTGTGAGCCGAGCTGCAGGCAATATCTGCGCCGAGGTCAATGGGGAATAGCGATTCGGGCAAAAATTTAAGATAAGCGCCGTGGGCATTGTCGACTGCAAGAAGAACGCCGTAACGGTGACAAACCTCGGCTATCCCTTTTATATCCGAAAGCTTGCCCAAATAGTCGGGGCAGGTAAGATAAACTGCGGTCGGCATATTAGCTGCATTTTGAAGATATTCTTCAAGCTCACAGGCCGTAATCGAGCAGGATAAGTACCCGGTATTATCCTTTGAATATAGCCATTCAACGTCAATATCTGTAAGAGCTGCCGCCGAAATAAATGCTTTGTGAGCGTTTCTTCCCGCAAAAACAAGAGGACTTTTGCCGTTATTCTTTGCGTGAAGAAGGATTAAATGAAGCATGGCTCTTATGCATTGCGAAGAGCCTTCGGTAGAATATAAGGTTCTGCAACCGAAAAGCTCGGAGGCATTCGCTTCGCTTTGAGCGATTATTCCGTCTGCCTCGTATAGACTGTCAGCGCCCAAAATCTCGGTAATATCGAGCTGCTCCACACCAATCAGCGAAGCGCCCTTGTGACCGGGCATATGTAGCCTCAAAGCATTGTTTTCTGAATACCTGCGAACAAAATCACAGATGGGAGTATCCATCTTATTCACCCAAAGCACGTGCAACCGCAACCATAATGGCACATTCCATTCTCTTGCGGAAGAGCTTGCAGCCGTCCTCGTAAACACCGGTTACCGAGCCGGTTGCATGATATGCGTTAGCGGCGCAACCGCCCGAGCAGTAAAGACGAGCCCAGCAATCACGGCATTCGGGATGAGCATATACGTTGCAGGAAGCGAATTCACTCTGCACCTCCGTGTTAGAAACGCCGTTCCGGATATCACCGAGCTTGAAGCGCTCCTCGCCAACGAATTGGTGGCAGGGATAAAGATCGCCCCAGGGCGTTACCGCCATATATTCCGTGCCGCTTCCGCAACCGGAAATTCTCTTGTAAATGCAAGGGCCGCCCGAAAGGTCGACCATATAATGATAGAACGTGAAGGGCTTGCCCTCCTTGTCCTTTTGAAGCATAAGCTCAGCAAGCTTCTCATACTGTTCCATGACGATTTCAAGGTCACTCTCGGTCAAAGCAGAGGGATCGTCGGAGGCGCAAACAACAGGCTCCATGCTCAGCTCGTTAAAGCCGAGATCGAGCATTGTCTCTATATCCTTAAGAAAATCGGGATTTGCATGAGTGAAGGTGCCGCGCATGTAGTAATTTTTTCCGCCTCGAGCCTCAACAAATCTCTGAAACTTGGGAACGATCTTGTCCCAGCTTCCGTTACCTGCATAGTCAACTCTGAATCTGTCGTGGATCTCCTTTCGACCGTCCAGGCTTAAAACGACGTTACTGCATTCCTTGTTTGCCCATTCAATTACGTCATCATCAACGAGAACGCCGTTCGTGGTGAGAGTAAAGCGGAAATTCTTCCCCTTTTCCTTCTCAATGCTTCTTGCATACGCCACAAGATCCTTAACGACCTGGAAGTTCATAAGCGGCTCGCCGCCAAAGAAGTCAACCTCAAGATTTCGTCTTGTGCCGGAATTTTCAATAAGGAAATCAAGAGCACGCTTTCCGACCTCGTAGGACATTACGGCACGCTCACCGTGATATTTTCCCTGACTTGCAAAGCAGTAGGAGCAGTTGAGATTGCAGGTGTGAGCAATATGCAGACAAAGCGCCTTAACAACGCCTGCGGTCTTTTCCTTGAGCTTGCCCGCCATAGGCTCGAAATTGTCGGGGGTAAAGAGCTTTCCCCGATCCTTCAACGCCTGGACTTGATCGTAGCACTCGATAATATCAGCTTCTGAAATATCCTCGCGTGAAGAATATTTTTCGACCATTGCCGAAATAATTTCATCGCGACTCTTCTCGGTAAAAAGCGAAATAATATCGTAAGCAACCTCGTCGACGGCATGAACTGAGCCGGAGCAAATATCGAGGACAATGTTATATCCGCCGAGCTTGTATTGATGTATCATAAATATTCTCCTTAATGAACCTTAACGAAAAAATGCCGCCGTGATGGCGGCATTTAAGGGTAGAACAGTTTTTCGCAATTATTTGCTTTCCTTGGTGCTCTCACACGTCTGGTTTGCGATGCCGCAGCTGGTCTTGCAAGCAGACTGGCAAGAGGTCTGGCACTCGCCACAGCCGCCGTTCTTAGCGCTGTCGCAAAGATCACGAGTTTCGATAGTCTTGATGTGTTCCATAATTTCACCTTCCGTATATAGGTTTTATCGGATTAAGTATACCACAACACATGGCGAATGTCAACCGATTTTTGCACATTTTATAGCCCCTTTATCGTTAAAAAAACAATAACTTGACGGAATTTGTAAAAAGTTTTAGGTTTTGTATTGAGAAAAGGCGAGGAATGTGTTATAATGCTATGTAACTTTAATAGGAGTGATATAAACATGAAGATAGGTATAGTAGGCCTTCCGAACGTCGGAAAGAGCACACTTTTCAATGCAATAACGAATGCAGGAGCAGAAACAGCAAACTATCCCTTCTGCACGATCGAGCCAAACGTAGGCGTTGTAGCAGTGCCGGATAGCCGTCTTGACGTCCTTGCTAAAATGTATAATCCCGATAAATATACCCCTGCGGTCATCGAGTTCGTCGATATTGCAGGTCTGGTTGAGGGCGCATCACGCGGAGAGGGACTCGGAAATAAATTCCTTTCGCATATCCGTGAGGTCGATGCAATAGCACACGTTGTCCGTTGCTTCGAAAACGGAAACATCATCCATGTAAGCGGATCGGTTGATGCACTTCGTGACGTCGATATTATAAATATGGAGCTTATTCTCTCCGATATCGAGCTTATTGAAAAGCGCATAGACAGAGTAAGCAAGGCAATGAAGGGCGATAAAACGCTTGCATCCGAGCTTGAGCTGCTCAACCGTGTAAAGGCTTGGCTTGACGAAGGACATTCCGCACGCGGAATGGATCTGACGGAGGACGAGGCAGCCCTTCTCGACCAGAGCCCCCTCCTTTCCCGTAAGCCGATAATCTATGTTGCAAATATTGGCGAGGACGAGGTTTCGGGCGATTACGAAAAAAATCCGAATTACCTTGCGCTCAAGGACTTCGCAGAAAAAGAAGGCTCGGGAATCATTCCCGTCTGCGCAGGAATTGAGGCAGAAATTGCAGAGCTTGAGGGCGAGGATAAGGAGATGTTCTTGTCCGATCTAGGCCTCTCCGAAAGCGGACTTGATAGACTTATTAAGGCGGGCTACACCCTTCTCGGACTGATAAGCTACCTGACGGGCGGCCCACAGGAGGTCAGAGCGTGGACGATAAAGCGCGGAACAAAAGCACCGCAGGCGGCAGGAAAGATCCATTCCGATTTTGAACGAGGCTTTATCCGTGCAGAGGTAATCGCATTTGATGATCTCGTTGCCTGCGGAACGATGGCAGTAGCAAAGGAAAAAGGACTTGTTCGCTCGGAGGGCAAGGAATACGTAATGAAGGACGGCGACGTCGTTCTCTTCAGATTTAACGTTTGATAAAATATCCCCTGCGTTTGCAGGGGATATTTTTATGTTCAAAGATAACAAAAAACCGTGTTTCCGAATGGAAACACGGTTTTTATTTGCATTTTTGGCCGATAACCGATTACTTGATGGTAACGGTTGCGCCTGCCTCTTCGAGAGCCTTCTTGAAGGACTCTGCCTCGTCCTTGGAAACGCCTTCCTTGATCATCTTAGGAGCAGCCTCAACGAGGTCCTTTGCGTCCTTAAGACCAAGACCGGTGATTTCACGAACAGCCTTGATAACGTCGAGCTTCTTAGCGCCGAAGCTGGTGAGCTCTACGTCAAACTCGGTCTTCTCCTCTGCAGCAGCAGCGGGAGCAGCGCCGCCTGCAACTGCGCCTGCAACTGCAACGGGAGCAGCGGTAACGCCGAATTCTTCTTCAAGTGCCTTTACGAGATCGTTCATTTCGAGAATGGTAAGTCCCTTGATTTCTTCAAGGAGAGCTAAAGTCTTTTCGCTAGCCATTTTAATATACCTCACTTTTAAGTATTTGTTTTATTATTTTTGTTTGGAACGAAATTACGGTAGACCAAGTGTTCCGAGCCTGATTACCGATAACAGATTACTCTGCTGCGGGAGTTTCTTCAGCGGGAGCTGCTTCCTCAGCGGGAGCTGCTTCCTCGGAAGGAATCTCTTCGCCGCTCTTGTCGATAATAGCCTGAAGAGCATAAGCGAGCTTGTAGAGCGGATTCTGAACTCCGAGCATGATCTTGCATACGAGAGTTTCCTTGTTCGGGATATCCGCAAGAGCAATAACACCCTTCTCATCGAGAAGCTCGCCGTCGATAAAGCCTGCCTTAATTTCAAAGGTCGGGATCTTTTCAGCGTACTCCTTGAGGATCTTAGCGGGAGCGATTGCATCGTCGCCGCTTACTGCGAGAGCGGTCATACCGGTGAGATACTGGCTCATTCCGGGATAGCCTGCTTCGGTGCAAGCACGCTCGGTCATAGTGTTCTTGTAAACCTTGTAGTCAACACCGGCTTCACGGAGTGCCTTACGAAGGGCAGTATCCTGATCAACGGTGATGCCGGTATAGGAAACGAGAACGCCGGACTGAGCAGCCTTAATTTTTTCTGTAAGGGCAGCTGTTTCAGCAATCTTCTTTTCAAGAATTTTAGCGCTGGGCATCGTTTTCACCTCCTGATAAAAATGCCTGCAGGAAGCTTCACTTTCTGCAGGCACACAAAAAACAAGTATATGTTTTTGTAACCTCGGCAGGGAGCGTGAAGCAATTATAAGACCTGCTGTCTTTGGCTGACTATGGAATTATAGCACATTAATTACCTGTTGTCAACACTTTTTTGAAA
Organism: Eubacteriales bacterium; assembly: GCA_045593985.1. Taxonomy (GTDB): domain Bacteria; phylum Bacillota; class Clostridia; order Oscillospirales; family CAG-272; genus Colimorpha_A. Next base: position 13,694 of record JAZNXR010000042.1, read on the forward strand.
AAACTTTTATTTTTTTATTTTCCTTATTGACAAAACAAAAAGCGCGTGGTATAATACCGAATGTTGCAACACGGAGAAGTCGCGTAGTTGGTCTAGCGCGCACGACTGGAAATCGTGTAACCCAGAGATGGGTTCGAGAGTTCGAATCTCTCCTTCTCCGCCAAAAAAAGAGGCACCCAATCGGGTGCCTCTTTTTTTGCGGAAAATATGGAGTGATTCGAGCACCGCAAAGCGCGTGCCGCAGAAAACCCGACTCAACTTGTTCAAAATTTTGTATAAGGAAAATAGGTTTTCTGCTAGAATCATCTCCTTCGTAGATCAGCCGAGAGATTCGAGCGAGCTTCGCTCGCCAGTAGGAAATTACTGCGTTTTGAAGCGAATCGAAGCATCAATATTTCAATAAAGCAGTGATTTCCTACCGAATCATCTCCTTCTCCAAAATGACCGCCACAGCGGTCATTTTGCGAAGCGCCCAAATTATAACTTCCTTTCCGGGCACCCATCAGGGTGCATTTTTATTTTGTCAGATCAGCTGAGAGATTCGAGCGAGCTTCGCTCG
>JAZNXR010000043.1:0-7948 GCA_045593985.1 Eubacteriales bacterium
GATGCTGTTATATCATAAAAGACCAGCTCATCAGCACCTGCCTGACAATAATACTCAGCAAGCGAAACGGGAGATGAAACGTCGGAAAGGCCTTCAAAATTGACTCCCTTTACGACTCGTCCGTCCTTCACGTCAAGACATGGAATAATTCTCTTTGTTATCATTTTGATATCCTTATTGCTTCTTTTAGGTCAATTGCACCGGTATAGTATGCTTTTCCGATTATAGCGCCATAAAGGCCTATATTGTTTAGCGCCTCAATATCGTCAAGTGAAGAAACGCCGCCTGATGCAACTACGTTAAGACTGTAGACATCGGATATTTGCTTATAAAGCTGTAGATTTGTACCCTTCATTGCGCCGTCACGGCTAATGTCGGTGCAGATAACACGGGAAATCGAGTGCGTAGAAAGAAGCGTAAGCATCTCGTCTGCTGTCATCTGCGATTTCTCGGTCCAGCCCTTGATTGCTACATATCCGTCCTTAAGATCAACGCCAACCGCGATTCTATCTCTATAACGGAATGACATTTCTGATAAGAACTCCTCATCAGTAACGGCAACTGTACCGAGAATAACCTTGTCTACACCAAGATCGACATATCTTCTAACTGTCTCCTCGGTTCTGATGCCTCCGCCGATCTCAACCTTTAAAGAGGTGTTTTGAATTATACTTTTAACTGTATCTAAAGCGTGAACGAGACCGCCCTTAGCGCCTTCAAGGTCAACTATATGTATATACTCCGCTCCCGCTTCTTCAAATTTCTTTGCGATTTCAAGCGGGTTTACGGAATAGACGGTCATCTCGTCGTATCTGCCCTTATACAAGCGCACGACCTTGCCGTCATAAAGGTCTATTGCAGGAAAAATTTTCATTAGTCAAGAAATCCTTTTAGAATATTGAGTCCAATTTCTCCACTCTTTTCGGGGTGGAACTGACAGCCAAATACATTATCCTTCGCAACAGCGGCGGTAATTTCAGCACCGTACTCTGTTGTGGCAATCAGCGATTCCTCACAGTCTACTGCGTGAAACGAGTGAACAAAGTAGACATGATCGCCGTTATTAATGTACTTGAAAAGCTTATTGTCACGCTTTATATTGAGCGCATTCCAACCGATTTGCGGGAGCTTAAGCGCGGAACCAATTTCGTCCCGCATAGAAACAACGTGTCCTTTAAGCAATCCAAGTCCTGCGTTTTTACCGAACTCCGTGCCGTATTCAAAGAGAAGCTGCATTCCAAGGCATATTCCGAGAAGAGGCTTACCGTCCGATGCGATCTCTCGAACAACCTTATCAAGCCCTGCGATTTTAATCTTTTCGGCCGCTTCGCCATAAGCGCCGACGCCGGGGAGTATCACTCTGTCAGCACTTCTAATTAGATTCGGATCGCTTGTAACTACCGTTTCAGCGCCTATCTTCAAGAAGGATGAATGAAGAGAAAAAAGATTTCCGACGCCATAGTCAATTATTGCTATCATAACGTGCCTTTTGTTGAGGGAATTTCACCAGCGCGGTCGGGATCAATTCGTACTGCATTTTTCAGAGAATGCGCAAATGACTTAAACACAGCTTCAGCAATGTGATGAGAGTTATCGCCAGTAAACTTCTTTACATGGAGCGTGATATTAGCGTTTCTTACGAGTGCGGCGAAAAATTCCTTAACAAGCTCTGTATCGAAATCTCCAACCTTTTCGGTCGGGAAGTCGCAATCAAAGACAAGCGTACTTCTTCCGGAGATATCAAGCGCAGTAAGAACAAGAGACTCGTCCATGGGGAGAATAAAATATCCGTAACGAGTAATGCCTCGACAATCATCGAGAGCCTGGATAATTGCCTTTCCTAGACAAATACCGATATCCTCGGCTGTGTGATGATAATCTACTTGCGTGTCGCCCTTGCATTTGACAGTTAGGTCAAAACCGCCGTGCGAGGCAAATAGCGTTAACATGTGATCGAGGAAACCGCAACCGGTGTCAATCACGCTTTCGCCCTTTCCGTCAAGCTCGATGTTTAAAACGATGTCTGTTTCCTTTGTTGTTCTGATTATTTCATAGTTTCTCATATTATTAACCTGCCGTAATTTCTTTTATTGCGGAGATAAAAGCATCCATTTCGTCTTCCGATCCAATTGTAATTCTTATATAATCGGAGATCCTTGCTTTACCAAAATGACGGATCAATATTCCCTTCTCCTTGAGCCTCAAATATAACTCGCCGCCCGAAATTTGAGGATGCTTGGCAAATATAAAATTAGCCTTGCTTTGAAGGACATCAAAGCCTAACGATATCAGCCTTTCTCTTGTCAGCTCTCTCGTTTTGGCAATTCTTTTACAGTTATTCATGAAGTATTCGTCAGAATCGATTGCGGCAGCACCCGCCTTTAAGGTCAAGCGGTTGACGTTATACGGATTCGTTGAAAACTTAATTCTGTTAAGGTCATCAATAATTGGCTTGGATGCGATAGCATAGCCGAGACGTGCTCCTGCGAGAGCTCTTGATTTTGAGAAAGTACGCACGATAAGAAGATTGTCATAATCGTTCAAAAGCGAAAGACAGCTTTCTGCCCCAAAATCAATGTAAGCTTCATCAATCACCACTACGTTATCGGGGTTACTTTTAGCAATTTTTTCGATATCGGATACAGAAATAGTCAAGCCCGTAGGGGCGTTAGGGTTGGCTATAACAACTGTTGAATCAATACCGCAGTACTTGTCCACCTCGATCGTAAAATCAGCTTCAAGGGGGATTATATTGGCGTCAGAATGATATAAGTCAGCAAACACCTGATAAAAGCCGTATGTTATATCCGGGAAGGCGACCTTTTTGCCGTCTGAGCAATACGCCATGAATGCAAAATTCAGAATATCATCCGAGCCGTTAGAAAGATAAATATTATCATATTCGACACCGTATCGCAAAGCCAGCTTTTGCTTCAAAATCCGACATTCGGGATCGGAATAAAGTCGAAGCTCTGCTACATCAGCTTCGGATATTGATGCAATAACCTCTGGTGATGGCGGGTAAGGTGACTCGTTAGTGTTAAGCTTTATATATTTTCTGTCCTGCGGTTGCTCTCCAGGGACATAAGCTTCAAGAGAAGCATATTTATTGTCTAAAAAACGGCTCATTATATTTCTCTTTCAGAATTTTTCAAATCTTGCTCTTGCGCTTCTCGCATGTGCGGAAAGGCCTTCCTTTTCGGCAAAGGATGCTACTTTTTTATAGACCGAATTAAGGGCATCGGCTGTATAGTATATATACTGTGATTTCTTTACGAAATCATCAACCGAAAGCGGGCTTGAGAATCTTGCTGTGCCGCTTGTCGGCAAAGTGTGGTTGGGGCCTGCAAAATAATCGCCAAGCGCCTCAGGACAGTATCTGCCGAGGAACACGGATCCTGCATTCTTGATCCTACCAAGATAGGAGAACGGCTCGTCAAGTGACAGTTCAAGATGTTCAGGGGCAATTTCGTCGGCAATTTCTATTGCAACGTCAATACTCGACGTAACGATAATCAAACCGTTGTTGTCAATAGAGGCTCTTGCAATCTCTTTACGAGGAAGAAGCTCTATTTGTCTTTCAAGCTCGGCAGAAACCTTAATTGCAAGTGCTTCACTGTCGGTAACGAGAACGGCAGATGCGTTTTTATCGTGCTCGGCCTGGGAAAGAAGGTCTGCTGCAATTATTCTTGCATCACTCTTTTCGTCTGCGATAATCAGAATCTCGCTCGGTCCCGCAATCATATCTATGTCGACGCGACCGTAAACCTGACGCTTAGCCTCGGCTACATACATATTTCCCGGCCCTGCTATCTTGTCGACTCTTGGAATGGATTCAGTTCCATACGCAAGAGCAGCAACTGCCTGCGCACCGCCAACCTTAAAAATCTTATCAACGCCAGCTATATATGCAGCTGCCAAAATCGCAGGATTTACTTTGCCCTCTTTATCAGGAGGCGTAACTATTACTATTTCCTTGCATCCTGCGACCTTTGCAGGAATAGCGTCCATAAGAACAGTTGAAGGATATGCCGCAGTTCCGCCCGGAACATACAGACCAACCTTTTCAAGAGGAATTACTCTCTGACCGACAACAACTCCGTCATCCTCGGTCTGAATAAAGCCTTCCTTAACCTGCTTTTGATGGAATTTTCTAATATTGCTTGCCGCTTCCCTTAGAATCTCAATGAATTCAGGCTCAACAAGCTTGAAGGCGTTTTCGATCTCCTCGGGCGTGACCGCAAGAGACTCAAGGCGGCATTTATCAAATTTTTCGCAATACTCAATCAGCGCCTGGTCTCCGCGAGCAGAAACGTCCGAAATAATAGCTGAAACAGTTTCGGTTACGTTAATGGGAGAAGACGAAGAAAAAGCTTCATCGCGCTTCAGAGAATCTTGCTTTAGTATCTTAATCATTTCTTACTCCTTTGATAAAATAACCTTAGAAACCGCATCCTTGAGTGCGACGATTTCTGCATTTTTAAATCTGAACGCCGTTTGATTAGCTATAAGACGAGCGCTGATCTTCATTATTTCGGCAATTACTTCAAGATCGTTTTCCCTGAGGGTTGTTCCTGTTTCTACAATATCAACGATAACATCAGAAAGCCCAAGAATCGGTGCAATTTCAATAGAGCCGTTTAGCTCGATAATATCAATATCCCGAGACTTAGACGAATAGTATCTTGAAGCAATGTTTTTGAATTTGGTAGCCGCGCGAAGAGTTCTGTTCGGATCGTCACGGAAGCTCTTCGGAGCCGCTACACACATACGGCATTTTCCCATATTAAGATCGAGAAGCTCGAAGATATCGGGTGAATACTCCTCAATAATATCCTTGCCTGCTACGCCGATATCCGCAGCGCCCCTTTCGACATATATCGAAACGTCGGATGGCTTTACCCAGAAGTATCGCACGCCCTTCTCAACATTTTCGAAGGTGAGCTTTCTGCTGTTAGAAAGGACTGCAGGACATTCATACCCTGCCTCTTCGAATATTTTATAAACCTTTTCGCCAAGTCTTCCCTTTGGAAGAGCCACATTAAGCATTGTAAGCCTCCGTAATGCCGTCAGGCGTGATATAGAAAATCTTTTTGTATCCATCAGCGCTTACTTCAGGCGAAATTTCGACGGAATAACCATTTTCACGAAGCTGATTTGCCGCTTTGAGAATTGTAGCTGCTGAAACCCCGTCAGAATATACAAGAAGCGCGTCTGCGCCATAATAGGAATTCGCGGATAAGCCCTGCAAGCGGTCAAGAGCTACCGCAAAGCCAAGCGCTCCAGAATCGCGGCCCATTTTCTTAACAAGATCGTCATATCTTCCGCCGAAAAGGATTGCTTCGGGAACACATTCGATGTATCCTCTGAATATGAGCGAACGGTAATAATTCATATCGTTAACAACAGAAAGGTCTATTCCGATATTGTCCTTATAACCGAGCGAAATCAATGTAGCAACGATTTCATTAAGCTCCTTAAGTCCTTGGCAATCCTTGAGAACAGATATGCTATTAAGAGACTCAAGCACTTCAAAAGCACTGCCGTTTAGCGAAAGAGCATAAGAAAGCGCCGCAAATCTATCCATATCAAGGGCATTTTCCTTTGCAATATCGATAATTCCACCTGCATTCTTTCTTTTAATGCAGGTTAAAAGTTCTTCTCTTACAGCGCTCGGAACATTATCACCAACAAGCGTCGAGAGGACACCCATATGAGAAATATCAAGGCGGAAAGAGCACTCTGTTACAGCAAGGCTCTTAAGCGCCAAAACCAGAACCTCAGCGGTTTCTATGATTCCGATATCACCGATACATTCAATTCCGCTTTGAAGCATTTCCTTAAAGCTTCCGCCGCGAGAATTTCTGCGGTAGACGTTTTCGCGGTAATGAACCTTCTGGATGCCTTTTGTGCCCTTTGAATTTTTAACAATTGACAGAGTTACGTCGGGCTTTAATGCCATCAGCTTACCGTTTGTATCATTAAAGGTTAATACCCCGCCCTCACCGAGAAAGTCCATATTAGACGAGTAAAGCTCATATTCTTCGAACTTACTCATTTTATAGGGGCGATAGCCAAAATCTTCATATATAGAGCGCAATGAGAGAGCGATCCTCTCATCGGCTCCAAAGCCTTTCAGATTAAGCGTTAAATCCATAATTATTTTCCGATCTTTTTAAGAACTTTAGCGTATCCGCTGTTTTCGTCTGCTATACAGCGTCCAACTCGGCTTATCGTTGCCGAGCTGACGCCGGTTTTTTCAGAAATCTCAAGGTATTTTTCACCGTCGGACAGCATTTTTGCAACTGTCAAACGCTGGGACATATCGATAATTTCCTTTCGCGTACAAAGGTCATCAAAGAAATTTCTGCACTCTTCAATATTGCTAAGAGACAGTATGGCCTCAAACAGAATATCCGTCTCTTCATTTCTAATTTTTTTCATTTTTGCTCCTTTAACCAAGATGTCGACATTTTACCATAGTAAAGCGATAAAGTCAATAGTTTTTTATTAATTTAATGGGAAAATTGGCTTTCGAACAATTCTGAATAGAATCCGGCCTTATTAATAAGCTCATTATGGGTTCCCTGCTCTATAATATTGCCGTCTTTCATTACAAGAATGAGGTCAACTTCCTTAATTGTGGAGAGTCTGTGGGCAACTACAAACGACGTTCTTCCTTCCATCAACTCCTTCATTGCCTTCTGAACACGAAGCTCGGTTCTTGTATCAATAGAGGACGTAGCTTCGTCCAAAACCAGTATGGGGGGATTAGTGATCATTGCCCGAGCAATGCATAGAAGCTGTTTTTGTCCGCCGGAAAGGTCGCCGCCATTTTCCTCAATAACGGTATCGTAGCCATTTTCCATTCGCATAATGAAGCCGTGACAATGCACTCGCTTTGCTGCGGCAATCATTTCGTCATCGGTAGCATCGGGGCGGCCGAGCTTAAGATTTTCCCTAACTGTTCCGGCTTTTAGCCATGTTTCCTGAAGCACCATTCCGTAATTTTTACGAAGGGATTTGCGGGTGATTTCTCTTATATCATATCCATCTATTTTGATAGAGCCAGAATTTACATCATAGAAACGAAGCAAGAGATTGATGAAGGTGGTTTTTCCGCAGCCTGTCGGCCCAACTATTGCAACCTTCATGCCAGCCTTTATGTCGACGTTAAAGCCGCTGATTAGGGGCTTATCCGGCGTATAAGAAAATACAACATCGTTAGCCGAAATATTTCCCTTAGCATTGGATAGAACAGCGGCATCAGAAGAATCGGGTATCTCCTCCTCTGCTTCCATAAATTCATAGAAGCGATCTGCGCAGGCAAGCGCGTTTTGAAGCTCGGCATAAACACCCGAGATTTCGTTAAACGGCTTTGTATATTGATTTACATATTGCAAGAAGGTCGAAAGCTGGCCAACAGTAATCAATATCGCACCGAACCCAAATATTCCTGCGGCAAAGAGAGAACCAACGCAGGCAACAGCGGCATAAACGACAGAATTCACGAATCTTGTAGTCGGATTAACAAGCGAAGAGAAAAAGGTTGCGTTAAGAGCACTCTTTTCAAGACGGGAATTTATTTCGTCAAACTTACAAGAAACATCATTCTCTCGATTAAACGCCTTGACCGTTTTTATATTCTCAACCATTTCATTGATAAAATCGGTCTGCTCACCGCGAGTCTTAGCTTGCGCAGCAAAGAATCTCTGCGTTCTCTTAGTAATAAATGATGCAATAAACAGCGAAAGCGGCGTAAGAAGGACAACAACGATAGCAATTATGGGATTCAGAATCAGCATGAATACAAGAGTTGCAACAATAGTCATGACGCCGGTAAACAACTGTGTAAAGCCCAAAAGCAGTCCGTCTGAGAATTGTTCAACATCAGCAATAAGACGGCTTACAATGTCGCCGACCGGATGTCTGTCAAGATAGGACAAAG
>JAZNXR010000044.1:0-2223 GCA_045593985.1 Eubacteriales bacterium
TCGATCAGCGTGAGGGCGAGCCGATGACGGCTGATACGATGACGAATTATTTTTCTGCTTCTCTTACTGCCTGTAAAAGACGGCGGCTGAATCTTCTCTATGAACCGAATTATCAGCCGTCGGAGAATGGGCTTGAGCTGCTGAAAAGATTGTTTGCGCCGAATGTATAAAGGTAGCAAAAATAGCATTACCATTGCAAAGGATCGTCGAGGTAAGAGGTTCCCGCCGCATAAAAACGATGTTACATCACTTTTTATGCGGACGGTCGAGGACGCCCGTCCCTACAAATAACGTGGCAAATTCTCCTTAAATTGAAATAATTTTCCAAGGCGAGGCAATAAAAAAACCGCGGATCAGATCCGATCTGCGGTTTTATGTTTTTATTATCAGTTAGGCAAGCTTGCTGCTGCGACGGACTGGCCGACACGGCGGCTCTTTTCGTCGGGAAGCGCGATGCTGATCTTCTCTGCGAGCTCGGGGAACTCATTTGCGAGCGCTTTCTTTGCAAACTCGAGAACGATGTCTCCGCCCTTACCGGAGGAAACACGTCCGAGAAGAAGAACGTGCTTGATATCGTAGAACATTGCGTAGTAAGCTACTGCGTATCCGAAGTAAACGCCGATCGTTTCGTAGATCTTTCTTGCGCCCTCGTGTCCTTCGAGCATAAGTCCCTGAACGACCTTAAGCTTTTCAGCGGGGCTGAGGTTAGGATCGAGCTCGATTCCTGCGGCAGGAGCGAGCTTGATAACGCTATCCTGCGAGAAATACTTAACGCCGCATCCGTAGTCACCCGACCATTCGTCTACCATAGCGTCCTTATTAAAGTCAACGGGAACGAATGCAAGCTCGTTGAGCCAGCCGGTGATGTTACCTGCCATATCAACGTATCCGCCTGCCTCGGATGTACCCATTGCGATACCGAGGATTCCGTTATCGTCAAGCGACATAGCGCCGGCAAGAGCCGTAACGTCACCGTCGTTTGCGACCTCAACGGGGATCTCGTAGCCGAGCTCACGTCCAAGCTCTGCCGCGCAGTCGAGGTACATATTCTTTACGTGCTTCTCGAAGTCCTCGTCGGAGACCTTTAGGAAGAGAGATGCGATCATGATCTTATTGTCGATATAAACGCCTGCGGAGGAAACGCCGATACCGTCGACACGGGGCATATGAGATGCCGCTGTCTTCATTGCGTCGAGGATTCCCTCGTAGTGATATTTAGGATCGGAATTGGTCTTGGGGAACCAAACGACCTCCTCGGAATAAACGGGCTCGCCGTCGATAACGGCGCTGACCTTACGGTCGCTTCCGCCTGCATCAAAGCCGATACGGCATCCCGCAAGGTGACGTCCGACGGGCTCTGCGGCCTCATTTTCCTTGGAAGCATTTTCAAGAGAAACGACCTCGACCTCAAACGGGCGCTCGTAAACTCTTGCCATAAATCCACGGTCGAACTCACGAAGTCCGCCGAAGTCATAAGCCGCCTTGATCTTATTTCCGATTACGTCAGAGCCTGCAATGATAACCTTATATCCGCCGCGTACCCAAAGGAGCGACTTAACGACACGCTCAACGACATCGAAGTTTTCCTCGTCGTGACCTGTTCCGTCAGCGAAAACGGTCATTTCATAGGTTGAAAGATAACCCTTGTTTCTTTCAATTCCGATTACGATCTTCTTTCCGCCCTCATTTTTTGCTCTTTCTTCAAAATCCTTGAGTACGAGCGCCATCGGCATATAGCCGAGGTCAAGCGGTGCTACTGTCTTAAGCTTCATAAATTGTTCTACCTCTCTTTATGGTTTTCTTTACATTGAATTTTTCGTCTGCGATCATAATGTCGGCATCGTATCCGCTCTTGAGCGCACCCTTGCCCTTTGCCTTGATAGCACGGGCAGGCGTATAGCTTGCCGCCGCAACTGCCTCGGGAACGCTGATTGTCGTATTTGCAAGGAGATTACGTACTGCTGCGTTAAGGGTGAGAACCGAGCCTGCGATAGTGCCGTCGACAAGGCGACACTCGATTCCCTTAAGAGTTACGGGGAGACCGCCGAGATCGTACTCGCCATCGGGCATTCCGCCTGCACGGATACAGTCGGTAATAAGGCAGAGCTTACCGGGCTTCTGTTTTGCGATTATTGAGAAAACACCGGGGTGAATATGGAAGGTGTCGCATATGAGCTCGACCGTAACATCGGTAGCAAGAGCTGCGCCGACAACACCGGGATC
>JAZNXR010000045.1:0-15069 GCA_045593985.1 Eubacteriales bacterium
GACAGTCGAGGACGTCGCCCCCTACAAATAACGTGGAAAAGCTCCGCTACGTCGTCTCGCCTTCCCCTGAGGGGAAGTGTGTCTAAGAGGTAAACCTCGGACGGATGAGGTAGGTTGCGAAGCAACCGTGTTCCGAAGGGAAGTAACATTGTTTTTGTGCGGCGGGAGCAAGTCCCCGCCCTACGGTGCGTCGAGGACGTCGCACCCTACAAACAACGTACCGAAGCAACGGGGCGTTGTTTAGCCTTCCCCTCAGGGGAAGGGGGACCGCAGGCGCTGCGCCTGCGGTGGATGAGGTGTTCCAGAGGAAATGTAACACCGTTTTCAAATGGACAGTCGAGGACGCCTGTCCCTACAATGATGTGTCAAAGCTTCGCTACGTCGTCTCGCCTTCCCCAGCGGGGAAGGTGGCCGAGCTTGCGAGGTCGGATGAGGAGAAAGGCAAAAACGCCGTCGAAAAGCCCTATATATTTTTTATAATATTAATAAAAATATAATTGCATTATAGTGTTTTTTATGATACAATTAAAGTTGGAGCAGAATATCTAACTGTAACCGTATTACGGAAAAATATAAATTCAAAGAAGGTGGGACCGAAATGGGCTTATTTACATGGGATGCATTCAAATATCAGCTCTTGAATATCAATATTCTTGACGTCATAGACATACTGCTTATCGCCATAATGATGTATTTCGTCTACGCCTTCATTCGTGACAGACGAGCAGGCAAGCTTGCAGTCGGCGTTGCGCTTCTGATTGCCATAATGCTTATCGGAAGCATGATCGGTTTAAGAGCCATATCCTTTATTATGAAAAACCTTTTCCAGGTCGGATTTGTTGCGCTCGTTATCGTTTTCCAGCCCGAGCTTCGTGCCGCACTTGAAAAAATGGGCGGAGAGCGCTTCAAGAATTTCATACCGAAAACCGAAAACAAAGAACAAAATGTCGGGCTTGCCAGCAGCATAAACGAAATAGCATCGGCAGTTTCCCAGCTCGGCCGTGCCCGCACGGGCGCTCTGATCGTAATTGAGCGCTCGACAAAGCTCGGTGATATCACGAAAAGCGGCGTCAATGTAAACGCCGACGTTTCCTCCTTCGTGCTTCGTAACATTTTCTACGAGGGCGCGCCGCTTCATGACGGTGCGGTCATAATCCGTGATTGGCGCATAGCATCGGCAGGATGCTTCCTTCCTCTTTCCTCGAACGAGGAAATAATCAAGGACCTCGGAACTCGCCACCGTGCTGGAATCGGAATAAGCGAGGAAAGCGATGCGGTCGTAATTATAGTTTCCGAGGAAACCGGAACGGTGTCTGTTGCAATAAACGGACAGCTCAAGCGCGGATATACGCATAATTCCCTTAAAAAGGAGCTTGAATTGCTTTTCATCACCCCCGACGAAAACAAGGCGGGAGTTACAAAGATATTTACTCACAAAAAGGACAAGAATCAAGGCAAAAAGGAGGGCGGACAGAATGGATAATGAAATAAAAACCGACGTTCGCTCCGAAATTGAGCCTACCGAGGGTAATATTACCGTCAAGAAAAATAAGACACTTGATTTTCTTGCAAAGATAATATGCCTGCTTCTCGCCTTTTTCTTCTGGTATTATGCGGTAAGCGTTGATACGGTCATTCAGGAGGAGGAATTTGCAGCGATCCCCGTTGAGATCGTAAACCGCAGCAGCTTTGCGGTTCTTTCGGGCGACGGAATGACGGTTGACGTTACTCTTTCGGGAAGCAGAAACGAGCTTCGTAAGATTAAAAGCTCCAATATTCGGGCATACGTTGACGTATCGAACGTAACAGAAGCAGGAGAAAAATATTTCGATATTCAGATCACGCTTCCAAGCGGCGTCAGCGTCACGCTTGAAAAGAAGAGCGTAGAAACGGTAACGGTTTATCTCGATAATAAGGTTTCAAAGACGATACCCACCGAGGCGAAGCTTGAAAATTATTCAATGTCGTCGGAGCATACTCTCAATTTGAGCGAAATTTCCGACATCGTGATAACAGGTCCCGAGCAGATAGTAAACAGAATAATTCGGGCAGAGCTTCCCGTTGATTTCAATAATGCGGAAATTACAAGCGGAAGAATCTTCAGAAGCAAGCTCAGGCTTATCGGTGAGGGCGATGTCGAGATCTCCGAGGCAGACCGCCGTTACGTCCGTCTTTCGAAGGAAACGGCAGAGGTCACCGTCTCTCTTTACGGTCGGGCAAGCGTGCCTGTTACGGTTACCTTCAAGCACGGCATACAGAAGCTTGAAAACTGCACGGTAACGCTCAGCCGTAAAACTATCAATGTGTACGGCGAGATCGGAGTTATAGAGAATCTCACGGTAAACTGTGTAATTGACGAAAAAACTCTTAAAAGCGGCACCTCGGTAAACTGCGGAATCGGACTTCCCTCGGGCGTTCAGAACCTCGATCCGATAACCTCGCTCAAGGTTACCGTTAATTTGAAGAACTACGCCGAAAAGAAGCTGTCCGTGCCGGTTTACGATCCTGACGGAACGATAATTACAACGGTCAGCGCAACCTTCCGTGGCGAAAGCGATATAATGGCAGATCTTTCTGCGGCAAATATCAAGGCGAGCGCAAAGCCTGCCGACGGAGCAACGGGTGTGGTGAACGCCCCGATAATCTTCGAATTTCTCGGTGAATTCTCGGGCAAGGTCTATGAGATCTATAAAGAAGGCTCGCCCTATACCGTTCAGTGGACGGTAGAGGAGCCGACCGAATGAAGCTTATAATAAGAAATCTCCGTACGCCGATCTCGGTTACGGAAAGCGAGGTAATGGAGCAGGCCTGTTTGCGGCTTGCTCCGTTAACTGCTAAACAGGATATAGTTAATAAAGCGATATTCCGCCGTTCTCTTGACACGAGAAGAAGGGAGATAACCTTCGTCTGGTCGGTGGCGGTCGAAATCACGGCTGATCTTACCGATAGTCAGCTTAAGAGCATCGATGCCCAGGAGCTTCTTGAGGGCGAGCTGCTTGACGGAATCAGCTGCGGTGACGAAGCCATGACCGAGCGACCGATCGTTGTCGGCTTCGGGCCTTGCGGTATGTTCTCGGCGCTTATTCTTGCCGAGGCAGGCTACCGTCCGATAGTTATCGAGCGAGGCGACAATGTTCTTTCCCGTACACAAAAGGTCGGGAAATTTTTCCGTGACGGAGTGCTTGATACTGAGAGTAATATTCAGTTTGGCGCAGGCGGCGCAGGCACGTTTTCGGACGGCAAGCTCGTCACCAGAATAAACGACGGCAGAGTCGGCTACGTTCTGCGCAGGCTCTGCTCCTTCGGAGCGCCGAAGGAGGTGCTTCTCCACGCCAAGCCTCATATTGGAACAGACAAGCTGCTCGGAGTTGTAAACAATATCGCCGCAAGAATAACCGAGCTTGGCGGTGAAATACATTATAATACACGCCTTGACGAAATCGAAACGAAGGACGGCAAAGCCGTCTCGGTCAAGACGAATAAAGGCGTTATACCTTGCTCTGCGGTCGTGCTCGCAATCGGTCACAGCGCAAGAGATACCTATTATTATCTGAAAAGCGCAGGCTTTAAGCTAATGCCGAAGCCCTTTTCTGTCGGTGTCCGTATTGAGCATTTAAGAGAGGATATCGACCGAGCGATATACGGTAAATATGCAGGCGATCCCCGCCTCGGCGCAGCCGAATATTCTCTTTCAAAGCGAATCGGCGATGACTGCGTTTATTCCTTTTGTATGTGTCCCGGCGGCGAGGTAATTGCTGCGGCATCGGAGGAGGGCGGAGTCGTTACGAACGGAATGTCACGTTATAGGCGTGACGGCGTCAATTCAAATTCTGCACTTGCGGTAAACGTAATGCCGGACGGCGATCCTATTGAATTTCAGCGCCGTCTTGAAAGAAAAGCATTTGAGCTTGGCGGAAGCGACTATTCAGCACCGATAATGACGGTAGGCGATTTTCTTCATAAAACAAGCGGTAGAGCGCCGAGCAAAGTCAGCCCGACCTACCGTAAGGGCAAGGTCAGGGAGGCAGACCTCCGCAGGCTTTTCCCCGAGCGTATTTCCTCAATGCTTGAAACAGGAATAAAGAGCTTCGAGCATAATATAAAGGGCTTTTCATCTCCGTCAGCAATTCTGACGGGCGTCGAAAGCCGCACATCAGCTCCGCTTCGGATAATGAGAAACGAAGCGCTGATCGCAGAGGGCTTCGATAATATCTATCCCTGCGGAGAGGGCGCAGGCTATGCAGGCGGCATAACCTCCGCCGCAGTCGACGGCATAAGAGTCGCCGAGGAGATAATCAAGAGATATAAGGCGTTTGAATAAACCAATGGCTCCCTTGTGCAAAGGGAGCTCCGCGAAGCGGTGAGGGATTGTCGCCAAAGATTTCTACCTTCTTGCCAATCCCACTGCCCTACATCACAAACAAATCCCACGAAAGGAGGCACATTATGCCGAAGGAAAAAATATGGCACGTCGGATCACGCTCCGATTCACCTGAAATAATGGCAATTTCAAATACCCTCGGCGTATCTCTGCCGACGGCAAATCTGCTCTACAACCGTGGCTATAAAACGCCGTCAGACGCCTCCGCATTTATAAAGCTTGAAACGGAGCTTTTCCACGATCCCTTCCTCATGAAGGATATGAGAAAAGCGGCAGAGCGCATCGTCACCGCCATTGATAACGGCGAAAATATTGCAATTTACGGTGATTACGACGTCGACGGCGTATCTTCGACCTGCCTGCTTTCCCTCTATTTCCGTGACAAGGGAATAAAAACGGATTACCACATTCCCAACCGTGTAGGCGAAGGGTACGGAGTAAACCGTGAAGCGATAGATAAGCTCGTTTCTGACGGAACGAACCTTATAATCACCGTTGACACAGGCATCACGGCGTGCTGTGAGGCAGAATACTGCGCATCGCTCGGCTGTGATATGGTGATAACTGACCACCACGAATGCCGTGGCGAAATACCAAATGCGATAGCGGTGGTAAATCCGCATCGCCCCGATTGCGAATATCCCTTCAAGGAGCTTGCGGGTGTCGGAGTGGCATTCAAGCTCGTAACAGCAATTGAATATCTCTACCGTGAAAAGCACGGTATTCCGACAGACGGCTTCCTATCCGACGTTTGTAAAAAATATGTAGATCTTGCGGCGCTCGGAACGGTAGCGGACGTAATGCCGCTTATCGACGAAAACCGTCTTATCGTAAGCATGGGACTTTCCTATATGGAAAGATCGCCACGTGAAGGAATTACTGCTCTTCTTGATGCAGTTGACAGCGGCAAGGCGCCGACCAAAAAACGCCGAATCTCGTCGTCTGTTATCGGCTTTACGATTGCGCCGAGAATAAATGCCGCAGGCAGAATGGCATCGGCATCCCGTGCAGCAGAGCTGTTTTTGAGTCAGGACACAGACGAAATCCGTGAAATTGCATCCGAGCTTTGCCTAATTAATACACAAAGACAAAACGAGGAAAACAAGATCGTTGATTCCTTGAAGGATAGGATCGAAGCCGAGCTGAAGGCTGATTCTCCCGTTATCGTCCTTGACGAAAAGGGCTGGAATCACGGCGTAATCGGTATCGTTTCCTCACGCATAACGGAAAAATACGGCAAGCCGTCAATAATGATCTCCTTCGAGGACGGAGTCGGAAAGGGCTCGGGACGAAGCGTAAAGGGAATGAATCTCGTTGAGGCGCTTCTTTACTGCTCCGACCTGCTCGAAAAATTCGGCGGTCATGAGCTTGCGGCAGGACTTACCGTTAAGGAAGAAAACCTTGAGCCTTTTAAGGAAAAATTAAAGGAATACGCAAGAAAAACGCTCGGTAAAGAGCAGGAAGCGCCGACACTCGAGCTTGATTTTGAGCTTCATCCGAGCGAAATGACTCTGCTTCAGGCATCGGAGCTTGATCTCCTTGAGCCGTGCGGAGTCGGAAATCCCCTTCCAACCTTCTATTGTCCGTCGCTTACGGTGGTTGAAGTAACCTCAATGGGACAGGGCAGACATACTAAATATCTGTTCGACAGCGAAAGCAAGCGCATCAGCGCAGTCTTTTTCGGAAGCTCACCCGATGAGCTTGGATTTTCCCCCTCCGATAAGGTCGATATCGCATTCCGCCTCGGAATCAACGAGTTCCGCGGCGTAAAGAGCGAGCAGATCCTCCTCCGTGATATAAGACACTCGCAGGAGCAGTCCTGTGAGCGTGAAAAAGAATATGACGAATACATAGCGATCCTGAACGGAGCAAAGGATGCAGGGGAAAACCTCCCCTCCCGTCCCGACTTCGTGGGCGCTTATCTTCATCTCAAAAGAACGCTACCCGAATCCGGAGCGCTTGTTTCGCTTCGCTCCCTGCTTCATTCGCTGATTCCGACAAGCGGAAGCAAGCTGAATTATATAAAGCTTCGCCTGATTCTTGACGTTCTCTCTGAGGGCGGCATAATCACGCTCGGAGAGAGCGAGGGCAAAAAGGGAAGCGAAAGCATATTTATTACCGTTCCCCAAGTTGAAAAGAAAGTAGATTTAACCGAAACATGCATATACAAACAGCTGACGAAAATTTAAAGAACGATCCGACAGGCATAGGAAAGCTTTTAGCGGCGATAGAAAAGTCGGGCAAGCATTACGATACAGAAAAAATAATGAGGGCTTATGAGCTGGCAAAGGAGCTTCACGAGGGACAGTACCGTTACAGCGGCGATCCCTATATAAGCCATCCCGTGGCGGTTGCCGAAATTGCGGTCGGTCTCGGTCTTGATACAGATTCGATCGTTGCCGCCCTCCTTCACGATACGGTCGAGGACTGCGGTGAGCTGATTGACCTTCCAATGATAAAAAAGGCGTTTGGCGAGGACGTTGCACACCTCGTTGACGGCCTTACCAAGCTCGTCCGAATCCCCTTCTCGGATAAGGAGGAGCAGCACGTTGAGGACCTCCGTAAAATGTTCCTTGCCATGGCGAAGGACGTAAGAGTTATCTTCATTAAGCTCTGCGACCGACTTCACAACATGCGCACCCTCGGCGTAAAGAAGGACGAAAAGCGCCGAAGCACCGCGCTTGAAACGATGCACGTCTATGCGCCTCTTGCACACCGTCTCGGTATGCAGAGAATGAAGCACGAGCTTGAAAATCGCTCGCTTGAATACCTCGATCCGATAGGACACGAGGAAATTCGCAACGACATCGAAAAGCGTTACGGCGAAAGCCGTGACTTTATCGAGCAGATGCGTAAGCGCGTGTCTGATAAGCTGACTGCGGCAGGCATCAAGTTTACTCTTGAAGGCAGAGTTAAGAGCGTTTACTCTATCTACCGCAAGATGTATCAGCAGAATAAGAGCTTTGAGGAGATATTCGACTTCTACGCCCTCCGAGTTATCGTTGACAGCGAGGAGGAATGTTACGTCGTCCTCGGTATGATACACGAAATGTTCAACATGGTGCCGGGACGCTTCAAGGACTATATCTCAACTCCGAAGCCGAATATGTACCGTTCGCTTCATACGACGGTTATGGGCAGAAACGCCATTCCCTTCGAAGTTCAGATAAGAACCTGGGAAATGCACCGCATAGCGGAATACGGTGTTGCGGCGCATTGGAAATATAAGAGCGGCGAGGACAGCCGTGAAGAAATCGACCGCAAGCTTTCCTGGATAGCAAAGCTTATCGAAACGGAAGACGATACAAGAGATCCCGAGGAATTCCTCCAGGCACTCAAAATAGACATAATGCACGACGAGGTGTTCGTCTTTACCCCGAAGGGCGATATTATAACCCTTCCGCAGGGCGCAACGGTAATTGACTTCGCCTACGCAATCCATTCCGCTGTCGGAAATAAGATGGTCGGCGCAAAGATAAACGGTATGATCGTTCCGATCGACCGTGCGCCGCAAAACGGCGAGATCGTTGAGATCATAACGTCAGCCGCTTCTCGCGGTCCTTCCCGTGACTGGATGAAGATCGTCCGCACGGGCGAAGCACGAAACAAGATCCGTCAGTGGTTTAAGAAGGAGCAGCGCCCCGAGAATATCAATGTCGGCAGGATCGAGGTCGAGCGTGAATTCAAGCGCATAGGCAAGGCTTGCACCGAAGCACAGAAGAACGAGATCCTGCTTAACGTCGCAAAGCGAATCGGTATTCAGGATATAGAGGACCTCTATAATACGATCGGCTACGGCGGTATTACGGTTTCGAAGATCGGAACGAAGATACGTGACGAGTTTGACCGTGTAGTCAAGGAGGAAGCTCCTGCCGTGATGGACGCCTCCGACGTTCCGACCGTCAAGCGCAAGAAGTCGAACGGCGGCGTTGTCGTTGACGGAGTTGACGGTCTGTCTGTCAAATTCAGTAAATGCTGTAATCCGCTTCCCGGCGATTCGGTTATCGGCTTTATCACGAAGGGCTACGGAATTTCGGTTCATAAGCAGGACTGCCCGAACGTCATTTCGGGACTTAAAAACCCTGCATATATCGACCGCTGGGTAAATGCGCATTGGGAATCCAGCGCCATGCAGGGCGGCGAGTTTGAAGCGCAGATCCGAGTTATCGCACAGCCGGGAATCAGGCTTATTGCGGACATCACAATGGCGCTTGCCGATATGCGTGTAGCACTTCTCGGCATAACGACGCATAACCGTTCCGACTGCACGATCGTCGAGCTGACGGTCAGCTGTAAAAATCTTGACCACTTTAAATCGATCCTCTCGCGCCTCCGTTCGGTCGAAAGCGTAGAGGAAGTAAGCAGAGGATATACGACGTGAAAGCGGTAATACAAAGGGTAAAATACGCCTCGGTGACGGTCGATAACGAGACTGTCGGAAAGATAGATCAGGGCTTTCTCGTCCTTCTCGGAGTCGGCAAGGGAGATAGCGAGGCGGAGGCAGATCTGCTTGCCTCAAAAATCGCAAAAATGCGAATTTTCTGCGATGAAAACGGAAAAATGAATCTCTCGCTCAACCAGATCGGCGGTGAGATCCTCGTCATTTCGCAGTTTACTCTCTATGCAAACTGTGTCCATGGCAACCGCCCCGACTTTTTTGCGTCGGAAGGCCCTGCCCGAGCAAATGAGCTTTACGAATATTTTACCGAAAAGGTAAAAGCGCTCTCGGAATGTAAGACCGAAAAGGGAATTTTCGGCGCGGATATGAAGGTCGAGCTTCTCAATGACGGCCCCGTGACGATAATTCTCGATACCGACGATCTTCGAAAGGACAAAAAATGATTGTCAGAATCGACGGCGATATAAAAAGAACATATTGCCAAAACCTGTGCCTCATTTTCTTCCCGGGCGCAAAATTTCCCGAAAATGAAATTCAAACGGGAAGCGTCCCCGAAGCAGACATCGTTTTGCGTGAGGAAAACGGCAGATATATTTCGTACGTCACCCTTTTTGACGGCGAAAGAAGAACAAGCGGCGAAGGAAGCTCGGAGATCGGCGGCAGGATAACCCCCGACAGAGCAAAAAAGCTCGCAGTCGGCAAGGCGTTTCAGGCATCGGGCGAGAAGCTTCTCGGTCAAGCGCCGCCCTGGGGAATTTCAACAGGCGTTCGTCCCTCAAAGCTCGCTGACGAGCTTATCGGCAAGGGCTTGAGCAGGGAAGAAGCGCTGATCGCCTTGCAAGAGGACTTTCTTATGCGCCCCGATAAAGCGGAGCTTCTTACCGAGGTCAATGCGCATCAGAAATATGCACGTTCGCTTTTGACGGACGATACCTGCTCGCTTTATATTTCGATTCCGTTTTGCCCGACAAGATGCGCATATTGCTCCTTCGTTTCATATTCGACACCGAAATATCTGTCTACTATCCCAGATTATCTCGATAAGCTCTGCCTTGATATCGAGGCGACTTTCAGGAAGATAAAAGAATCGGGGAAAAGGCTGACCACCGTCTATATAGGCGGCGGCACACCCACCGTCCTTGATGAAAGGCAGCTGCATCGCCTTCTTCAGGCGGTTGCTTCAAATACGAAAGGGCTTGATATCCTCGAATTTACCGTCGAAGCAGGGCGTCCCGATACGGTGACGAAGGAAAAATTTGATATTATGACCTCGTTTGGCGTAAACAGAACGAGCATAAATCCGCAAATACTCGACGATGGCGTCCTCGAAACGATAGGCCGCCGTCATACCGTTGCCGATTTCTACCGTGCCTACGATATTGCGGTAAGGAGCGGTATCAGAAGCATAAATACAGACCTGATTGCAGGTCTGCCCTCGGCAACCGAGGAAAGCTTCTGCTCTACCGTCGATAAAATAATCGACCTTGATCCGCAAAACGTAACGGTTCATACCTACTGCGTAAAGCGTGCCGCATCCTTCACGACCGAAGCGCTTATCGAGGGTGACAAGCGGGGAATATATAACTTCTTCGGTGATATCAGCGCACGCTGTGTCGATTATTCCCAGAAGGCGCTGACACAGGCGGGATATTTCCCTTATTACCTCTACCGTCAAAAGAATGCGCAGGGTAATCTTGAAAACGTCGGCTTCTGCCGTGACTGTCACGAGGGACTTTATAACATCTATATTATGGAGGAGCTTCAGGACATCTACGCCGTCGGTGCAGGTGCGGTAAGCAAATTTATAAGTAAAGACGGCGGAAAAATCGAAAGAATATTCGAGCCGAAATATACATACGAATATATAAATAAATAAAAAGGGACAAAAAATTGAGTGCAAAAGAAAGAAAGGGAGCATCAAAAATGCTCTCGGGCGTCCTCGCCCTGACGATAGCAAATCTGTTCGTCAAGACGGTCGGACTGCTTCTCAAAATACCGCTTCACGGAATTCTCAATGACAGCGGAATGGCGTACTACAACAACGCCTACGACATATATGCCTTCCTTTATACCGTCTCTAACGTAGGCTTGCCGACTGCGGTTTCGATGATGATCTCCGAAAACCGTGCAAGCGGTAACGTAAGAGAAAGCAAGAAGATAATGAAGGTCGCCATGTGGCTGTTTGTCGCCATAGGTGTGATCGGAACGTCGATAATGTTCTTCGGTGCGCCGCTGTTCGAAAAGGCGTATAAGATAAACGACCTGTCGTACAGCGTTATGGCAATAGCGCCGACACTCTTCTTTATCTGCATCGCATCGGCGCTTAAGGGCTATTTCCAGGGCTACCAGAATATGGTGCCGTCTGCCGTTTCGAACGTGATCGAGGCAGTCGGAAAGATGACTCTCGGTATCCTTTTCGCCACCTATGCGGACAAGACAGGAGAGCCTCCGCATATCGTCGCCGCTTATGCGGTGCTCGGTCTGACCGTCGGAGTTGCTGCGGGAATGGTCTCGCTTATTATACGCAAGCTTCTCTTTAAGCCGGAAAAATACGATACCGAATATGCAGACCTTCTGACGGACGGAATGGAAACCCGCCCGGCGTCAAAGATCATAAAGATGCTCTTTATGATAGCGATTCCGATAACCCTTTCGTCATCGGTAATGACGCTGTCTAACGTCCTTGACGGAATAATTCTGTCACGGGGACTTCAGTACGTAGGATACAGCCAGGAGGCTACAAAGGCGTTTATCGGAAACCTGAAAACCTGTGTTACCCCGATAAGCAACATAATTCTGGCGTTTGCAAACCCGATAACATCGGTTATCGTTCCGCTGATTGCGGTCGCAGTTGCAGAGAATAATTCCGAAAAGGTTAAAAAGGCGATCACAACGGCGCTTCGTATGGCGGTCATTGTAATTCTCCCCTGTGTGTTCGGAATTTCGGTGATTGCAGAGCCGATAGTTGCATTCCTTTTCGGCGCAGAAGCGGCGGTCAAGGCAGGCCCGCTTCTCTCTGTTCACGTTATTTCGGTATTCTTTATGAGTATGATCTCAACAAGCGCCGCCATTCTTCAATCGCACAAGCTTGGACGTTATCCCGTTATAAGCGTGGCGGTGGGCGCTGTGGTGAAGGTCGTTTCAACCTTCAGCTTCGTTATGATAAAGGATATCGGAATTATGGCGTCTCCGATTTCGGCAATTCTTTCCTGCTTTACGATCTCGGCAATGAACTTCATATTCATTCGCAAAAAGATCGGCTATACGCCGAATTTCGCAAAGCTTATAATCAAGCCGCTTATCTCGGCAGCAGTCTGTGCCGCTGCCGCAATCGGATCGTTTAAGCTTTATGATATGTTAACCCACGCTGCGGTCGTTTCTCTTATGCTTTCTATTCTCACTGCAGCGATAATATACGTGCTTACGATCCTTTTGATCCGCGGAATCACACGTGAGGAAGTCGAAATGCTCCCCAAGGGCAAAAAGCTCGCAAAGCTTCTTTCAAAAATGAAATTGCTTGCAGAATGATATTAAAAACAGACGGACAACGGCCGTCTGTTTTTGTATGTTAGGGAAGGCAAGATAACGCGGCGAAGCTTCGGCACGTTGTTTGTAGGGGCGACCATTGGTCGCCCGTTCGTTCGCGGCCCATTTGCGGGCGACCAATGGTCGCCCCTACAAGAATGTTTAATTGTTTCTCGACGTTTTTGTAGGGCGGGGGCTTGCTCCCGCCGCACTAATACGATGTTGCATCCCTTTGGGACACCTCATCCGTCAACCTTCGGTTGACACCTTCCCCTGAGGGGAAGGCAAGATAACGTGGCGAAGCTTCGGCACGTTATTCGTAGGGACAGGCGTCCTCGACTGTCCGCCGGGGAACGATGTTACTTTTCTTTGGAACGGCGGGAGCAAGCCCCCGCCCTACGACAACATGGCAAAAATCTGTAAAATAGTGAATAGTATGAGCGTGGGAGCTGCGGACAGTCGAGGACGCCTGTCCCTACATATCCACGTTCGATATATCTCTTGTAGGGGAGGGGCTTGCTCCTCCCGCATAAAACGGTGTTACTTTTCTTTGGAACGGGCGAGCAATGCTCGCCCGTTTTTTATCAAATAAAAATTTTCTCAAAAAAGGTTGAAATCTGTAAAAAGATATGCTATAATATCACCGTTCTTATCAAGAGTGGCGGAGGGACCGGCCCTGTGAAGCCCGACAACCATTTGGCTTTTGCGAAATGAGCGCAAAAATCAGCCAAAAAGGTGCCAAATCCGAGCAGATGAGAGTTTAATTTTGAATGAAAAATTGCCCTCGTTCTGCGAGGGCGTTTTTGTTGCCCTCAGAACGAAAAACAAGAGAAATTTGTAAGAAGAAGGAAGAAAAAATGAAAAAGCTATTCACATCAGAATCGGTGACCGAAGGTCATCCCGATAAAATCTGCGACAAGATCTCCGATTCCGTCCTCGATGCAATTCTCGCCATCGATCCGATGGCACGAGTTGCCTGCGAAACGACGGTAACAACGGGCGTTATCTCGATTATGGGCGAGATCACAACCACCGCCGTTATCGATTTTCAGACCATTGCCCGTGAGGCGGTAAGAGAAATCGGCTACGATAGAGGAAAGTACGGCTTCGACTGTGATACCTGTGCAGTTATCAATATGGTACACGGTCAGTCTCCCGACATCGCTCTCGGCGTTGACCTCTCCTACGAAGCAAAGGAGGGCAACGGTGACGGTCTTGATACCGGCGCAGGCGACCAGGGAATGATGTTCGGCTACGCTTGTGACGAGACACCCGAGCTTATGCCCCTGCCTATCTCGCTTTCTCACGCTCTGGCTAAAAAGCTCACCGAGGTAAGAAAAAACGGCACGCTCTCCTATCTCCGTCCCGACGGCAAGACGCAGGTCACCGTTGAATACGACGGCGACAAGCCCGTCCGTATCGATACGGTCGTCGTTTCCTCCCAGCACGACGGTGAAATTACCCTCGAGCAGATCAGAGAGGACGTCAAGAAGCACGTTATCTACGCAACCGTCCCCTCCTCCCTTATTGATGAAAATACCAAGATATACGTTAACCCCACGGGACGCTTCGTTGTCGGCGGCCCTCACGGCGATTCGGGCTTGACGGGCAGAAAGATTATAGTTGATACCTACGGTGGATACTCCCGTCACGGCGGTGGCGCATTCTCGGGCAAGGATCCGACAAAGGTCGACCGTACCGGCGCATACGCTTGCAGATATCTTGCAAAGAACATAGTCAAGGCAGGTCTTGCAACCAAGTGCGAGGTTCAGCTTGCATACGCCATCGGCGTTGCGAAGCCGGTCTCCGTTATGGTCGACACATTCGGCACAGGCAAGGTGGCAGAGGATAAGATCTGCGAAAAGATCTGTCAGCTCGTTGACCTCCGCCCCGCAGCGCTCATTAAGCGCTTTGATCTCCGCCGTCCGATCTACGCACCTCTTGCAGCATACGGTCACCTCGGCCGTGAGGAGCTGAACGTCGGCTGGGAAAAGACCGATATCGCCTCCGAGCTTGCAGCGCTGTTATAATATGAAGCTCGAAGCGATAGTCGCGGTAGATAACGCGTGGGGAATAGGAAATAAGGGCGAGCTGCTTTGCCGAGTCAGAGACGATCTGAAAAATTTCCGTTCGGTTACGAGCGGAAAAACCGTCATTCTCGGCTCAAAAACGCTGTCAACATTCCCGAACGGTCAGCCGCTGAAAAACAGAAAAAACATAATTCTCTCCCGCCGTGAGGACTATAAGGTGGAGGGCGCTCTCGTAGCACATAGCGTAAAGGAAGCGCTGTCGCTTATCGACGATAGCGAAACGGCAGTAGTGATCGGCGGCGACAGCATATATAAGCTGTTTCTGCCCTACTGTGAGAGAATCTACGTCACAAAATTTGACATAACTCTCCCCGCCGACGCATTCTTCCCGAATCTCGATGATCTCGGCTGGAAGATTGAAAGCGAAAGCGAAGAATTCCTATCAACCCCCGACGATTCCCCAAACGGAATGAAATGGAAGATAGTTACCTACGTTAAATAATGAAAACCGCCGATTTCTCGGCGGTTTTTCGTTTGAGAGATCAAGTTAGATCACACACGAACACCTCATCCGAGGTACTGCCTCTTGTTTACCTCTTACCTTCCCCTGAGGGGAAGGCAAGACGTCGTCCCGACACTTTACCACGTTATTTGTAGGGACAGGCGTCCTCGACTGTCCGCACAAAAACGATGTTACTTATCAAAAAAGCACCTGCAAGTCGGAGGCCAAGCGG